>CAYZAT010000210.1:0-7803 GCA_964476475.1 uncultured Pirellulales bacterium
GGCGACGATGTATTGATCGCGCCATAACTCGGGCAGTCCAATTCGCCCGGAGGAATCATTTTTTACGGTGGGATTGCGGCTCTCGACAAAATAGATCCGATTGTCATCAATCGTCATGGTTGAGTTAATCATAATCCCACGTTCGGAGCGATTGTCTGCCCAGAGTCGGTCGCCGGAGATTTTGTCGTTGGCAAAGATGTATTGGCTGCACACCTTGTAGGTGACGGATCCCGAAGGCTTATCAAACCAGCCGGAGTCCGAACCGCCCCAGATATTCGTATAATGAGTCCCGTCGAGTTGGGCGGTGCCGTACAGCATATCCTTTGAAATCGCCACATAGCCCCATTGGAGACCGTCATCATTCAGCTTGAATGTTCTTGTTCGAATCCCCGTATCCCCGTCGAGGAACCAGCAGTCATCGTCCACGGCAACATAGAGTCCGTCCACATCTGCACAGACATAACCATTGTCTCTCGGTGTATTGACTCGGAGCAATCCCGGTACCTCCAGCGACCAATAGATCGCTCCATTGTAGGCATCCATCGCCAAAATCCGATCCAGACCCTGGTGATACAACCGGCCGTCCATCATGACCGGGGACGGCATGCGTGGATTGCGATCCGCCCCGAAGTCGGCACCGGGCGAGCCGATCCATTGTATCATCATCTGATCCGTTCGCGTGGCCCCTTCGAGTGTGTCACCGGTATTGGCGGCGTTGTCCGGATTGCCGTATTGACGGGGCCACGGTGCAGCGCCGGGTAAAGGGCCTCGAACTACTTCAGACCAAAGGCCGTTGCTGTCGTGAGTCGTGATACAATTCGAGCCTGTGGCGTTTAGCCATGTTTCCAGCTCAGTTTTCGTTAGCTCATGCGGACAACCGGCCGGTTGTCCCAAAAAGGCTGAGCCGCCGGGCCGGAGGACGCGGTATATCTCAGCGACGGAACCGGGGCATGCTCCTTCCGAAAGAACGCGGTCGGAAACAACGAGATTGAAAAAGTATTTGGTGAATCGGAGATCGTCGAGCGATTCGACCTTATGCAGTTTTATTCGGGACCCATAGATGCCCGCTTCCATGAGTTTATTGATCGCTGTGTGTATCTTTGTCGGATCGGTATCCACGCCAATGACGATAAGATCGCTGCGTTTGGCTAATTCGAATGCCAGCCGTCCCTTCCCGCAGCCGTAAACCAGACAAAACCCTTTTTCAATGCCGGTTTGATTGATGATATGCTCCGCGGCCGTCTCGTACAACGGGCTAAGCGAGTCGGCGGGATGAGGGCAGGCTCTGTTCGAACAGTCCATACGCGTATAATTGATGGCGTTATTGAATGTACAGATATCGGTGTAAAGTTCCCTCGATCCACTCGTATATCCAACTCGGTAGGAGTACTGGGTTCTGTATTGCAACTCACTCAAGGCTATCTCATGGGTCGTTGTCGTTGAAGAATCCTTTGCCCGCAGGCCCGGCGAATCGGTTGCCCAGTACTCCACGATAGAATCACGCGCATCGGGTGTATCCCATCGCACGACCGCAGTCGTTGGCCCGGTGAATTGCACGTAAGGTCCAACGTCGATCGTGATGGTCGCGCCCCGATTTTGCCGCGAAGGATTTGGCTTTGCTCGTCTTAGGATATCCGCCTGAGCCGTATTCATGATGGCTAAAACCAAAACGAGACATCGAGTTCTTCCGGAGAGTATGCGGGAGCGAGCGGCCACTTCTGCGAAATTAAAGCGTTTGAAATATCTACACATAATCACTTTCTAAAATCCCCCGCTTCAAATCCCCTTCTTCCTGAGCCTTACCGAGGCACGTCTGACGATTACATGTGCATTGTATAATATCCTTTCGCAAAATGTCAATAAAGAAGAAACAGCGCGATGTTTCGTTTCGAGCTCCAATAAAATGCACGAATAAGCATTGCATAATCCTCCGGTTGGCATAAATTAAAAGGGGCGCAGGCATCAACTTTGGAATCGCAGCCCAGGGGAGTATTCTTCGGGCCTGCCGGTCTGGATTAATATAAAATTCACAATAGTCTCATAAATTTCTAATAATAGGTGGCATACTTGTCGAAAATTGTTATTATGGTATTGTATGAGGTTGTGTGGTGCATGCAGGAGGTCTCAGGTGTTAACCG
Source organism: uncultured Pirellulales bacterium (assembly GCA_964476475.1). GTDB lineage: Bacteria > Planctomycetota > Phycisphaerae > Sedimentisphaerales > Anaerobacaceae > JAFGTG01. The sequence continues at coordinate 2,139 of CAYZAT010000210.1, forward strand.
AAACATAACTATTCATCCGGTTTCATTTTGAAAGGAGGATTCGTCATGTGTAGCAAACTGATCCGTTTAACTTTAATTCTTATGTTTGGACTGATCCTGGCCAGTCCGTCGAACGCCGCCGATCTCGTCGGCTTCTGGACGTTCGACGGTGATGCACTGGATTCGTCCGGGCTGGGCAATGACGGTACGCTCGAAGGCGATCCGGAGTATGTCGGCGGCTGGCTCGGCCAGGCGGTGTTTCTGGACGGCGACGATTATGTGACGACGGACGGCGTCGCCGATGACGTTCAGAGCAACAATGTCAGTATGAGCGCCTGGGTCAAGACAGCCGACCATGGCGATTGGTTCTCCATCAATGACGTCGGCGGCGGTAACGTTGCTCTATTCGCTACGGACAACCAGCGGGCCGCTATGTATGAAAACAGTTACCAGGCCCACTCGACCACTATCGTCACCGACGACGAGTGGCACATGCTAACGTATGTCCGAAGGGGCAATACAGGTTATGTTTACGTCGATGGGGTGCTGGAGAACACTCACGATCCCGGCTTTAGTCTCAGTCCCGACGACCGCTGGTCCTTAGGCCAGGAATGGGATGGAGATACTCCCAGTGACTTTCTCGTCGGGACGATTGACGAAGCCCGAGTGTATAATGGCGGGCTAACGGACGTGGAAGTGGCGGATATTTTCAATGCCTCGACGTCGTCAGCCGCCGCCTGGAGACCTGAACCGGCCGACGGTCAGATGGACGTGATGACCAATACGAGATTGAGCTGGGCACCCGGTCTCGATGCGGTTTCTCATGATGTTTATCTCGGAACGAACAAAGCGGATGTCACGGCGGGAACCGGCGGGACCTTCCAGGGTAATCAGGCGGATACAAGCTTTGGCCCCGGTTTCTTGTTGCCGGGTGCGACGTACTATTGGCGCGTCGATGAAAATAAGGCTGATGGAACCGTGACGCCGGGTGCGGTCTGGAGCTTTACGACCGTGGAGTTCGTGATCGTGGATGGTTTCGAGTCCTACACCGATAACGATCCGGCCGGTGAGGCCATTTGGCAGTCCTGGATTGATGGTTTCGGTGTCGATGAAAACGGCTCGCAGGTCGGTTATCTGAATCCTCCTTATGCCGAACAAACGATTGTTCATGGTGGCCTTCAGTCCATGCCGTTCATCTACGATAACAGCGAGGCGTCCTATTCTGAAGGTGTTCGCACGTTTGCCGGCGATCCGTGGGATTTCACCGTCAACGGACTCATCGGATTGACGCTTTGGTTTAAGGGGCAACCGGCTCCCGTTGGCGGTCTCAGTTATGATGCGGGAAGTCAGACCTATACGATGACCGGCTCCGGCTCGGAGATCGGAGGCACCTCGGATGAATTCCATTATGCATATAAAACGCTGACCGGGGCGGGATCTATCACCGCGAAGGTCGAGAGTGTGACGGATACGCATGCCTGGGCCAAGGCCGGGATTATGATTCGCGAGACACTGGAGGCGGGCGCCCTCTATGCTTCAGTTGTGGTGACGCCGAGCGGCCGAGTCGCTTTTGGATTCAGGTCCACGGCCGCACTGGATGCCCACAGCACACATACCGCCACGGGCGCCATTACCCTTCCGCATTGGATCAGACTGACGCGTTCGGCCACCAATCTCTTCAGCGCCGAGCATTCGTCTGACGGTGTCAATTGGCAGCCCGTGGCAGGCACCGATCCACTGGATCCGTCCACCTGGAACGTCCTGATGAAATCGGATGTCTATGTCGGTCTTGCCGTGAGCGCTCGTGATCCTGATGCGGTATGCGAAGCCAGAATCTCTAATGTCGCAACGACCGGTACCGTAGCCCCGGGCGTATTTGACCAGTCGCAGGATGTTGGGATTGGCAGCAACGCTCCCAATCCGCTCTATGTCAGGCTGGAAGATGCCGCCGGGAAGCCCGGTACGGTCTATCACGAAGACGGTCCGCAGGCGGTTCTTCATAGTGACTGGATGCAATGGGCGATTCCGCTCGATGATTTTCAGTCACAAGGTATAGACGTCACTGCGGTCCAGAAGATTGCTCTGGGTGTCGGGGATGGAGATGATCCTCAGTCCGGCGGTACCGGCATGCTGATCTTTGATGATATTCACGTGGTTCGCCGCATGCCGACGGTCGGACGAGCCATCCTGTTTGAAGAGGATTTCGAAGGTCTGACTCTGGGCCCGAATGTGGATGAGGAGCTTGCCGGCGATGAGGTCTGGACGAAGGCGCCCCCGTCGGGCTGGGCAATTGACGACAGCGGTGTTCCCGGCGTCGGCGATCCGGCCAACGATGGTGTCACCGAATGGGCCGGCTGGAGCTTCGCCGACAAGAACTGGTGGGTTGAGACCGCCGGCGATCAGCAGCGTTCGCAGTTTGTTTTGGGCAATGGGATCGTCGCCGTCGTCGATCCGGATGAATGGGACGACCAAGATCATGCGCCGGGTCTGCTCAATAGTTTCCTTAGTACGCCGGCGATTGATGTTTCCACGACGGAAGCGGGACCGGGGGCATTGCAGCTTAAGTTCGATTCGAGCTGGCGAGAGGAAGATACGCAAACGGCCAATGTCACGGTCAGTTTCGACGGCGCCGAGCCGATCGAAGTTATGCGATGGGAATCTTCGGGAGACAATACTGGATTTCTCAAAGCCGACGCCGTCAGCGAAACCGTCACGGTCAATATCGACCGACCTGCCGGGGTTAAGACGATGGTGGTTACGTTTGGCATGCTCAACGCCGGCAACGACTGGTGGTGGGCGATTGACAACGTAAGTGTCAGCGGTATACCGAGAGAGCGCATCATCGCCCTTTATGAAGATTTCGAAGGTCTGGAACTGGGCCAAAGCCCGGAGGAGGACCCGAGTTCTCAAGAAGTCTGGACGGAAACACCCCCGCCCGGTTGGTCGGTTGACGAGAGCGGTGTTCCCGGTGTGGGCGATCCGGCGGTGGACGGTGTGACCGACTGGGCCGGCTGGGCTTTCGCCAATAAGGAATGGTGGATTGCCGTCGCCGGCAATCAACGGCGCGTGGAATTCGAGCTGGGTCAGGGGACGGTCGCTATAGCCGATCCCGATGAGTGGGATGATTCGGCTCATCCGGATGGATATAATGTTGCCGAGGATGCCTTCGATACCTGGCTCAGCACCCCTGCGATTGACGTCGCTGATTTCGAGGCCGGGACGGTCCAGCTTAAGTTCGATTCGAGCTGGCGTCCGGAATTTGACAGCAATTATCATCAGACCGCCAATATTATGGCAGCCTATGATGTTGGAGAACCGGTTGAGGTGTTGCGGTGGGAATCGGATGGAACGAGTCCGAACTTCAAACCCGACAACTCTACCAATGAAACAATTGTCGTCGATTTGGATGTTCCCGCCGGGGCGACGAGCGTCGTCTTGACGTTCGGCTTGTTCGACGCCGGCAACGACTGGTGGTGGGCCATTGATAATATCGAGGTCAGCGGTCTGCCCAGAGAAAAGGTACCCGTTCTGATCGAAGATTTCGAAGGGTTGGAATTGGGGCCAAACGTGGACGAGGAACTCACCGGTGACGAGGTCTGGACGAAAACACCTCCGGCCGGTTGGACCATCGACGATAGCGGCGTCCCCGGTGTTGGCGATTTCGCCACCGACGGGGTTACTGAATGGGCCGGCTGGAGTTTCGCCGACAAGAACTGGTGGGTAGAGGCGGCCGGCGATCAAAACCGTTCGCAGTTTAACCTGGGAGTCGGCACGGTCGCCGTGATCGATCCGGACGAGTGGGACGATCAGGATCACACGCCCGGCCTGATCAGTAGTTATCTCAGCACCCCGGTCATGGATATTTCCCGGTTCGAGGCCGGTTCGCTCGAATTGACATTCGATTCGAGCTGGCGGCCGGAAGATACGCAGACCGCCCGGATTACCGTCCAGTTCGACGGTGGTGAGCCTGTTCAGGTCATGCTCTGGACGTCTCTGGCCGGCGCTTTCTTCAAGCCCGATGCGACCAGTGAGACGGTGACGATACCGCTGGATAATCCCGAAGGGGCGACGACCGCCCTCGTCACATTCGGAATGCTCGAAGCCGGCAATGACTGGTGGTGGGCGATTGACAACGTGGTTGTTAATGGTTATCTGACAGGCGATGTCGCCCCCATCCTGGTTTTCTCGGAGAAATTCGACGGTGTGGATTTGACTCCCAGTGTGGATGAAGCCCCCGCGGGCAACTTCTGGACCAAGACGCCCCCGCCCGGCTGGGCGATCGACGACAGCCAGATGGCCGGATTCGGCGATCCGGCCACAGACGGCATGACCGAATGGGCCGGATGGAGCTTCGCCGATAAGGCCTGGTGGGTCCAGGTCGCCGGCGATCAGGAACGTTCCACGTTTGATTTGGGAACGGGTATTGTCGCGATTGCCGATCCGGACGAATGGGATGATGCAACCCATGCCGATGGGACGTTTAACAGCTTTCTCGACACACCGTCGATCGACATTTCCGGTGTCGATTCGGGAACCGTCGAGCTCAAATTCGATTCGAGCTGGCGGCCGGAAGCTGCACAGACCGCCACGGTGAGTGTCTCCGTGGACGGCAGCGATTGGGTGGATGTGCTGTTGTGGGAGTCGGACTCCGGCAGCCCGAACTTCAAGACGGACACCACCAGCGAGACGGTAACCGTGGCGATCCCCACGCCCGCCGGGGCGCAGAGCATGGTTCTGAGCTTCGGAATGTTCAACGCCGGCAACAACTGGTGGTGGGCGATCGACAACGTAGAAGTCACCGGCATCTCGGCGGGCGGCGCCGTCCAATTGCTCGTGGAGGACTTCGAGGGCCTGACGCTCGAACCGAGCGTCGAAGAGGCGCCTCCCGGCAGTTTCTGGACCGATGTGCCGCCGATAAATTGGTTTGTGGATGATAGCGGCGTACCCGGCGCGGGTGACATCGACAATGATGGTGTGACCGAATGGGCCGGATGGAGCTTTGTCAATAAATCCTGGTGGGTTCAGGTCGCGGGAGATCAGGGCCGGAGCGAATTCGAGAACGGTAGTTCCGTTGTAGCGGTGGCCGATCCGGATGAATGGGATGATTTGGATCATTTCCCCGGTCTGTATAATGCATTCATGAGTACGCCGGCGATTGATATTTCGACTGTAGATGCGGGTACGTTATGGCTGGTGTTCGATTCGAGTTGGCGCCAGGAAGATTCGCAAACGGCCAGTGTCACCGTCCAGTTCGATAGCGGCGATCCGATCGAGATCATGCGATGGGAATCCGAGCTTGGCAACCCGGCCTTGCTTAAACCGGATGCCACCAATGAAACCGTTGTTATGGAATTGAACAATCCCCCCGGCGCCCGTGAGATGGTCATTACGTTTGGCATGCTCGACGCCGGCAACGACTGGTGGTGGGCGATTGACAACGTGGAAGTCATGAGTATTCCCGCTCAGTAGTCGCCTTTTGAAGTGAGTTGATAGCTTTCCAGTCTATGACAGGGTGGCAGCGTTTTGGCTTGCCACCCTTTTTTATTGATTTGTAATTTCGATCACATGGTCAGACTTTAAAGAATATTTTGTGTCGGTAGAGGAACCATAGAAGCAGCCATTTAATAGCAAGAACACCGGTGGGAATAACCAGCGGTGCGAGCAGCCCCGCATTTGCGGCCACGCC
>CAYZAT010000211.1:0-7790 GCA_964476475.1 uncultured Pirellulales bacterium
AGTAACTGTTTTGTTTTTTTTCCTGTTAATATTGGGCATGGCCAATTATGCCTTAGCCGATCTGGTGGGGTATTGGAAATTTGACGAAGGCGCTGGAACCACAGCCGTGGACGCGAGCGGCCAGGGGAATGATGGCACGCTGAATGGCCCCCCGGAGTGGGCTGTTGGGCAATTGGGCAGTGCCCTCAGTTTTGATGGCACTGCGGATTATGTGGAAGTTCCTCACAATCCCAGCCTATCCATCACGGATGCCATCACGATCGCTGCCTGGACCTATATGAATACGGGCGCGAGTGGTGAAATGGCGATCGTGAGCAAAGGCGGATGGGCGGCAAATAATCTGCCTTATGAACTGACGATGGAAGCCGGAGGTGTGATCTTTTGGCAGTTTTACGATGACGCGGGCAGAGACACATGCTCTCCAGAATCGCCGACCGTGGACGAGTGGCACCATATTGCGGCGACCTATGATGGTACTATCTTCAGATGTTACATCGATGGAGAGTTGGCCGATGAGTGGGCGTACACCGGAAAAATGCCGGAGAACGACGTTTCAGTGATGATTGGGAGAAGAAGCACGGGCGGGTGCCAATTCAACGGTCTGATCGATGACGTGATGATCTACAATCATGCTCTCAGCGAAAGTGAGGTCCCGCAGATTATGATGGGGCTGGGTGGCAGAGGGAAGGCATCGGGGCCCGATCCGCGCGACGGCGCCATTCATGAGGACACGTGGGCGACGTTGAGCTGGTCGGCGGGAGCTTTTGCCGTTTCTCACGATGTGTATATATCCGACCATTTTGACGATGTGAACGAAGGGGCTGAAGCGGCCTTCGAGGGTAACCAGGCCGCGACATATATTGTGATTGGTTTTCCCGGGTTTCCTTATCCTGAGGGGCTCGTACCCGGGACGACGTATTACTGGCGCATCGATGAGGTCAACGACGCGGACCCGAATAGTCCCTGGGTCGGCGATGTCTGGAGCTTTATGGTTCCTCCCAAAACGGCGTACAATCCCATCCCGGCCGACGGCGCCGAATTCGTTGAGACGCCCGTCACCCTAAGCTGGACGCCGGGCTACGGCGCCAAGCTGCACACGGTCTATTTCGGCGATGATTACGATCAAGTGAACGAGGCGACCCAGAGCGGCGCCATACAAGGCTCGGCGAGCTATAATCCGGGTCCGCTGGAGCCGGAAAAAGTGTACTACTGGCGCGTCGATGAGTTCGACGCCGCTGAAACATATAAAGGGGACGTTTGGACCTTTACGACGCCGGGTGCGGTCGGCAATCCAAGCCCGGCCAACGGCGCCGCCGATGTGAAGATGATCGCCACGCTAAGCTGGACGGCGAGCGATAGCGCCGCTTCTCACGAACTGTATTTTGGCACTGACGCAGAGGCCGTTCGTCATGCCGATGCGACGTCGCCCGAGTATATCGGCAGTAAAACCCTTGGGGACGAAAGCCACGATCCCGGCAAGCTCGCCTGGCATACTGCTTACCACTGGCGCGTCGATGAGGTCGATAGCCAGGGCAATACGTTGAAAGGCCCGCTCTGGAGCTTCACGACGGCCGACTTCCTCTCCGTGGATGATTTCGAGGAGTACACAGATAATGACGCAGAAGGTGAGGCCATTTGGCAAAGCTGGATCGATGGTTTCGGTGTTCCTGCCAATGGCGCTCAGGCGGGTTATCTTATGCCTCCATACGCCGAGCAAACAGTCGTTCACGGTGGTCTTCAATCCATGCCGTTGGTGTACGATAACGCCCCCGGCGCGGCCGCGTACTCCGAAGCCACGCTCACCCTGAGCTATCCGCGCGACTGGACCGAGAGCGGCGTCAGCGCGTTGGTGATGTGGTTCCGGGGAAGGATGGATAATGCCGCCGAGCCGTTATACGTTTCCGTCGCCAATAGCGGCGCCGCCGGTGTGACGGTGACTTACGACGACGCGAACGCCGCTCAGACGGGTCCCTGGACAAGGTGGGTGATCCCGTTACAGACGTTTGCCGATCAGGGGATTAACCTGACGAATGTGAACACAATCGCGGTCGGCTTGGGGTCGAAAGGCGCGATGACCACGGCCGGCGGAACGGGTACGATGTACTTTGACGACATCGCGCTGTATTAAGGGCCTTCCGGAAGGCCGATGCTGCCGTTGGATTCCATGTGCGAATGGAATCTGCAGACAGCATTCATGTTTGTACGGATTCGGGGCCTGCACGGATACGACCCGTGCAGGCCCCGTTGTTTTGTTGGTCTGAGCGATTCCCTTGCCAATCTTGACATTTTCGATCAATTATGCTATCTAAAAGCAAGGTAGATAAATAGTCCCTGTTGTGAAAGCACTATTTGTCAATCCCGCGAAAGCGGGAATCCGGTTTTAACGTTCTGGACCCCTGCTTTCGCAGGGGTGACATCGTTAGTTTTTTGTTTGTGCAACAGGAACTCACTAAAAGAACTCCGGCGATGTTCGGATGAGGTGGAGATGGTTGCAGTTTTGTTTGACACACCCGGCAACATGCGAAGAATGCAGATGGATTGATGGAGTGGAGATTGTAGAATGCAGGACGAGACAGGCAATAAGACGGAATTATTCCAATATTTACACACCTTGCGTCAGTGTGTTGAGCAATCCGGGCAAAGCCGATTCACGCATGAGAATAAGCATATAGAGCAATCCTGTCTGATTTTTCGAGCCATTTTCGATAATGCGGCCGACGGGATCCTGTTGATCGATTTGGACAATAAGACATTCTTCTTAGCCAACCGGGTGGTCTGTCAAATGCTCGGTTACAGTCAACACGAGCTCAAGACGCTTGGCGTTGAAGACATTCACCCTGAAGAAGACCTGCCCTATGTCATAGAACAGTTCGAGAAACAGATCAGGGAAGAGTTGACGCTCGCGAAAAATATGCGCGTCAAAAGGAAGGACGGGAGTATTTTTTGGGCGGATGTTAATGCATTCCCAATCACGATCGGCCACAAGACCTATCTGATGGGAATTTTCAGGGATATTACGGAGCGGATGGAAGCCGAGGAGAAATTAAGGCGAAGTGAGGAGACGTTCCGTTTGGCCATGGAGGCGTCGAACGACGCCCTGTGGGACTGGAATATGGTCACAAACGAAGTGTATCGGAATCCGCGTCACACAACGATGTTAGGCTATGAGCCCGGGGAACTCACGACGGCGCAAGAGGAATGGGAGAAGCGTATTCACCCCGATGATAAACCGCTCGTGCTCGGACTGATCGATAGGAATGCCAAGGGACAAGCAGCTTCTTTCCATTTGGAGTATCGCCTTTTAACGAAATCCGGAGCGTACATATGGGTTTTGGGTCGAGGGAAAATCGTAGCTCATAATCGCGATGGATCGCCGGCGCGGATGATCGGCACAAACGCTGATATTACGGAACGCAAAAAGGCGGAAGAGGAACTGCGAAACTTCAAAGCGGTCGCCGACAGGGCCGGCTATGGTGTAGCCATGAGCGACCTTCAAGGCAACCTCATCTACTTGAATGAACCGTTTGCCCGGATGCATGGCTACAGTATTGACGAGTTGGTCGGGGAACGTCTTACCATTTTCCATAATGACGAACAGTTGGATGTCGTTAACGGGCTCAATCAACAACTTGCAGAAACGGGTTCCTATCTTTCCAAAGAAGTGTGGCATACGAGAAAGGACGGAACGACCTTCTGTGCCTTAATGAATGGCACGTTGATCCGGGATGAGCATGGAGAACCTAAGTCTATGGCCGCTACGGCGGTGGATATCACGCAGCGCAAGAACATAGAAACGGCGCTGGCTGAGAGTGAACAGAAATACAAAACGATTGTAGAAGGGACCGGTGACGGTATTGTCACCGTCGATAAGAACGGCGTTCTCCTGTTTGTCAACACGACGGCGGCAAAGAACTTACGCGGTGCGCCGGAGGATTTTACAGGAAAAACCTTGTGGGATATTTCACCGAAGGAGATTGCAGACAAACGAATGGCGGAAGTGTCCAGAGCGATCAATACGAAACAGTCGTTGGAGTCGATCCGCCAGGTAGAATTATGCGGCCGGTTTGCATGGCGCCATATCAGAATTGAGCCGGTAAAGGACGAATCGGGAAATGTCACGATGGCGACGATTATCGCCAGAGATATTGATCGTATGAAGCGAGCGGAAGAAAAAATCCGGTTACTGAGTGAGGCGGTGGAGCAGTCGATTGACGGCATTGCCATTGGAGACCTTGACCGGCGACTGCTCTATGTCAACGCCGCGTATGCCCGCATGCATGGTTACACGCCTGAAGAAATGGTGGGAATGCGTGTCGAGGATGTACATAACAATAAAGAGATGGATGATGATATGGAAATTGCCTACGACATTGATACGCAGGGATCGTGGACGGGGGAACTCGAGCATATGACCAAAAACGGAACGGTTTTTCCCTGTTATCACTCCGGAACATCGATCACGGATGACCGCGGTGAAGTAACGGGTCAGCTTGTCGTATGCAGGGACATCGGAGAATCCAGGAAGAGGGAGGAGGAACTCAACACGTACCGCGAGAAAATGGCTCATGCCGAACAACTTGCCTCATTGGGAACGCTCAGTGCCACCGTTGCTCATCAGATCACCCAGCCCCTGACGGTCATTCGTTTATCGCTCGACAATGTCATAGATGAGCTGGAAGGGTCATCCTGTTCGAGCACGGTGCTCCGAAGGCTTCGGGACAGTGTCGCTCAAGTCTCGGGGATCACGTCCATTATCAATCGATTCCGGAGTTTTGCCCGGCATTCCTCAGATACGTCCTTCGGTCAGGTCGATGTGCAGGCGGTGGTTGTACGAACCGCCAGGCTGCTCGCCGACAGTGCGAAGCTGGCCAGAGTGACGTTGAACGTCGAGGATATGAGCGCGCTGCCTCCCGTCATGTTGCACGAGAGGGAATTTGAGCAGATCCTTTTTGCTCTGGCTGAGAATGCGATTCAGGCGGCGGACGGTGAAACGGCCCGGCGGATCGTGATTAGCGGATCTGTGAAAGATGAACACATTGAGTTGCGTTTTTCCGATACCTGCGGCGGCATCCCGCCGGAGCACCTGGATAAGATTTTTGAGCCGTTCTTCACAACGAAGCCTCGGGATCAGGGGACGGGGTTGGGGTTGTGTATCGTCCGAGACGCCGTCGCTCGTGTGGGGGGACGCGTTCGGGTCGAAAGTGAGCTGGGCAAAGGTTCAACGTTCTTTGTGACCTTGCCGATATGTCAGGATTAAAGATCAGGAGAAAGCCATTGTCATGACTCGAATGTCGAGCGATTTAACCGTTGTTCACGATGATTCTTCCAATCTACAGGGCCGTCGGATGAACCTGGTCATCGGTATTCTTGTTGTTCTTTTGACAACCGGTGCCGCCGTGAGGCCGGCGGTTCCTCCAAAAACAACGGTGATCGTCGGTCGCTGGGACCGGTTTGAACGTACGGTGGCCAACGCGACGGTGTATCAGGATCCGTATCGCGATGTAATGCTGAATGTAACGTTCACCCATCCTGACGGGAGCGAGACATCATTTTGGGGTTTCTACGACGGCCGATCAACCTGGCGTTTGCGGTGTATGCCGGACCAGTTGGGGATATGGGCGTACACGGCGGAATTTTCCGATGGTGCACCCGGCGTCAGCGGGACATTCACCTGTGTCGAATCCGATCTTCCCGGCCTGGTGGGCGAATATGAGACGAATCCCATTTGGTTCGGATTCAAAGATGGTGGGCCGTTGCTGATACGCAGCCTCCACTGTGGAGACCGCTTTTTTGCCCGGAACTGGGACGATCCGGCAGTAGCGAACGACGGTGAGAAGCGAAAGCTCTTTCTCGATTGGGCGCAGGCTCGGGGTTATAACACCTTATCCATTGCCAGTCATTATTTGAATCGACGGAGTAAGGCGCGCGGACAAGGCTGGGATACACCCGAATTGTGGCCGTTGGATGCCGAAGAGTATCAACGCATGGAAATGATCCTGAACGATCTCGCCGCCCGGCGAATTACGGTGTTTCCCTTTGCCGGTTTCTTCGGCCGCGATTCGAACTTTCCCCGATCTCCCAACGACCAGGCCCTTTACCTTCGTTATACGTTGGCGCGGTTGGGAGCCTATTGGAATCTGCTGTTTAATGTGGGGGGACCCGAACCGCTGCTGCGAGGTAAACCGTTTCTGACCTTTGGAGAAGTCTGTCGTCTTGGGCGGGACATTCGATCCCTGGATGTTTTCGGTCACGGATTAACAGTCCACAATGCCACCGGCGATGATATCTACCGCGATCAGCCCTGGTTTGGCTTTGGCACCGTGCAGGGTCCCAAGACCACGAATCGTCAGCGGCTTGCGGAGGGATTGTTGCGGAATCATCATCCATCACACCCGCTTTTTGCCCAGGAAACGCTCTGGCCCGGCAACACGTTCGGGCATCCGCGCTATTCCGACGAAGATATCCGCCGTAATGCTTTTGTTATTTTATTTTGTGCCGCCATGATTAATTATGGCGACATGACGAGCAGTTCATCGTCCGGTTTCAGTAATTCCATGAATCCCAAAGACGCGGTCAATGCTCGTCATGAAATCATCCATCAGGTTTGGGACACGTTCGCATTGTTACCCTGGCCCCGAATGAAGCCTCGTCCCGATCTGGTGAATGCCGGTTATTGTCTGGCCGATCCGGGCCGTCGCTATCTTGTGTACGTCGAGGAACCTGCGAACGTGCACGTGAAAGTCAGACCCGGCACCTATGAAGTGGAATGGATTAATGCCCGCCGGCCGTCTGAGTCTCATTTTGAGGAACAAACGAGTAACGGTCGCGGCCTCCGGCCGCCCGGCGAGGGAGATTGGATACTTAAGCTCACTCGAATTCCAATCCGGGAAAAGAACGGCATCGTCACCATTGAGGCCGAAGCGGGAAAGGGCAACTGGAATATCATTCCGTCACCCACCGGCAAAGCAATCCAGGATCCCGGTCTTGGTTGTATGCGCTATGAGGTCCAATTCACCCGCCCGGGAAAATACTACGTCTTCCTGCTCGCCCGGCAGGGGCCTCGGGGAAAGGACAAGGAAAACGATGTCCTTTTATCACTCGACGGTGAAAAACTTTTCGGAAGCGACGACGCCGCTCGCCCGGACGGCATGAGAACCTACGGTGACTGGAAATGGACGAAGCTTCCCAAAGGTCCCGGCCACCATACACCCGACGCCATTCGCAAAGATCCCGTTTATTTCAAGGTTCATCAGCCTGGAACCTGTGTTTTGGAAATCGCCCATCGCAGCGCGAACTTCGCCATCGACAAGATTGTCATGAAGCTCGACGATCCGACGCCTCCAAGCAATCCTTAAAGCACATTGAGCTTCTTATGCATGAGCGGGGAAAATGGCGTTGGAATGGCCGGGCAAGGACTATTCGTCTTCATGATTGTGTCTCGTTCGTTGTGACATTATACTGACAACGATGGTTGTTTGATTCGAATAGGTAAGGTTGTATGAAACAAAGACAGTTAGATGAGTTTCGAAACTGGTTTGGCGAATATGTCGCCGGATTTTACGGTGATGACGAATATATCAATGCCAATGTGAAGCTCAAGGAAGACCACACTCAACGGACCTGCGAAGAGATACGGTATTTGGCTAAAGAGCTGGATCTATCCGGCAACCAAACGCGGATAGCTGAGGTGATAGCGCTTTTTCACGACATCGGTCGCTTCGAGCAGTTTGTAAGGTATCGAACGTATGTTGACAGTCGAAGCGTAAACCATTGTTTGCTGGGCCTGGAGA
>CAYZAT010000212.1:0-7783 GCA_964476475.1 uncultured Pirellulales bacterium
ATTCCTCCTTGCCGAGGCGGGTTTCGCGCACTTCGGCGGTGAACTCATCGATGTGGATGCTGGTGAAACTATCATCTTTGCAGAGTCTTTCACTAACAATAATAGCATCTTCAAAGTTGAAGCCATCAAAAGAAACGAATCCGACGAGAACGTTCTTGCCAAGGGCCAACACACCGTTGGCCGTACCTCCGCCGTCGGCGATGACCTGGCCGGCTTTGATCTTCTCACCGAGTTGGACCGTCGGCTTTTGATTCAGGCAGGTTCGTTCATTGAGGCCGATATATTTCGCCAATTTGTATTCATCGGTGTGGTTGATCACGATTCGGGTGGCGTCAACCGCCGTAACAGTACCGCTATTGTCGGCCCGAACGACCATACTCGAGTTCTGCCCCACAACGCTTTCCATCCCCGTGCCAACCAATGGGGGATCGGTCCGAAGCAGCGGCACCGCCTGACGCTGCATGTTCGATCCCATCAAGGCCCGGTTCGCATCGTCATGCTCAAGAAACGGGATCAACGAGGCCGAGACCCCAACGGTTTGTTTCGGGGAAATATCAACATAGTCAACGTCTTCACTGGCAACCTGGGCCAATTCCCCTTCCATCCTCGCAAGCACAAAGCCTTCCCTGACCCGGCCTTTTCCAACATCGATCGCCGTGGGCGGAGCAAAGATCACCTTCACTTCCTCATCGGCACGCAAATAATCCACTTGATCCAGGACTTTCCCGTTATTGACTTTTTGGTACGGCGTGAGCAAGAAACCATACTCATCAACCGCAGAGAATATGGCCAGCGAAGCAATCAGACCGATATTGGTCCCTTCAGGGGTCTCGATCGGACAGATTCTGCCGTAATGGCTGATATGGACGTCACGCACCTCAAAGCCGGCTCGCCTGCGGTTGAGTCCACCCGGCCCCAAAGCGGAAAGCCGACGTTCATGCGTTAACTGGCTCAGCGCATTGGTTTGGTCCACCACCTGGCTTAATTCCCCTCGCCCGAAGAAGTAATTAATGCTGCTCGAAACGCTTTTGGAATTAATGAGATCCGCAATGCGCACCGTATCCTCGGCGTCTCTTTTCATGCTCATCCGTTCCTGGACGGTTCGCCGTAACTTCAAAAGCCCTTTTCGAATCTCATCAGCGGCCAGTTCATCAATGGTGCGCAATCGTCGGTTGCCCAGATGATCAATATCGTCAACCTCGCCCTCATTATTCCGCAATGCGGTAATATATTTCATGGTGCCGAGGAAATCTTCGGGCCGAAGCGTCATCTCATTTTCGTCAACATTCTGGTCGAATTTCCGGTTAATCCTGAATCGACCGACGTTGCCCAAACGATACCGGTTCGAATCGAAAAACTTCTCGGCGAAAAAGGTTCGGGCCTTTTCTTCGTTCGGGGGATTCCCGGGCCTCAACCGCATATAGAATTTGAGCAGCGCCTGTTCATGGGTTTGACAATCATCTTCGGCGAGCGTGTTCAGAATGATCGTATCGCGAACATTCTTAATCACTTCCATCGTCGGTTCTTTTGCTTTCTTGGATGACTTCTTACCTTTGGCGGCCGGTGTATCGAACGCCGCCTGGACGAGGGAGACCTTGTCGCTGATTTGCGCCCCGGCCTTGACGATGATTTCGCCGGAATCCTCATCAATGATCGGCTCGACCGCCCACATCGTCGGGCTCAGCTTTTTGACCGGCACCTTTTCGGTTTGATAGAATAAGCGCAATATCTGCTCGGTCGTCCCATAAGCGGGGTCCATGGCCCGCAAAAAGATCGTCGCCGGGATTTTGCTGGACTGATCGATTCGAACGACCAGCGTGTCCTTGTTCGTGACGCCGATCTCGATCCAACTGCCTCTTTCCGGTATAATCCTGCCGCCATGCAAAACTCTATCGCCTTCTTTACTCTCGATCAGGAAATCGACCCCGGGGCTTCGATGCAACTGGCTGACGATCACGCGAACGGCGCCGTTGACAATAAATTCCCCGCCGCCGATCATGACCGGCATTTCACCGAGATAGATGGCCTGTTCGGCCAAATCTTCACCTTCTTTGTTGCGCAGCCGGCACCATATCTTCATCGGGTAACCGTACGTTAAACGCAACTGGCAACATTGAGTGGGAGTATAATGCGGCTTTTCCAATTCATACGAGAGATACTCCATAACCATCTTCTTGTCGTAACTCTCGATGGGAAACGTTTCCCGGAAAAGGGCTTCCAGCCCGGCGTCTTTCCGCTTGGTTGGGGCCACGTCTCTTTGAAGAAAATTGTCGTAGCTTTTTCTCTGTATCGCCACCAAATCCGGGATTTCAACGGCATCGCGTACTCTGCCAAAATTACGTATGACTCGGCTGGTACTATTTTCACGCATTGCTCGTCTCCAGCACTAAATACTCCAGATGATCTTTTTTAGAAGCTACCATTTGTTTCACCGTCCGTGTCTCAGCTTCTCCATAAGGACGACGCGCTCCCCCATCAGTCCCTGCATCAAGCGATCTCGACCACGGCGCCGGCAGCTTCAAGCTGTTTTTGCGCCGCTTCGGCATCCTCTTTGCTTACGCCCTCTTTGACCGGCTTCGGCGCGCCATCGACAAGTTCCTTGGCTTCCTTCAAGCCCAATCCCGTCAGGGCCCTGACTTCCTTAATGACCTGAATCTTCTTTTCACCGAATTCCTTAAGGATGACGTCGAAACTCGTTTTCTCCTCTGCTTCCTCCGCCTGGCCCGCCCCCGCTGCGGGTCCCGCCATCACAACGGCGCCGCCGGCGGCCGGCTCGATGCCATGCTCTTCTTTCAAATAGTCGCCTAATTCCTTGGCCTGCATCAGCGTCAGGGCAACAATCTGATCTCCGAGTTTCTTAATATCGCTGCTCCACGATTTTGCGCCGCCATCACTTTTAGCTTCTTTTGTTTCGGCTTGTTCTTCTGCCATTTCTCATTACTCCTATATCGTTTAGACCCGGTGGTAGCCGAAACTACGCCGTTTCGTTTAACCCGACAATGCTACAGGGACAGCCACACAGGCAGTTTCATATCTCGTCTTAGGCCGCTTCTTTTTCCTCGCCTTCGGCAATGGCCTCGACGCAGCCCGCGATCCTCTGCGCGGGAGAGCCGATCAAACCGGCCAACCGACTCGCCGGCGACTGCACCAAACCGGCAATCTGGCAGAGCAATTCCGTCCGCGTCGGCATTTTCGAAAGCGCTTCCGCCCCGTTGGCATCCATCGCCGAACCATCGAGAAAAGCTCCTTTGACCTCGATCAGCGGATCTTTCTTCCGCCAATCGATCATCTCTTTGGCCACATCAACGATGCTGTCGCCGCCATAGACAATGGCGCAGGGCCCTTCAAATAAAGCGGTTGCCGTCTCCATATCCTGGCTGCACAGTGCTTTTTTAAATAGTGAATTCTTGACGACGTTCAGTCCAATGCCCTTCTGCAAGAGCTCCCCGCGCATCAGATTATTGTCCGTTCCGCTAACGCCCTTGATACTGACCACCAGGAATTCCCGGATGTTCTGATCGACAATTTTCTTTTCCAGTTCCGACTGTAACAGCCCTTTGACATATTTGCTCATCCTGACACCTTCATCTCATACGTGCCTTCAACGCACGTCTGTCATTCAATTTCGCCCTATAGGCGTTAGATATTAATCTGCAGGCTCGGGCCCATTGTTGAAGATATACACATTTTTTTGATATATGTTCCCTTGGCCGCCGAGGGTTTTATCTTTTTCAGGTGGGAAACAAACGCCTCAATGTTCTCCACAAGCTTGCCGGCATCGAAGCTCTGTTTACCGACGACGACGTGAACATTGCCGCCGGCGTCGTTTCTGTACTCGACTTTACCCGCGGCGAACTCCGCCACCGCCGTGGCGACGTCGGGTGTGACCGTGCCGTTCTTAGGCGAAGGCATTTTGCCCTGAGGTCCGAGCACGCGGCCGAGTTTGCCGACCTTACCCATCACCTTGGGAGAGGCGATCGCCACATCGAAATCCATCCATCCATCGGTCACCTTCTTAACCAGATCGTCACACCCGGCTTCAATGGCCCCGGCTTGTTTCGCCGCCTCAGCCTCTGTCTCATCACAGAAAGCGATCACCTTCTTCTGCTTGCCGATGCCATGAGGAAGGGAAATCGATCCCCGAACCAGTTGATCGGCCTGTTTTGGATCGATACCGAGATTCAGCACGCATTCGATGCTCTGATCGAACTTGACCGCCTTCAAGGATATAAGCTTTTTCACGCCCTCAGCCAGGTTCACAGGCTCTTTGCTCGCCTGCTGAGCTTCCTTTTGATATCTTTTACTTCTTGCTCGCATAGTTCACTTCTCATTCTGAAAGATCAGCTACTTGACTAATCCTCGACTTCAACGCCCATACTGCGGGCCGTGCCCCTGATTATCTGCTCGGCGTTGTCAATATCGTATGCATTCAAGTCCTTTAACTTGGTCTCGGCAATCTTACGCACCTGCTCAGCGGTCACCTTGCCGACCTTTTCCCGATTCGGAATACCGCTGCCCTTCGCGATCTCAGCGGCTTGCTTCAGCAATACCGCCGCCGGCGGGCTTTTCACTTCAAAGGTAAAACTCTTATCTGCGTAAACCGTAATCACAACCGGTAGAGTCGTTCCATTCATCTCCCGCGTTCGTTCATTGAACTGAGAGACGAACTGCCCGATATTCACACCATGCTGACCCAGAGCGGGTCCAATCGGCGGCGCCGGCGTCGCCTGTCCGCCCGGGGCCTGCAACTTGATCGTAACTGCTACTTCTTTGGCCATTCTTTACCCTTTGATTCTCGAAACGAGCGACGTATGAAGCCCTCGCTCATCAAACTATACCTTTTCGATCTGCCAATATTCTATGTCCAGCGGCGTACTCCGGCCGAATATCGTCACGATCACTTTCACAATCCCCCGTTCGGTGTCGATCGAATCGACCACGCCTTCGAAATTCTCAAAAGCCCCTTCCCGAATTTTAATCATATCCCCCTTCTTGAACTCGACTTTAATGCTCGGCGCCTCATCCGGCTTCTCAGCCTCTAACAGCATCTTGGCCACGTCCGTATCCCGCATGGGCGTCGGAACGCCTTCGGTCCCGATGAAATCGCCCACGCCGGACGTCCCCTTAATCATGAACCAGGCCTTCTCGGGAACGCGACCGTCGTCCGTCGATTCCATTTCCATAAATACGTAACCCGGATAAAGCTTCCGCTTGTGGACCGTTTGTTTATTGCCCCGAATACGCTTAATCCGCTCAATCGGCACTTCGATCCTGCCGATGATATCGCTGAGACCTTCTCTTTCGACTTTCTGTGCCAGTGCATCTTTGACCTGCACTTCTTTATTTGCTGCGACGCGTAAAACGTACCACTGCATATTGACACCTTTAACCTAATATCTCCGTCGAGATACGATATCAGCCCAACAGCCAATTAAAAAACAACGTAAAGCCAAAATCTGTGGTTCCCAGAAGCACCGCCATCACGACCACAACGATAATCACAATCGACGTCGAAACCACAATCTCCTGTCGGCTCGACCAACTCACCTTTTTCATTTCGCCCTCGGCCGCAATCATAAAATCTGCGACGGACGGCTTGTTGACCAACCAAAAGATCAAAAGGGACAGGATGACAAACAAACCGGCGGGAACCATCGTTGCCACCCACATGGTGGTTCTTCTATTATCCCACCATGAGACGGCCTCCAACTTATTAAACAGCCGGATGCAACCCAAACCCACAATGACGGCTGCGGTGAAAGCACTGCTGAGCCTTGTATATTTACCCTGCCCGCGTTTATAGATTTTAAAAGCCATATCCACCTCTTAAGGCAATAAACCGAAGCGAATCCATTTTTTTTATTCTCACATCTCACTCCGCGCTTCGAAACAGGCCAGGAGGGAATCGAACCCCCAACCTTCGGTTTTGGAGACCGACGCTCTGCCAAATTGAGCTACTGGCCTACTCAATTGCTTACTGATCATTCTCTCGATGTCTCATCTTTGCCCGATATGCAAATCATCGCACGATCTACGAAGAAAAGCTATTTGCGTCGTATCTTATGAACCGTGTGCTCACGTTCGTTTTTACAAAACTTCTTGAGCGTCAATTTCGGCGTCCCCTCTGCGACGCTCACATTCGTACGATAGTTCCGGCTTTTGCACTGAGTGCACTCAAGCCAGACATGTTCTCTTTTGCTTTTCTTTTTAGCCATAATCTTTGCCTCAACCAGGCAGGTCTATCTACTCCACAGTTCCTAAGCACCGTACGAATCGCGATGTGAACCCACCTGGCCGACATGTGCGTCCATCATGCGGGCACCCAAAGACCCGAATAGTGATAGATCCGAAATTATTCAAGGATCTTAGTTACGACACCGGCGCCGACGGTGCGACCGCCTTCACGGATGGCAAACCGGAGACCTTCTTCCATTGCAATAGGAGAAATAATTGCGACTTCCATCGCAATGTTGTCACCCGGCATACACATCTCGGCACTCTTGCCTTCCCGACTCATGAGGGCAAGCACCCCACCCGTGACATCGGTCGTTCTGAAATAGAACTGCGGTTTGTACTTCGCGAAGAACGGCGTATGACGACCGCCTTCCTCTTTGGTCAGAACGTACACTTCAGCATGAAACTTGGTGTGCGGTGTAATACTCCCGGGAGCGGCGACGACCTGCCCCCGTTCCAATTCCTTCTTTTCGACGCCGCGTAAAAGTAAACCGACGTTATCGCCGGCCTGGCCTTCATCAAGCGTTTTGTTAAACATCTCTACGCCGGTCACGACGGTTTTACGCGTCTCTTTGGCGAGCCCTACGATCTCGATCTCTTCCCCGGTATGAATGATACCTCTCTCGACACGACCGGTCCCCACCGTACCGCGGCCTTTAATACTGAAGACGTCCTCGACCGGCATAAGGAACGGCTTATCGACCTCACGCTCGGGAAGCGGGAAATAAGCATCCACTTCCGCCATGAGATCGTCAATGCACTTACAGGCCTCATCATCTTTACCTTCAGATTCCATCGCGGCCAGGGCCGAACCTTTGACGATCGGAATATCATCGCCGGGGAACTCATACTTATTCAGCAGATCCCGTATCTCCAATTCGACCAGTTCAATCAACTCTGGATCGTCAACCTGATCCACCTTATTCAGGAACACGACGATCTTGGGCACGTTCACCTGACGAGCGAGCAAAATATGTTCGCGCGTCTGGGGCATAGGCCCATCCCCGGCGGCGACGACTAAAATCGCGCCGTCCATCTGGGCGGCCCCGGTAATCATGTTCTTGATATAGTCGGCGTGTCCCGGACAGTCAACGTGGGCGTAATGGCGATTGTCCGTCTCATACTCCACATGGGCTGTATTGATTGTAACGCCACGCTCTCGCTCTTCCGGGGCATTGTCGATATCTTCAAATTTTTTGATATTCCCGCTGCCCGCTTTTTGGGCCAACCGCATCGTGATGGCCGCCGTCAATGTGGTCTTGCCGTGGTCGATATGACCAATGGTTCCAATATTGATGTGTGGTTTTGTACGCTCGAATACCGCCTTAGCCATCTTAGTAATAACCTCCAATGTGCTGGGTTAGTGTTTGCCTGTTCCCTATCCGATTCGTAAGTAACTTCTTCTGAACCCTAGTTTATGGTCAACTCGCAGCCAAGATCACTGACACCCCAAACAATTCCGTCTCGGCCAACACTGGCCGAGCGCCGCCAACCCCCTCCCCGAATGGCTCACTTGCATTTAGCTGCTGATGGGGCTTGAACCCATGAC
>CAYZAT010000213.1:0-7740 GCA_964476475.1 uncultured Pirellulales bacterium
TATTAGATATACAGTTTCTCTTATTGCACATCATTTAGCCAATAAAATCGTCTTGGGTTTCAAACAGTAGATCCCGGATCTTATAAAATGTGCAGGAAAATCGGATTTTTTATCTTTTTCATGAACAATTGACAAGGCGTCACCCTATGTTATAGTTGTATTAGTTGATATAGTACAAGTGTGAGAGATCGGCAGATGCAGATTCGCATAGACAACGCCTCGGATAGAGCCGTATATCAGCAGATCATCGATCAGATTAAACGCGATATCGCACTGGGCCGGCTCCTCAAAGACGAAAAACTACCGACGGTCCGGCAATTGGCCGGGCAGCTCGCCATCAATCCCAACACGATCGCAAAAGCCTACCGTCAATTGGAGCAGGAAGGCATTATCGTGACAAAGCCGGGTACCGGCGCTTTTGTGGCGAATCTCGACAGTCATCTAAGCCGGACCGTGAAACGAAAGCTCCTTTCGGAGGAGCTGGAGCGGATCGCCATTGAAGCGTTTCATATGCAAATCGACCGGCAAACCCTGCTGGACTGGTTCAATAACGCCGCTGAAAAATTCAACCTGCCCACAAAGGAAGGATAAACATTGTCCATCAAAGCAAATACAGAAAGGACAAACGACGATGACAAGCAGAAAGCCGTTGTTGAATGTGAACGGCTCACAAAGGTCTATAGCAGCATATGGACCGGTCGTTCCAAGGCAGTATGCGCTTTGAAGGACGTCTCGCTCTCGGTCGCCGAAGGCCATATCGTCGGCCTGATCGGTCCGAACGGCGCGGGCAAATCCACATTGCTGAACCTTATCGCGGGGCTGATTCTGCCGAACGAAGGACGGATATCGATTTGTCAACATCCCGTCAGATCGATCGAAGCCCGTCGAAGATTGGGTTACGTGCCGGAGTATCCCGCGTTTCAGAATCGATATTCGGCGCGGACCGTATTGAACTATCACGGGGGACTCATGGGCCTGAACCGGTCCGAAATCACCGACGAGACCGACCGACTGGTTCATGAACTGAAAATGAATGACTATGTCGACAGGTCGTGCTCGGGTTTCTCCCAGGGCATGAAACAACGACTGGCTTTAGCCATCGCCCTGATGAAGCAACCCGACGTGCTGCTGCTGGACGAACCGAGCAACGGGCTCGATCCGGTCGGCATCATCGAATTACGCGCCCTGTTGAAAAAACTTCGCGAATCGGGCATCACCATTGTCATCAGCTCCCATCGCCTGGGGGAACTGGAGAAGCTGACATCCAATTATATTTTCCTGTACCGCGGGCAGATCGTCAGCTTCGGCGACAAAATCACCTCCGACCCAACCGGACATCTTCGCGTTGAGCTGGTATCAGACGGCCAGCGCATCGCTGAAAAAATCCTGTCCCCAGAAAAAACCCTCAGCGCGTCGGATACGGAATTAGTCATCGCCGTCGGCGATCCGAAAGAAGTACCCGTCATCGTTCGTCAGCTTGTGGAAGGCGGCGCTGAGATCACGAGTGTAAACTTAGAAACGGAGAATATCGAAGACGTTTTCCTGCGATTGTACAACGAGAGGAATTAGCCGATGAGAGCCTACGAGCTAATCAAAGAAACATTTCTCCGAAAGAGATATATCCAACTGCTGCATATAAGCTGGTTCGCAACCTATGCACTCCTGTTTATCGCTCCTTTCCCGCCGGAAACATGGAACTGGGGCGGCTTCCTTTTCGGCTGGAGCGGTTGTATGCTGTCTCTTCTGCTCACCGCCGGTATTTTCGGCGACGATATCGCGTCCGGCCGGATATGCGTTCTCATTATCAAGCCCTTCTGGCCCGGTGAACTCTACATTTATCGCCTCATCGGATTGTCTCTCCAGGCGCTGATACACATTCTTATAAGCGGCACCATTATGTTCACATTGCACAGCGCAACGGGCCATGGGAGTATCGACCATCTCGGCTTATGGATGCTCTCATCATGGTTGATTTTTATAACCTTTGCGGCCTTGTCCACCTCCATTTCCGTTGTCGTTCGACGGGCACATAATTCAATGCTTCTATTTGCTGCGATCATTTTTGTTTATATCATTTTATCATTTTTGCTTGGTTTGTTTCCGAAACATTCGGCCACAGAAGCGTTCATGGGTTTTCTCCGGTATGCCTGTCCACCCGTCGAATTGTTGTGTAATGTCGCCTTTGGAAAATATAGCGCGATCAAAAGTCTGGGATGCGTTATGCACAGCCTTTTGTTGACGGCCGTATATGGCACGGTCGGAATCATTATACTTTGTAAGCGACAGTTCGTATTTCTGCGGGATTAAAACGTATGAACGTTGGATTGATAGTAGAAAAAAGAGGACGAGCGGATGAACGATGATGTAATTAGTGTTAAGAATCTCGTCAAATATTTCGATGGTCGATGCGTCCTGGACGGCATCAATCTAAGCATACCCAAAGGGTGTATCTATGGCCTGCTGGGACGCAACGGGGCTGGCAAGACAACCACGATCCGAATCCTTCTGGGCCTCGAACCGGTTACGCGCGGACAAACCTTTCTATTGGGCGCCGAATCCATGAATCTCCCGGCTAAGGTTCGCGGTAGAATCGGCACCGTCGCAGAGGGCCACAACCTGATCCAGCATTACAGGGTCCGCCGGCTGATCAAACTCTGCAAAGATCTGTCCCGCCAATGGAACGATGCGTTTTTCGAACATCTGATCGAGACGTTCCATTTACCGACCGACCGGCGGGTGCGGGAACTTTCCGTCGGCATGCGGGCGCAACTGAACCTGGCTCTCGCTATGGCGACCGATCCGGAATTGTTGATCCTCGACGATCCCACACTGGGACTGGATACTGTCGCGCGAAGGCAGTTTCTCGAACTGGCAATCGAGATTATCCAGAAGCAGGGCCGGACCATTCTTTTTAGCTCCCACATCCTCAGCGACGTCGAGCGTATCGCTGACCGGGTGGGTATCCTCGCCGCGGGCAAGCTCGTCGTGGATTGTCCATTAGAACAGCTCAAACAGCGCGTTAAGAAGCTTCGCGTTATATTCGATGAACCTGCCCCGGCCAATCTCTACCTGACGGAGATCATCAACCAGCAAATCGACGGCCGGGAGATGGTTCTCACCGTCGCCAACTGGAACGAGCAGAAACAAGTTCTTCTCGAAACATTCAAACCCTCAAGCTGTATCGACATTCCGATGAGCCTTGAGGACATCTTTATCGAATGCACCCGTCCCGTCGGCGCTTCCGTCAATAGGAGATAAAAATATGTTCACGCTGATCAAAAGAGAAATCCAGGATCATTTCCTCTATCTCATCGGGTCGGTTGTTCTCACGGCCATTCTCATCGTTGCATTGACAACATTCGCATTTCATCAAGACACGCGAATCGATTGGGATGACCTCATAGCGCCCATCATTCCGATCGCGATCCTTATCATGCTCGGTTTCTGTGCGATGGGCGTCAGCCAGATGTACGCAGACCGGAACAGACGAATTTCCGCCTTTGTCTCGACCCTTCCGGTGACGAGAACGCACATTTTATTTGCGCGAATCGCCACCGGGATCATAACGATTCTGATTTTATTGATCCCCCTGATCGTTACCACTGCGATTCTGATCCGTTGGTTCGAGCCGCCGATCCCGATGTACGCCGGCATTATTTTCGATATCTCCTTAACGGCGTTTCTGATGATGCTTGCCTGTTATTGCATCGGCCTGCTCACCGGTTGGAATCCAAGCAAGGTCATCCCCACATTCGGGGCGCTGGTATTGACCTGCATCCTCGTGCCCCTGGTTATCATCAAAGGATTCGGCTGGGAGATCGCGATGATCCTTTCGGTTTTTATCGCCGCGTTGTTAATACGAACCTGGCAAACGTTCACATCGGCCTCTCTTTAGGAACATCATCATGACGTCTGTGATCCATTATCGCATTCAAGTGCTCACCGCGGGCTTTATCGTTCTGCTGTTTTTCTCGCTATTGTTGTTTTGTTTCCGATTCCTGTGCGAGATATCGCTTCTCGAAATCATGCCCTTTGACGCTCGATCCATTGTTATACAGCCGTCCGGCTTACTACCGCCGGAACTGGAGGACGATCCCAACGTCATTCATCCCTCCTTCGTGGCGGCGGATTTGTATCGTCACCCGATGATGCACCTTGGTTCTCTTGACTACTTCACATCGAGGTCCCCCGAAGGACGCCGTTCAAACGTTTACTCCATCGAATCCGAGGACAAATACATGTACCTGGATACGAAAACGGGCCAAATCATCTACCAGGGCTTTGAAACGCAAACGATGCCGGACAGACGCGTACAATTCAAACGCATTCAATACTACGTCGGCCCGGAAGGCATCTCAGAACTTCCCAACCAGACGCTCGGCCGATTCGACGATCCCATCGTTGAGCAAAGCAAGTCCCGACGGTACAAAAAACACGAACGCATCGTATATCATAAGAAAAAACAGCGATTTCTCAGAATTGATTTCGATCGAGCAACGGTTACCGAAGGCCCCGATATCGGTAAAAAGCATCCCGATTACAATCCCATACAGATTGGTTTTCTCTCTAAACACTTTTTTGCACGGAATATAGGTTGGAGACCTCCTCGAATCAAAGATATCGACGCGACCATCAATGAACCGGATCTTCTTGCGGACCAACGGCCTCTAAAACCGATCATCCCCAGTTTCGACCATTCCGATGCCGGCCCGTACCTGCTCGTTCTGGACGAATCCGGCCGGATCGATTTGCTCGATAAACAAACGCTCGACGTTGTCGGAACCGCGGGCTACCTCCCGGGCCCGGAAACATACTTCGGTACGATGCCTTCCGTGACACCGAAGGACTTGTTGAGCTACACCGTCCACCCGTTAGTCTTAAACAAATTTTGTCGTGACGACGGTACAATATTCAACATGTCATTCGGCGATCCGTATGATCCCGAACGACTGCAAAACAATTTTAGAATCGAAAGAGACTATTTGGGGTCGTACGCCACCGGTATCTCTCGCTCCGGAACGGCTATGGTGCTGGCCGTTTACAATGCGGAGGGAAAGCGAATCAATGCGAAATACACCCGGCTGTCACAACCTGAACGCCACTACAAATCGTATCTTCAATCCAGTAAAGCGACCTTCTGGAGTCGTGCCTGGGCGCCGGTATTGACTATCGGCAAATTCCTGGCCGAGAACCTCCATCCGCCCGTCCTGTCCATTGCCTCCTATTTTACTGCATCAACCTTCGAGGCCGGGGCCGGCCACAGGGCGTTGTTCCTCCTGCCCAATTCATTCGTCGCCATGATAAGTCGAGACTACCGGGAAAATTGGGCAGAACGATACGCAACGGCTCTGTGGTGGATACTGCCGTCGATTATCCTGGCCATATGGCTTGCCTGGCGGGTGGGTAAGGATGCAACCTTTATCGGATTTTCCCCAAAGGCCAGACGGCGCTGGATTGCCGGAACCTTCGCCTTCGGCTTGCCTGCGTATATCACATACAAACTAACCCGACCGAAAGGCACATTAGTCACCTGCGTCAATTGCGGCAAACTCAGGCGGCCGGACATGGAAAAATGCCATCAGTGCAACAACCCCTGGCATATCCCGGAACGGACTCCTCCAAGCTGGCGCGTTCTCGACGATGATAAGACCGAAGGAAATCAGGTAATCCAACAATCACGCGGTGGATTACCAGAAGACCAGGAAACCAGGAAAGACGAACCCGACCGGCTCTGATTTCCTGAAACCTGATATCCTGATAATCTGATGACCTTTTTTTCTGTTACCTGACGCCAACGGACGGCCTTATTAGGGTAAGGGTCGATCGTCAGGGAGAAGGCCCTTGCCGGAGCACGATAAAATGAATAAAAAAACACAATCTATTCAGTATTTACTCTCTCAGGCTCGTTCGGGCAGCCGGACAGGTATGGAGAGGCTCGCTTCAATAACCTGGGAGCGGCTGTATCCGTTCGTCTTTCGATTGACCTGGAATCACGATTTAACCGAGGACATCTTACAGGAAACGCTGCTGGCCGTCGTACAGGAAGTCAATGCGCTGCGCGATACCGGGCGTTTCTGGCCCTGGGTGCATCGCATCGCACGCAATAAAATCCAGGATAACCTCAGACGCTCCAAGCTCCAGGATTCCGGCAAAACCATCCTTCGCGATCAGTCCGGCGAATCAAAAACGAACGGGAATATCCTGGACGCCAAAATTCATGAGGAAAAACTCCAGCAACTCAGGACCTTGATCGAACAACTCAGCCGACAACACAGGGATATCCTCCGCCTTCGCTACTACGAGCAGATGCCTTACACCGAAATCGCATCAGTGACGCGCACGACGCCGGAAAAAGCACGGGCGCGATTCCACCGCGCCAGAAAACGCCTCAAAGCCCAACTGCTGGAAGATACCCAGGAAAGCATGTCCGCCGTGATCTGACCTTGGCTATAAGAAAGAAATCCTAAATCCAAAGTTCTAAATCCTAAACAATGCCAAATTTCCTAAATTCAAATACTCCAAACGGCAAAAGCAAAATGCCCGCGACGCCGTTTTGAATTTCGGTAATTCGAATTTTGAATTTGTTTAGGATTTAGAATTTAGATATTCGGATTTCTACACTACGGCCAGAATTTCTTGAGGTATTCGATGCTCTTACGCGCGATGGTTTCGGGATCGGGATCGTATTTGAAGACTTCAACGCTCAGCCACTTATCCCATCCGGCCTCGTCAATCGCTTCGGCGATGGGAGCATAATCCACCTCGCCCATGCCGGGACCGTACAGGTTCGGATCGTTGACGTGAAAATGGCCGATATTTTCAACGCCGACCGAGCGGATAATCTCGGGCACGGGCGTCGGTTCCGAAGACATCGCCTTGACGTCGAGATGAACCTTGAAGTTCGGATGGCCGATCTGGCGAACCATTTTCATTCCTTCGTCAACCGTATTAATAAAATCGGTCTCGACGGGCGAGAGCGGCTCGAAACAGATCGTCAGGCCTAACTGTCCGGCCTTATCCATAACGGAGCTGAGCACCTCGACGGCGCGTTGCCACGCGCCCTCCTGGGTCTGGCCCTCAAGGATGCTCCGCTGTTTCGGAGAACCGAGCACGAGCACCTTGCCGCCCAGGTCGCTGCATAAATCAAGCAGGCAGGACAAGTAATCTCTTGTCCTGCCCCATACTTGATTATCCGTCGTGGTCATATGCAATCCCGTCGGTCCGGCGAACAGCCAGTGCAATCCGACGGTTTCAAGGCCGTGGTCTTCGATGATCTTGCGAACTTCTTTTCGCTGCTCGCCGGTGACTTCCTCGGCAGAAGGCGCCAGGGTAAACGGCGCGATCTCCAATCCGTGGTAGCCCAATTCGCGAGCGACCGAACACACTTCGGCCATCGGCCGATTCTCAAACATCTCATTGCATAATGCAAACTTCATTACAAGACTCCAGACTCCAGATCCCAGACCCAAGTCTTGTGTCTTGAGTCTGATGTCTTGGGTCTCTCCTTAGACTTGATCCGGTACGACAAAAGGCTCTCTATAGTTACGTTTAATGAACATGTTGGCCAGATCGCTGTTTGCGCCAACGTACCGTTCCTTCTTGGGATCCATCGTCACGACCGGGCCGAGTGTGATCGGCTCTTTCTCCAGGTTCACCTCGTTCGCGGCCAGGTGCTCGAGCATCCGGTTGAAGGAGTCCATCATCTCGGCATTGTCACCGATGGCGGCCTTGACCTCATCG
>CAYZAT010000214.1:0-7691 GCA_964476475.1 uncultured Pirellulales bacterium
TAAACGATTACGATATCGCCCAGGTTCTCGCCCGTCAGGTCGTCGCCTTATGCGGCATGAAGGACGTGAACAAAGCCAAATCCACCTACGCCCAGCTCAACAAAGAGTACCCCTCCAGTCAGGCCGTCGCCCAAGCCCGCCAAGCCATCATCCAGGCTGTTGAACAACAATAGTCGGCTGGAGAACTGGACGCAGTCCTGTTTGATAGGCTCTGGACCGGCTCTGAGGGTAATTTAAGGGGCCGTCCAAAATATCGTAAAATTTTATTTTTCCGTACATTTTTTCTTGCACACGTGATTGTCGCGGTATATATTTCCGACAGCGCAGATTTTTATAATTGTTGAATCGGGCATGCAAGTCCACCGGCGCGCCCCCTTTGCGGGTCCCGACGGGGACGGAATGTCAAATAGCGTCTCATCCTTAATAGGGACCGCTAAGGTTTAACCTGGAGTAGAGGAAAGGAGTGGTTTGCTCGATTCAACATCAATTATCAATCGAAAGGAGAATGAAAAATGTCAAGCAAAAGATCAACCAGAAGCGAGTTCGGCGAGCCTGTGGAGCCAACGGCAGCACGGCAGCACGCAGTGCTGGCTGTGCGTCGCGTTTGGGCCGGCGGGATTCCGGACTTTGAGGAGTGGGGTTTTGCGAACGTGGATACTGAGCCTTTGATCATTCATGATCTTAACGGAGCCCGTTTGTTCTATGACTTCAATGTAAAGGTCAAAAAACGGATCGTTGGCGTCGTCCGGGCGAGCGCCGATAAGGCGGTCGGAAGTCCGGTGATCTCCCTCCAGCTCGGACCCCATCGATGGTCGGTCGATGATGCAACGGAGGGGGCTATGAAAGAAGTTGAACGATCGGGGGCTCGCACCGACGCAACCGAGACCTCGCTCGTCTGCTACTGCTACCCGAAGATCGCCGTCCGAGCGGGAGGGGCAAACACCGAGGCCGGACCGGCATCCATGCTGTTCGATGTGAGCGATCTCAAACCCGTCGAACGTTACGGCGCCGATGAGATGGAGGGAGTATCCTCGTATTCGTTCCTCGACGAAGTGGCCATACCTGAAGGAAGCCTGCGCCGAAGCAGATGGGAGGCCGCGGAAAGCGATCTGGAGGCGTCCCGTGACGCTGTTTCGGAAGATCTCGACAAGGGAACCGCACCGGCCACTCTACAGCCCAAACTCGCCCCGAGGCCTTATCACAGGCTTATTCCGTTTTACTCCTCGAACACGGTCAAGTTCGCACCGCGGTGCAACGCGCCGGAGGTGTTCAGGTTATACGCCCAGCAAACCAACGTTTACTGTGCGGTCGCCACGGGCCAGATGATCCTGGACTTCTACAAATACCACTTTGACCAGCCCACGATCGCCGCCGCCATGGGCACCGGGGCCTACGGGACCTCAAATACCGGGCAAGTCAATGGATACGAGTCACTGTCCAACAACGGACTTGACGCAACATACGACAACACAGCAGCCTGGTCCGAAGCGAAAGCGGAGATCGACGCAAACCGACCTCTCAAGTCAGGCATCCCCGGGCATGCCCGTGCGTGCGCAGGCTGGAAACGCCAGAATATTACGCTGATCGGCCAACCACCGAAACGGTGGCTTAAGATCTACGATCCGTGGCCATGGAACGCGAATATCTGTAACGGCGGGGCCGTTTACTGGGAGGACTGGGATAGCGTCAACCATACGAACTTCATCTACGTTCGGCACGCATGAAAGGATTGAACTTGGAGCCATTTCCAACCAAAAACGAGGTTACACGGGCTGCTGCCAAGGCGATAGAAACGGTTTCACTCGATCGAGACCTCGAGTGGTTCCGAATTGCTTCACTCGGAGAGCCCGTTCTGGTTCGAACCCTGTCTGGAGATCCAAGCTACTGGCTGATTCCCGTACGGCTCAAAACTCGAGTAGGCGGGTTTGTGCGAGTGATGCGGGATGGAACCGTAGGAGCGGTCGGTCGATTCGGCGTCGATCCCGAACATCCGCATAACTGGCCGACGACGGTCACGGGCATCGATGCTGAGGAAGCCTCACGTCAAGCGAGTCAATTGATCGCAGAAGATGAGCAGGCGTCCGAGCCGATGTTTGTTCACGATGGTCCTCCAGGCCGGGAAGCTTGGTTGGTTACCACGTTCATCGCCGGTAGCGCCGCGCGTTGGATTTTCGTGACGTCGGGTTTCACATACGAGCGTCGTGCGGGTGAACCGCTGGATACGGACCTCGAGTAACGTTGAAGGCAGAGCCTGACGTATCGCGTTTTATCACTGTCCACGATGTTACTGGCTCGGGGTGTAGCCTAATTTGCCCCACATGGCTTTTTGGACTCTCTCGAGGTCCGGGTTGCCGGCCTGAGTGGACTGCGCGTCGTGTCGCCCCACGCTTTGCCAGTTTAAGTGTTCGGCCATCCATCGTGTGCGGGGATCGTCGAACTTCAAGTACTCGGCATGATGGTCGGCCATGGCGATGTTCGTGCCGACACCATGCCGTTTCGTAATTTGATCCCACCAACGCGGCTGGTCGTAAAAAAGCGTCCAACTGGAGGAGCTTAGCTGACCTTCATCCAAAAAAACCATGCGCATCGACGGATTTCTAATGTCGCTTCGTTTCATAATCGGATGCAAAGCAGGCATTGTCATGTGGCCGCGATGGCCGTTCATGGCGTCGGTAATCGAATACGTAATCAGTTCGCCGCGTACACCCGTTGGGCATTTGAAGAGCTTTTCTTCTTTGACATAGTCGTACAAGCCCCCATCGCGCAGACCCTCGCGCTGCTGCTGTTCCGATGCGTTGGCTCCCATATAATAGACCCAGGCCTTCTGTCGTTTTGTGCTGGAGCCGCCAAACGTTGGATTTGTTTCTGCACCTGTACTGGTTATTGAAAAAATAATCTTACCGTCGTTTTCATCGGCATACATATCCCAGCCCAGCATAAGTTGCTTTAGGTTGCTCATACAGGATATACGTTTGCCCTGTTCTCTTACGCGGTTGAGCGCCGGCATCAGGATCGCCAGCAAGATGGCGATAATAGCGATCACCACCAGCAACTCGATAAGTGTAAAAGCTCTTTGTTTTTGCATCGTTCTACCCTCATTCAATTCTTTTGATATTTCATTAGCCTCAAAGAAGGATGCCCAATATCCATCTTCTGCTCGGTCCGGCTACGTTAGTTTCCACGGTTTTCTATATTTGTAGTGCAAAAGTCTGTTGGCCTTCTTGTTGTTGGTAAATTGTTCGGTTTTCGGGTCCCAATCGAGCCGGGATTTCGTCGCCAGGGCGATATTCGCCAAGAGAGCGAACGTCGTCGAGCGGTGGCCTGTTTCCATATCGCAGTGGGTTCTGGCCCGGCTCTTGACGCAATCGAGGAAGTTGCGAACGTGCTGATCGGTTAAATTGCCGTCCGTCGGCTCGATGACTTCCGGCTCGATACGCGGTTCGGAGTCCTGGAACTGCCCGCCCTTTGACGGGACAATTTTGAACGCCTTGCCTTCGGAACCGCAGTAGAGATTGCCGAGCGTGCCTCGCAGCTCGATTTCTCCTTCGATCAGGGCCTGGCCGCCGCTGGCTTCGTATTGGCCGAAGACGATCAAGGCGCCCGCCGGCATCTCGAAGATCACTTCCATCGTATCGGGGATCGTCCGGTCGTCGTCGACGGCAAATCGCCCGCCGTGCGCGGAGATCGATATCGGCGCCTTCTGCGCCATGGCCCATCGCATTGCGTCGCAATAATGCACGCCCCAGTTGGCCATTTGGGATGAATACGATTTCCACCAGCGGAATTTGTAGAGCACGAGATTGTCCTTATAGGGGCGCATGGGCCGCGGGCCGAGCCACATATCCCAATCCAATCCCTTGGGCGGGGCCGTATCGGGAAATCGGCCGATTCCCGCCGGGTCCATATTGCTGATACGATAGGCTCTGCCGACCGTTATCTTACCTATCTTCCCGGCCTGGACGTCGCCGGCGATTCGCTTGTAGGCTTTGGACGAGCGTCGATGAAGGCCAACCTGCACGATGCGATTATAGCGCTCGGCGGCTTCGACCATCTTCCGGCCTTCGACCACGGTGACCGAAAGCGGCTTTTCCACGTAAACATCCTTTTCCGCCTGGCAGGCCATAATGGATTGGACGGCGTGCCAATGGTCCGGCGTCCCGATGACCACCGCGTCGATGTCTTTGCGGTCGAGCAGCCGGCGGAAATCCTTGTACCGCGCCACCTTGCCGTCTAAATTCTCCGTCATCTTCGGAACCCGGCCTCCGAGAGAGTCCTGAAGCTTTTGATCCACCTTGGAATTATCCCTCATCAGGTAAGGTTCATACACATCGCACAGGGCCGCAACCTGGACATCATCCTGCTTCAAAAAGCTCCTGAGAAGCTGCGTCCCCCGGTTGCCCACGCCGATAAAACCTACTCGGATCTTCTCATTGGCCCCACGCGCCGCTCGCGCGTTTGGGGTGCTTATGGTGTTCATTCCTAACGTCACCGCCGCAGCGGTTGCCGTTGAGTTCTGTAAAAATCTGCGTCGTGTTGTCTTGTCCTCACTTTCGCTCATTTGTTGTCTCCAAAAATCCTTTCCGTCCTTATCCTAATCTTGCCCGATAGATCCTCAGCGTTTATGTTGCACTTCTCTTTCCCAGTTTTTCAACAGCATTTTCAATCTCTGAACGTCTTCCAAGCGATCGTTAAGAAGGTTATTCTTTTCCGCCGGATCCTGATCCAGGTCAAAAAGATACTCGCTGATCTCACTTCCCTGCTTGAGCCGGATGTATTTCAACGAGCCGTCCCGCACGGCTTTTCGTGTTCGGTCCCCTCTGCGAGCGCGCCAGAAAAGTGTGCGTTTCTGAACGGGTTGGTTTGTTTCCACGACTCGCAATATGTCGATCCCGTCGAAGGGGCGATTCTTCTCCGGCCGGGTGCCGGCGGCTCTGACGATGGAGCGTGAGAAATCCATGCTGATACACGGTTGATCTGATACGATGCTTTTGGCGAGCACGCCGGGCCATTTGGCGACGCACGGGACGTGTATGCCGCCCTCGAAGAGATTGCCCTTATAGCCGGAGTAAGGTGAATTATTGCCGGTTTTGTTGGCGCCGTTGTCGCTCATGAAAATGACGAGTGTATGGTCGGCGACGTTGTGCTCCTCCAGCGTCTTCATTATGTTGCCGATCCCTTTATCCATCCGCTCGACCATCGCCGTAAAAGTGGCTCGCGAACCTTTGTTATAATCCTCTTGGGAAACGGGGTCGGATTTCTTGTCATTGGGGCCCTGGTAGGGGGTATGGGGAGCCGTATAAGCCACATAGAGGAAGAAAGGCGAATGATGCTTGTGTTGAATAAATCGAACCGCCTCATCGGTGATCAGGTCCGTCAGATAGCCTTCCCGCTCGACGGGCTTGTCGTTGAGATAGAGGGCGGGCTCTCCGGTATATTCGCAATGGTGGAAGTAATCGACGGCTCCGCCGACCGGGCCGAACGAGAAATCGAATCCGTGCCGGAGCGGGAAAAACTTCGGTTCGTATCCGAGATGCCATTTACCGCTGATGGCCGTAGCATATCCGGCGTTCTTAATGATTCGGGCGATGCTTGTCTCAGTTGTGGGCAGGCCCATATCGTGTGTCTCGCGCAGCCGGATGGCGTCGTCGTACCGTCCCACGTTACCGATGCCGAGGGCGCATTCGAGGCCGCCGACGCGGTGTTGGTA
The DNA here is from genome assembly GCA_964476475.1 of uncultured Pirellulales bacterium. Lineage (GTDB taxonomy): Bacteria > Planctomycetota > Phycisphaerae > Sedimentisphaerales > Anaerobacaceae > JAFGTG01. The sequence goes on from CAYZAT010000214.1 coordinate 5,708, forward strand.
ACGGCCCGTCAGCAGGGCGGTCCGGGTCGGCGTACATTCGGGCGCGTTGGAGTAGAAGGTCGTGAATTTGACACCTTCAGCAGCGAGGTTATCTATGGCGGGCGTTCGGATATCTGTACATCCATAACAGCCGACATCGCCGTATCCGAGGTCGTCGGCCATAATGAGGACGATGTTGGGGCGTCGCGCTTTACGTGGATTACCGAGCCGGCAACCCGGCCCAATCGCACCCAGGGCGATCAATCCGGCGGTTCGTGCTAAGAATTGACGTCTCGTTATGGTCCCGGCCATGAAAACACTCCTTCAATTAACAGCGGAGAAGAATACTCTATCATTCCATTATACGTTTCTCCTTGGATGTAATAAAGCGTATTTTTGAGTATTCGCGGCCTATTCCGGCCCAGATCGCTAAAACAGGTGGACGGGCTGCAAGCACCGGGCTATAATAAGGCCGAATTCTATGATTTTGCGTGAAATGTGAGGATTTAAATGAAGGCATTAGTTTATAAAGAACCGTATCGCTTCGAGTATTCGGATTTCCCCGATCCGACGGTAGGCGACGATGATGTGCTGGTACGAGTTAAGGCCTGTGGCATCTGCGGCTCGGATGTCCATGGGGCCACCGGCAAGACCGGCCGGCGACTCCCGCCCTTGATTATGGGCCACGAAGCGGCCGGCGTCGTCGAGGCCATGGGAAAGAATGTGAGTGGTTTTGACAAGGGCGACCGTGTTTGCTTTGATTCGACCGTTTATTGCAATCAATGCGACGCCTGCCGGAGCGGACGTTTCAATCGCTGTGTGAAGCGGCAGGTCCTGGGTGTTTCCGTGCCGGATTTCAAGCGGCACGGGGCCTTTGCCGAATTTGTCGCCGTGCCGTCGTGGATCGTCTCGAAGATTCCGGAAAACCTGTCCTTTGCACATGCGTCTCTATTAGAGCCTGCCTCGATAGGTATGCACGCCGCCAATCGGGCGCCGATCTCGAAAGACGATACGGTTTTAATCCTTGGCGCCGGGACGATTGGCTTGTTCATTTTACAGGGATGCAGGTTCAGGGGGGCTGCCAAAGCGATTGTGGCCGATATTAATGACTTTCGGCTGGGCGTTGCAAAGCAACTTGGTGCAAATGTCTTCATCAATCCGCTTCAATCCGATCTAAGGGAAGCGGTCTTGAAGGAAACGCAAAACCAGGGCGTGGACGTCGCCCTTGAAGCCGTCGGATATGCCAGGACGTTCGCCCAGGCCGTTTCCGCGACGAAGACCGGCGGGTCTATTGTGGCCGTTGGGAATCTGGAACCCAAAGCGGAATTCGATTTACAGCAATTAGTCGCGCGAGAGCATAGCTTTATCGGCTCCTATGCGAGTTCGGGTGAATTTCGCGATTGCATCGAATTCGTCGCATCGGGCCAGATCAATGTCGAGCCGCTTATCAGCGATGTTCTACCGCTAAAAGAAGGACCTCGTGCATTCGAGAGACTGCTCAAAGCCGAAGAGAATCTATTGAAGATCGTTTTGGAACCTTAGAAAAGAAGTGACCAGAATGAACTGAAGTGAGCTAAAGTGACTAAAGTTGACGACAAATTTTAGGCACTTTAGTCACTTCAAGCTTTAGGCACTTATTTATGGAGCTGAATATGCAGGATTTATTTGATCTTTCGGGTAAGGTGGCCGTCGTCACCGGGGCGAGCCGGGGACTGGGTCAGTATTTCGGGAGGGCGCTCGCCAAAGCCGGTGCGGATTTGGTGATTACCAGCCGGACGTTGTCGAGTCTGACCGAATTCAAGCGGGAAATCGAAGCCCTGGGGCGAAAGGCGTTGCCTGTTCAAATGGACGTGCTTTGCCATGATGATATTGAGAATATGGTTCAAGCGGCCGTGAAAGAATATGGCAAGATCGATATTTTGGTCAACAATGCAGGGCTGAATATCCGAAACCCGAGCCTGGAATTTTCCTGGGAGGATTGGGACACCGTCCTCAACACCAATCT
>CAYZAT010000215.1:0-7682 GCA_964476475.1 uncultured Pirellulales bacterium
GTTTCGCATGTCGATCCAGCCGACGAAGCTGATCATTATTGCTCTTGCCCTGGCGGTCATTTGTCTGGCCGGACAGATCATGGACCTCAGTAAAACCGTCGTGGCCACACCCCGTAAACAGGCGACAACGACACAACAACGCATAAGAGACAGATCAACAGATCCACACATAAGAGCGAGCACCGCCTCACCTCAGAAAGAAGTCAGGATAACAGAGCTCGACATTTACATAGCGAATCCCGAACAACTCGAGAAATACTTTGAAACGTTTAAAGGAAGAGATGAAGGCGTCGGTGTGTTCGATACGCTGTGGCATTTCTCCGCCGACCGGTTCCAGGGTACGGTTGATTCAATATTTGCTTTTGATTTGCCCGGACTGGAGAACAACATCACAGGATATTTCCATGCTCTTGGATGGGCGCTGAGGTATCATACCGTCTATTGTGTCATCCTTATTGCTATCACCCTTTCTGTAATCTCCGTGGCCGGAGGCGCAATCTGCCGTATTGCCGCGCTGCAATTTGCTCGAGGCGAGAAACCCGGCCTGACCGAAGCGTTGCGATACAGCACAAAAAGATTCGTCAGTTTTTTCACCACGCCATTGGCCCCGTTCGGTATTATTGCCTGTATCGGGGCGTTCATCCTTCTTCTGGGGCTCATGGGGAATATCCCATACGCCGGAGAGATTATTGTCGGCCTTGGTGCCCCCCTGGCCTTATTGACCGGCGGATTAATCGCTGTCATTCTCATCGGTGCGATTGTGGGATTCAATATGATGTTTCCCGCAGTCGCCTACGACGGCTCCGATTGTTTCGATGCGATCAGCCGCTCCTTTAGCTACGTCTATGCCAAACCCTGGCATATGCTCTTCTATACGTCAATCGCCGCGATTTACGGTTCCATCTGTTACACCTTCGTTCGCTACTTTGCTTATCTGGTCCTTTGGATTACCCGATTCTGCGTCCAGATTGCCCTCTGGGTCAATGACAGCGCCGATAAAACCAATAAACTCACCACGATCTGGCCTCAACCGGAATTCAAGGATTTGCTCGGTCCTTCCGGCCCGGTCCCTACGAACCAAACGGAAACAATCGCCGCATTCCTCATTTACCTATTCCTGTTAGTCGTCGTGGGATTGGTGGTTTCTTTTATCATCAGCTTTTACTTCTCCGCCAACACGATTATCTATTCCCTCATGCGCGGCAACGTGGACAACACACCTCGTGAAGATATTTATATGCCTTTCGAAGAAGCGGATGCCGAGCCGCTCGATATCGAACGTGAATCCCCGGAAGAACCTTCCACATCAAAGTCGGAATCGCAGCCGGATTCTGATTCCTCGGAACAATGAGGCCTAATTCCCAGAAGAAAAAAAAACGTTTTCATTTTTCTTTCGAGAACAAATCGCCGATGTTCTATACCTGTAACCATAGAATAATACCTAACGCTTTCCTCAATAATAGGTTAACAAGTGGAATCCTTGGACAACGATGCCGGAGAAAGACGCGAATAGACTGCTTGATGCTGAAAAACAGGATTTTTCCGGGCCGTCAAATCGTCTCCGATCCGTATTGCTTCGTTTCCGCAGGCCCCTGATCGTACTGGCCCACATCATCGCCTTTGCGATCTCCCTGTTGCTGTCCTTTCTCGTGGTTCAAAACATGAACTTTAGACGGGAATGGCTTCGTTTGTATCCGGCGTTACTCCTGTTCTTTCTTCTTATTAAGATCCCCGTCTTCGGGCTCCTCAATCAATATCGCGGCTGGTGGCGTTATGTGGGAATCTCAGACCTCCGCGGCATCGTACAAGCCTCCGTCATAAGCACCTTCCTTATTGTGAGCTTATGGTTTATCGTCGGTCAGATCACGTCGATTCATCCCTTTCTCCCGGCAGGTTTGGACAAACCCGCTGAAGGTGTATGCGTCGCCGATATGTGTGCCACGATTCTGATCCTCGGCGGATTACGAATCGTTCTACGATTATATTATGAGGCCTTTCGCACGTCAGAAGCGGTCCGGCTGAAACGATTCCTCATCGTCGGGGCAGGCAACGCGGGAGAAGCCCTGTTGCGAGAGATCGTCCGGATGCCCGTCGTCCAATACCACGTTATCGGTTTTATTGACGACGATCCCATTAAAAAAGATACTCACATTCACGGCATACCGGTCCTCGGCACCGTCGAGCAGCTACCGGAGGTGTGCGAGGACTGCAAAATCGAAGAAATTGCGATCGCCATACCATCGGCCAGTCCACGGCAGCTTCGACGCGTGATCCAGATTTGTGAAGGCACCAAGATTCGTTTTCGCACCGTTCCTTCAATCACAGACATCGCGTCCGGAAAACTCCGCGTTTCTCAGATTCGCGACGTGGACATTAACGATCTTCTGGGAAGAGAAGCTATCCAACTCGACCTGGATATGATCGAGGCCTTTTCTAAAGATAAGACCATCCTGGTCACGGGCGCCGGCGGCTCCATCGGTTCGGAGATGTGCAGGCAATTATGCCATTTCGGCCCGAAGCTCCTGTTGCTAATCGAACAGGCGGAAAATCCGTTATTCTATGTGGAGCGGGAACTCCGTAAGCGGTTCCCGTCTGTAGGTATCAAACCGCTTATCTGCAATATCACCGATGACAACCGGGTAGAGGAGATTTTTGGAGAATATACGCCCGAGGTTGTCATTCACGCGGCCGCTCACAAGCATGTCCCGTTAATGGAGATCAATCCAGGCGAAGCCATTAAAAACAACGTGATCGGCACGCAAATCGTCGCGGATGCCGCAGACCTTTACGGCACGGTGAACTTCGTAATGATCAGCACGGACAAAGCTGTGAATCCGACGAGTCTCATGGGCTGCTCGAAACGCATCGCAGAAATGTATATCCAGAGCCTCAGCAGGGCCAGCCAAACGCATTTCGTTACGGTGCGGTTCGGTAACGTCCTCGGCTCGGACGGTTCGGTCGTCCCGATTTTCAAAAAGCAAATTGCCGAAGGCGGCCCCGTCACCGTGACCCACCCCGATATGAAGCGGTACTTTATGACCATTCCGGAAGCCAGTCAGCTCGTTCTACAAGCGGCTACGATGGGAAAAGGCGGAGAGATTTTCCTGCTCGATATGGGCGAGCCGGTGAGAATACAGGACCTGGCACGAGAGCTGATCACGCTAAGCGGTTACCGGCCCGGAGAAGATATCGAAATTGTTTTTACAGGGCCGAGGCCCGGAGAAAAACTCTTCGAGGAACTCTCCATAGAAGGTGAAGATATGCAGCGCACAAGGCATCCCAAGATCAGCATCTGGAAAAACATTCCCATGGACCGCGATCAACTTCGTGCGGGCATCAATGGGCTGTCAGATATCGCCCAGAGACAATCTCATGACGAGATCGTCGATAGAATTAAGGCGTTCGTTCGGGAATATACCGAGACAGAGCGCTTACCCGTATGAAAACGTCTGAGAATGATCCGATTAGCATTCTCGGTGAAAAATTCCATCTTTTCATCGTTAGAAGCCCAAAAACTCAAGCGACCTCATTACCAGTCCAAACGAGCATATCGGGCGAAATTAGATTGACCGCAATGGCCTAATCTGCCATGATGTCCGGCGATTGCTGCCCTCGCCATCATAGTTTTGGCGACATCGGCTGAATGGCCTTGTTTTTGCCCGGTCGATGTGAGGAACTTTTTTCGATTTTATCGGTCTAAATGAGGAGTGACGTTTTGACGGACGCCGCAAATGTTGATATTCGGCGCCAACAGGCTGCCGGGAAGCCTATGAGCATCGACGACAACCTGCTGATTGAACAGTGCCGGCAAGGTGATTCGACCGCCATTGAGCGGCTTGTACTCAAGTATCAGAACCGCATTTACAACGTCATTTTAAAAATTTGTGCCGATCCGGACGATGCGGCGGAACTTACCCAGGAGACATTTGTCAAAATAATAGAAAACCTGGCTAAATTCGAGGGCCGCAGCAGCTTTTATACCTGGGCATTCAGAATTGCCGTCAATTTGACGCTCAATTATTGCCAAAGGAATGCAAAGCTGGCAGTCAGATCGCTGGATTCCGAAGAAGCGTCTTACGATCATCAGACATCGCACGCATTAAAGGAATTGCTGAGCGACGATAGCTCACCCGATCCGGCGGCCATGGCCCAGAATAAAGAGGTATATGAAATCGCCATTGAAGCCATCCGGCAACTGGATGAGCCGCAGAGAGCGGTGATTGTCTTACGGGACATCGAAGGCATGAGTTACGCCCGGATTGCCGAAGTGCTGGACGTTGAACTGGGCACGGTCAGGAGTCGGTTGAGTCGCGCCCGAAACAGGTTGAGAGACATTTTGGAGGCCCTTTTGTCATGACAGAGAGTTCGGACGAAAAGAGGTATGATTCCGAAGCACGGATTGACGAATTGCTCAATAGTTATATCGATGGTGAACTGACGGTTGACCAGCAAGCTGAGGTCGAAGAATTGAGGGCCCGGGATGAAGGTATCGCGCAGCGTTTAAGCCAATTCCAGAAGTGCCAGACACTCATTGGCGCCCTACCCCGCGCGGAGGCGCCCCCTCAGGTCCTAGAGGGTGTCAAGATTGCCATCGCCGGGAAAGCTCTTTCAGACGGAAAGATTCAGAAAAAATACCCGCGCGTCCGTCGCGTTCTCGCCGCGGCCGCAATGATCGGTATCGCCGCGGTGATGACAACGGTGATGCGATCAATGATTTCACCGGAACCACCCGTTTCCGAGAAATCCAGCGCCAGCGCCCCGGCTCCGCGTGAATTCAGCGGTAAACTCGAGCTAAGAACAAGCGATTTGGTTGCGGTGAGCGCCTCCGTCAACAAAGCGATTGAAGGCATTCACCATGCAGAAGCGATCCCCTCCGCACGCCGGGAGGACAAACGCATCTACTCATTAAGCTGTAGCAAAAAGAATTTGAAAGACCTATTGGCAGACATAGAGCATGTGTGGCCTGAGTTGGATTCGGCGACGTTGTCCGTGAATACGGGTGTCTTTGGCGAAAAGATTGTCGTTCAGACGGTCACGACAGAACAGGTTGTCAAAATCGTCGAGCAGGACAACCCGGGCAAACGTATCGAGATCACCAGAGATTTTGCGGTTTTGAACCACATGGAGTCGCATCTGACGGACAGAGCGATTGTCAGCGCGATAGAAGGTCAAAACAGTAATTTGACGCATCAGTGGCAGGCGCCGAAACCGTCTCTGGCCCAACGGGAAAATGTCGCTCCCCAAACGCCAAGCCAACCTGAAGATAAGGATACCGTTCATTTAACAATTATTGTAAGCTGGTAAGGATGCTTGAGATACAAAAGAGCTGCCTGGTCGTGGTTGACGTCCAGGGTAAATTGGCACAGTTAATGCACAACAAGGAGGTCTTGTTCAAGAACGTCCGGGTTCTCATCCGTACCGCGCAAATCCTGAACATCCCTATCCTATGGTGTCAACAATGTCCGAATGCCCTCGGGCCGACAATCCCCGAAATCGCTCAATGTCTCACCGACCATGAACCCATCAATAAATCCGCCTTTAGTTGCAGCGGCGATGAAAAGTTCAACAGCAGACTGAACGAATTATCGAGAGATCAGATTATCCTGTGCGGCATCGAAACGCACGTCTGTATCTATCAAACCGCCATCGACCTGTTGCGGAAAGGTCTTGAGGTGAACGTCATTGCCGACGCCGTCTCTTCACGCACGTTGGAGAATAAACAAATCGCTTTGGAAAAAATGGCGGCGGAGAACGCAAAGATCTATTGCACCGAGATGGCCCTGTTTGAACTGATCGGGACTGCCGAGCATCCCCACTTCAAAGAAATCGCCAGGCTAATAAAATAGCCCCCCCCTGACCGAGCCTCATCAGAGAGCTTTTCGATTGCTGGTTCATATTATGCTTGACGCGTGCTGACTCGAAGATTAAGATATATCCATCGTTTGATCATCGATTTTGCTTAATGATTAAAGGAAAGCGATCGTGCGCGTCTAAGAAATGAATGGTGATATCTCATTGGAACTTTCGGCTCTTGGGCCATCATCACCCGGGGTGACAGTCGATGGGGTATGGATTCGTTTCGGATGAGGCAATCGATCATGAGTAAACATTCATTACAATTCCACCGCGTGACTTTTTTTTATGAAACGTCCAGCGATCCCATATTAGACGCTGTGTCCGTGCAGATCGCGTCCGGCTGGACCGGTATCATTGGAGGCAACGGAGCCGGGAAGACAACGTTCTTACGGTTAGCATGTGGGTTGCTTCAGCCGACACAAGGTAACATCGTCATTTCACAAAATACAATCTACTGCGACCAGCGTACAGATGAAAATCCTGCTGAGCTTAGCTCCTTCCTTCGGTCCTCTGATGCCTATGCCTGTAAGCTTCGCGGGCAACTGGGGCCCGAACTTGATTGGTCATCACGTTGGCAGACTCTCAGCCACGGCGAACGTAAGCGCGCCCAAATTGCGATTGCTCTATGGCAAAGCCCTCAGGTCCTGGCTCTTGACGAACCGACCAACCACATCGACTTGCCGACGCGTCAATTGTTGATACAGAGCCTGGCCCAATTCGAGGGGATCGGTTTATTGGTCAGTCACGATCAGGAAATGCTGGATCAACTGTGTCGCCAGACGTTGTTTATTGACACATGCAAGGTGAATCAATACCCGGGAGGCTACACCCAGGCCATCAAGCTCAAAGACGCCGAATATCAACGCGACCGCAGGAATCGTTCCAAGGCTCGTTATCAACTGACTCGTTTACAACGTGAACGCAACCGACGGCAAGTCGAGGCCGGCCACGCCGACCGAAAACGGTCCAAACGAGGATTATCCCGTAAGGACAGCGATGGTCGGGCCAAGCGCGATCTCGCACGCGTCTCAGGAAAAGATGGTCAGGCCGGCCGGCAACTTAGCCAATTGGACGGTCGATACAAATGTTTACAGGAGCAACTCGACTACACCTTTGTAAAAAAGCAAACCTCGAGTCGAATCACTTTACACGGAGAATACGCCCAACAGGACAGATTATTGCGCATCGAGCCAGGCTTTTTGAACCTGGGCCATGAGAGAAGACTCCACTTCCCGGAATTGGAAATTTCGCCGACGGATCGCATCGGGATCATAGGTCAAAACGGTGCCGGCAAAAGCACGCTGATCCGGCATTTTGTCAAACACATCGCCCTCCCGGAAAACAGACTTGTCTATATCCCCCAGGAAATCGACACGAACCTTGCATACGAAATCCTTTGTCAGGTCCGGCAAAAGCCAAAAACGGTACGAGGCGAACTGTTCAGCTACGTGGCCTGCCTGGGATCGGATGCACAGCGCTTACTGGAAACCGAGAGACCCAGCCCCGGTGAACTGAGAAAATTGAAACTGGCCCTGGGGATGACTGAAACCCCCTACCTCATCGTCATGGACGAACCCACTAATCACCTGGATTTATTATCCATTAAAGCCCTCGAAAAAGCCCTGAATGCTTGCCATTGTGCGTTGATTTTAGTAAGCCATAATCTGCACTTTTTGAAAAGTCTCGTCACGATCTTCTGGCAACTTCAACCTGCAATAGCTCCCAACACGTCGAAAAAAAGTGCTTATCTTCTTAAAAAAATTAATAATATTTATTGACAAGTTAATTTTATTTACTATAATACACAAAAAAATAGCATATGATGA
>CAYZAT010000216.1:0-7642 GCA_964476475.1 uncultured Pirellulales bacterium
AAGGTTCTCTTGAGCAGCTTATCGATCAAGCCGAAAGACTTGTGAAATAGAACGGTACATCCTGCACGTGAAACGAGAGATTCCATCTCAATAAAGATTCACTTTTTCTGCACGGCAAGGGTGTAGATGGGCCTTTGGTCCTTAATGTACTTTCGCTCGAAATTGGTCCCGGCCCATTCGCCCGCTTCGGCGCCGGCGGGACGAATGAACCCAACGGCCTCGAGCCTGTCACTGTCTGCGGCGATCACCTCTTTGATCTGCTCGAAATAATCGGCGTGGTCGGTCGCGATGCGCAACTGCCCCCCCGCCTTCAGGCCGCGGACGAGGTGGTCCAGATTCGCCGGGCAAAGAAAGCGTCGCTTGTGGTGACGCTTTTTCGGCCACGGATCGGGAAAGTAGATATGGAAACAATCCACGGAGCCATCCGGGACGGACTCGGCGATGAAGCCGGCGGCGTCGGTGCGAATAATTCGTACGTTCGCCAAACCCCACCGCCCGATACGATCGACGGCGTAGCGGTAATAGCGATTGGCCCACTCGATCCCGAGGAAGTTGTCACTCGGTAGGGCCTGGGCCTGATGGAGCAGGAAGGTCCCCTTCCCCGAGCCGATTTCAACGTGGACCGGCCCGTGACGTCCGAATATACGGTCGAAATCCATTTTGCCGTCAAAATCTTCAGGCTTCAGCGAAATTTCAGAATAATCCTTTAATGTCCGGGCCATTTTGCGTAACCCCGTCTAAAAGCACATCTTGATTCAACATCACGTATTCAACGGACCTCATTATACGAAATTTTCGGCGGTGAAGCGAAGGTCGAAACCGTTTATCACATCCCGTCACAACTAAAGTAAAAGCCTCAAATGTTCGATAAAAGGCGATGAACTTCATTGTCGGCGGGAGCGTATCCACTATGGGACTGGGTCGCAGACGCCAGGATTAGGGAGTCTGAACATGATTTCGACATTGATCAGAGTACGCCGGAAACGAATTCTCATCGATATTGATACGCAAAAAGACTACCTGTTAGCCGAGGGCAAAGCGTGCATCCGCAACCACAGGAGAGTGCTGGCGCACATTCGCCGGGTGATGGCATGGGCCCGAAGCGAACATATCCCGATCATCTCGACGGCCGAAGTCTATCCGAACAACAACGGCGAAAGCGCAATCCACTATTGTATCGACGGCACCGAAGGACAGAAGAAAGTCCGTTATACCCTGCTAAAGGACCGGGTCAGTCTGGCCGCGGACGGCAACACTGATTTACCGAGGGACATGCTGCGCCGATACCGGCAGGTCATTCTGCATAAGCGCTGCGTGGATCCCTTTGACGAGCCGCGGATCGACCGGCTGCTGAGCGAGCTGCGCGCCAGCGAGTTCATTCTGGTCGGAACCAGCCTGGAAGGCGCCGTGAAGATGACGGCACTGGGCCTGCTGCAACGAGGCAAGAAAGTAACCGTCGTCATTGACGCGGTCGGCTCACGAGACAAAAAAGACGCCAAGCTCACCCTTCGCAAGATGGAGACCAAAGGGGCCAAGCTGGTTGAGACCAGGAAGATCGCCGGCACGTCCCATCTCAGATGCGTCGGCGTTTGCCACTGCGAAAGCTGCCGGGGCGCAAGCCGGAAAGCCCAGATCGGCGCCGCCAAAGATAATTAGCCTCCCCGTCCGTTCGCACCCCTCTTCAAACGCAAGCTGAATACCTATCAAACTGCGCCCTCTGAGACCATATAAGCGGATTCCGTTTATTATTGACGGAGCCGATCCGGCGTCGTATATTGCATGGGCTGATTTTGCGAAAGGAATTTCACTTTAGACAACATCATATTCGCGTAAGGAGACGGTCATGAAGCTATTCCGATCCACTCAAAACAAGCCGGCCCGGAAACGACGAACCGTAGATGCCCGATTCGGGCACGGGTCTATACTTGTCGTTATGCTATGGGCTTTTGTGCTCGCTCTTCCGAGACCCGCGAGCGCCGAGGAACGCCCGCTTTCGGTCAACGGCGTCTTCCCGAATTTGACCGTCATGGCCAAAGGAACGGGCAGCGATTCCGAAACCGGGATCGGGGCATTGATCCCGTGGGCGGAAAAACTCTGGGCGGTCGGATACGTCGCCCATATCCGGGGCGAAGGGCTGGGGCTTTATGAGATCAGTGAAAACATGACCATGCGGCGCCACCCGGCCTCCGTCACGGGCACTTTTGCCAATCGTATGGCCCATTGGCCCTCCGGCCAGGCGTTCATCGGGCCGCACGCCATTGACGCCGAAGGAAACGTGCGGACGATCGAGGATCTCAAGAAATTCCGCCTGACCGCCACGATTTCGCATCTGACCGATCCGAAGAACAAGGTTTATGTCCTGGGGATGGAGGGCCGTTTCTGGGAAGTGGATGTGAAAAGCCTCAAAGCGACGTTACTCTGCAATCTCGTTAAGGAACTCCAAATACGAGACGCCAAGGCTCACTTCAAAGGGGCCTATAGCGCCAACGGCCGGGTCGTCGTTGCGAACAACAGCTATGACGAAAAGGAATTCCAGGGCAAAAGAGACGCCGGACGCTTAGCCGAATGGAACGGCAAAAAATGGACGATCATCGAGCGCAATCCCTTCGTGGGCGTCGGGGGCAGCGCTTCGGGCAGCTCATACGGCGGCCATACGATCTACGCCACCGGCTGGACCAAATCGTCCGTCGTCCTTCGCGTATTTACCAAAGGCAGGTGGCACCGTTATCTGCTCCCCAAGGCCAGTCATAGCTGGGACCACGCGTGGAACACCGAATGGCTGCGGATTCGCCACGCGGTCACCGAGCGTCTGCTGATGGACGTTCACGGCATGTTCTACGAGCTGCCGGCTCTCGCGTATGACGGCAAGATTTGGGGCATCCGCCCGATTTGCAGCCATCTTCGCGTCGTTCCCGATTTCTGCTACTGGCGGGGCCTGTTCGTATTGGCCAGCGACCAGATCGATCACGACCAGGGCCAGCCGCAATCGGGTTTATGGTTCGGCAATATCGACGACCTCTGGTCGATGGGCAAGCCCGCCGGCTGGGGCGGCCCGTGGTGGGAGACGCCCGTGGACGCCGGCATGCCGTCGGACCCGTTCCTGATGACCGGCTTCGACAAGAAGGTCGTCCATCTCGCCCACGACTCGCACCAGAACGTGGAATTTAAGATCGAGGTCGATTTCCTGGGCAATGGGACGTGGAAACCCTATCTCAATATCCTGGTCCCCTCCAGCAAGGGATATACCTACCACGTGTTCGAGGACGGCTTCTCGGCCCATTGGGTGCGCATCACCGTGGATCGAGACTGTCATGCGACAGCCTATTTCATGTACAATTAGTTCCTGATAGTCTATTGTTATATAGGAGTAGAGATTATGAAACACACAAAACGAAATAGAAAAACCATTATCGTATGGGCGGCGCTCTTATTCTGCGCCGCGGCGACGTTCATCCCAAAACCGACGAAGGCTCAGGACCTGGCGCAGTTCGAGAAGCGGATGACGAAATGGACGCTGGACAACGGGCTGACGTTTCTGGTCCTGGAGAGGCACGAGGCGCCGGTCGTTTCGTTTCATACGTATGCCGATGTGGGGGCCGCCGATGAAGTCCGGGGGATCACGGGTTTGGCGCATCTCTTCGAGCACATGGCCTTCAAGGGGACCAAAACGATTGGGACTCAAAACTACATGGCCGAGAAAGTGGCGATGGCGAAGATGGACAAAATATTTCTGGCGTTGAAGGCCGAACGCCGGAAGGGCGAGCGAGCGGATAAAGCCCGTCTGGAACAGTTGCACAAGCAACTCCGGGACGCCCAGGAGCAAGCGCAAAAGTATCTCGTTCACGATGAATACGAGGAAGTCCTTTCGCGGGAAGGCAGCTCGGGCTTCAACGCGTACACGAGCCAGGACGCCACGCAGTATATCCTGAGCCTTCCGTCCAATAAGGTGGAGCTTTGGATGGTGATGGAATCCGACCGGTTTGCCAATCCCGTGCTGAGGGAATTCTATAAAGAGCGAGAAGTCGTGATGGAAGAGCGGCGGCTCAGCGTCGAGAGCCAGCCGGTCGGGCGCCTGCTCGAAGAATTTATGGCCGTCGCCTATAAGGCCCATCCCTACGGAGACTCCATCGTCGGTCACATGAGCGATATTGCCACGCTGACCCGCACCGAGGCGGAGGCTTTCTTCGAGAAGTATTATTCGCCGGGCAACTTAACGATTGCGATTGTGGGGGACGTCGATCCCAACCGGGTCGAAGCCCTGGCCCAAGAGTACTTCGGTCCCATCCCGAGCCGGGCCAAACCCGATCTCGTCGAGACGGTCGAACCGCCGCAGTTGGGCGAGCGGCGGGTGGTGGTGGACGATCCCTCTCAGCCGTTCGTCCTGATCGGTTACCACAAGCCGGACATCCATCATCCGGACGACGCCGTCTTCGACGCGATCACGGATATCGTCGGTATGGGCCGGACGTCCCGGCTACATAAAAGCCTCGTCAAGGAAAAGAAAATCGCCGTGGCGGCCTCCGGATTCCAGGGCATGCCCGGCGTCAAGTATCCGAACTTATTCTTGTTTTACGCCGTCCCCGCCAGAGGGCACACCAACGAAGAATGCGAGGAAGCGATCAATGCCGAAATCGAGCGGCTCAAAAACGAGCTCGTTACGCCGGAGGAACTGGCCAAGGCCAAAACGCGGGCGCGGGCGGGTTTGATCCGGCAGCTCGACTCCAATTCCGGACTGGCGGCCCAGTTAACCTTCTACGAAGTCGTCACCGGCGATTGGCGCAATCTGTTCAAGCAGCTCGATAAAATTGAGGAGGTGACGGCCGAAGATATTCAGCGCGTGGCCGGCGAATATTTTACGACCCAGAACCGGTCCGTCGGAATCATCAAGACAACCGGAGCCGGCGGTTAGGACAATGTTTCATAAATATCCCGAGACTGAGATTGCCGCGCCGACCTTCGGTCGGCTCGCAATGACGGCCATAAAAACACAATGTCATTGCGAGGAGCTTGCCCCTCGGGGGCGAGCGACGAAGCAATCTCTGCCGCCGAGAGTCCAGAAAAATTACGAAGTTTGAAGGGAGTATCAAAATGATAAGACATCAATCACGAATCATCAAAATTGTGCTCACGGCTGTTCTCGGATCGGGCCTTTTGTGGACGGGGTGCGCCGAACGGACCGCCCGGGACACTCGCCGCGCCAAAGCCCCGAAAGCGTTGAACCTCGAATCGCTTAAAAGCGAACCAACTGTCCGCGACTACAAGCGTCTGAAATACCCGAAGTTGCGGGACATCGAGATTCCCGAGGTCGAACAGGTGACACTGGACAACGGGATGCGGCTGTTTTTGCTTGAAGATCACGAGTTGCCGCTGGTGAACCTTTCGGTCAGGATCCGGACCGGATCGATGTACGAGCCGGCCGAGAAGATCGGCCTGGCCTCGATCACGGGCATGGTCATGCGCACCGGCGGCACGACCGGCAAGACGGGCGACGAGCTTGACGAAGAGCTGGAGAGCATCGCGGCCTCGGTCGAAACCGGGATCGGCCTTAATGCCGGCTCGGCGTCCATGTCGGTATTGAAAGCGGACGTCGATACGGGCCTGGCGATTCTCGCTGACGTGCTGATGCATCCGGCGTTCCGCGAAGATAAAATCATGCTGGCGAGGATGCAGCATAACAGCTCGATCGCGCGGCGCAACGATTACGTCGGATCGATCGCCGGACGCGAGTTCGACAAGCTCATCTACGGCCCGAAAAGCGTGTACGCGCGGCACACCGAATACGCGACGATCGCCAATATCAGCCGGGACGACCTGGTGGCTTTCCACAAGAAGTACTTCGGCCCCAACAATATGATGCTGGCCGTCTGGGGCGATTTCGATACAAAGCAAATGATCGAGAAAATCGAGAAAGCGTTCGAGGGATGGCCGAAAGTGAATCTGCAACGGCCCCAGACGCCGAAGGTGCAATATGAATTTCGTAAAACCGTCAATGTGATTCGCAAAGACGACGTCAACCAGTCGAACATTTACTTAGGACACATCGGCGGCCTGCGGAACGATCCGGACTACTTCGCCCTGATCGTCATGAACAAGATTCTCGGCGGCGGCTTCACAAGCCGTCTCTTCAAGAACGTCCGCTCACGCGAGGGCCTGGCCTATTCGGTCTTCGGGGCCTATTCGGCCAATTACGACTATCCCGGCGAGTTTTACGTCGGATGCCAGACCAAGTCCGAATCGACGGTCAAAGCCATCCGCGCGATGCTCCGAGAGGTTGAGAAGATAAAGGAGAGCGAAGTAACCGACGAAGAGCTTGCCATAGCCAAGGACAGCTTTCTCAACTCGTTCGTCTTCAACTTCGACACGACCGGCGAGATCGTCAATCGCCTCATGGTGTACGAGTACTACGGCTACCCCGCGGATTTCCTGTTGCAGATCAAGCAAAACGTCGAGAAGGTCACGAAAGCTGACGTCCTGCGCGTCGCACGAAAGCACCTCAAGCCCGACACGGTGCACATCCTGGCCGTCGGCCGCCCCGACGACTTCGGCGAGCCGCTCTCGACCTTAGGATCAGTGAACGAAATCGACATCGCTATCCCGACACCGAACCAGTAATGCCAGGTAGGCCAACGGCCTCTGTTTTACCGGGCATTTACAGATCGGATCGAATGTCGTATAATTCACGTATGAACTGGAAAGAATATATTATTGCCGATCCTGCTGTTTTAGGTGGCAAGCCGACCATCACGGGAACAAGACTCTCGGTGGAGTTCGTGATTCAGCGTCTTGCACAAGGCTGGACGCAGGGCGAGTTGCTGGAGAACTACCCGAGATTGACAGCGAAGCATCTGCAAGCCGTATTTGCTTTCGTTCAAGAGTGTATCGAGGACGGATTGCTCATCAGTCATTCGCAAAAGGCCGACCGATGAAACTGTTGGCAAATGAGAACTTCCCTCTAAAGAGTGCTCACTTCCTCAAAGCCGCAGGAATCGATGTTAAAACCGTTGGAACAGATTGTGCAGGGATCACTGATCGGGAAATCCTGGAGATAGCCGTTCGAGAGGAACGGACCATTGTAACGTTCGACAGACACTATGGAGAATTGATCTTTCGACATGGTCAAAGGCCACCGTGCGGCGTGATTTACCTCAGATGGAAGACATTCGGTCCGGAGGACCCGGGCAGATATCTCGCTCAATTGTTTACGGACAGACAGATCGATTTCTCTTATGCCTTAACTGTGATCGACGAAGACACAATCAGGCAGCGAAAATACAAACCTGATGACAACAGGTGAAAGACAGTCCATTCTGCGTTGAAGTTGCGAGTGTATACATTACAATTGCGCCGTGGGCATCTTGCCCGCGATTCGAGAGCGAGACGCCCTCGACACATCATTGTCATTTATCTCTTCTTTCTCGTCTCAAAAGCTCAGCAGCTCAGGGAGAATTGAAAGTGTCAGGTACGTTTTTTGAGTCAAACGTTCCGGTGCGGACCAGCCATCGTGAGGAACTGGGCAGAAGATTGGAGAACTACGAAAAGGACCCTGGTCGTCTGCTGACGCTCGAAGACCTCCAGAGACGGCTTGAGGCGAACGGATAACCTGTCCTTGTTCAGTCGTTGGATTTGTTTCTATTGCAATATA
>CAYZAT010000217.1:0-7450 GCA_964476475.1 uncultured Pirellulales bacterium
TTCATGCTGAACGCAATCAAATATGATTTAACAGGTAATTATGCTACAGTGTCTTGATATCCTCGGTTTTGATTAGAGCAGTAGAACCGGGTAATTCTAAACAGAGCCTCTCTCAGGATCATATTCGTTGGCTATGTTTAGAAAATCCCAATCTTATATGCTTTTTCACTGTTTCAGTAAAAACTGCAAATTCACCTATCTAACGAAAAAGCAGGTAACCTGTTTTTTCTTGACAGTCACTTTATGACGTGGTAGAATGATTCTGCATAGTGCGTGGAACAAAGATTGCTCATATGGAACCTTTGCTTCATCGGAAATGGGCCAAAGCGTTGTAATGCTGTGATGAAAGGGGCGGTACTATGTATAGGCAAAAGGGTTTCACCTTAATCGAACTTCTGGTCGTCATTGCTATTATTGCCTTGCTTATGGCGATTTTAATGCCGGCCCTTTCACGTGTAAAGCGGCAGGCCAGAAGCGTCGCTTGCCTGAGCAAGCTAAAACAATGGGGCCTGTTCTTCTCAATGTATGCCGATGATTGGAACGGCAAATTCAATCGGGGCTTCACAGCCAGCCCGCGGGCCAATCGATGGGTTTATGCGCTCGGGGACTACTATAAATGGGATGACGAGTTTACCTGCTGTCCGAACGCGCTCAAGCCCTGGGTGGACGAATACGGGGTGAATTCAGGTGCCGAAGGTCACGCCTCCGGCACCGGCGTGACCATGGCCTGGGGCTATATGAACCAGGGACATTGGGAAAAACAGATGAAAGGAAGCTATGGGATGAACGGCTGGTGCGTCGATCCCCAGGCGGGCAACGAACCTCACAGTGGCGGACCGAATTTATTCTGGCGCGGCCCAACGGTGAACGGAGCCGGATTCGTCCCCCTGCTGCTGGAAGCCCAGCGCTATAATGGGTGGGCGCTGGAGACGGATCGCCCCCCCAGTTACAGCGGGGAACGCTGGAATGACAATGCGCAAATGGGTCGGTTCTGCCTGGATCGCCACGATGGTTTTGGCGGCTGCCTCTTCCTGGATTGGTCCGCGCGGAAAGTGGGACTCAAAGAGTTTTGGACGTTGAAATGGCATCGCGAATACAATCAGAACGGACCCTGGACGGTAGGCGGTGGCGTTACGGCGAGCGACTGGCCCGACTGGTTAAATGCCTATAAAGACTACTAATATTACACTTTACGAATCGGCGCCACGCCGGGTAGTTCCCCGCATCGCTTTCATCAGATGAGAAATCCGGCGAGGAATTACGAGGATTACTAAACCAAGCGTGCGGGGCCTCTATTAACCCGATACAGGCCCCGCTCTTGTATCATTTCTTTGGTTAAAAGAGTGGAACGACGCGATCGCCAGCTAATCCTTGAAAGCTTCATCGCGCGCGTCGCGACAAGCGAACACATTTTCCTTGCTTGATTTGAAGTTCAACGGATTCCACTGCTTAGGGTGCCGGATGGAACAGATCCGACTGCTCGGTCGACGGCAGAGGTGATATGCGGTAATAATCCCCTCTCTCGATCATTCGATCCAGTTCTCGACGCTCGGCTTCCATATCCGCCGCGTGAGCCGGAGGATGCGCCATCCTCGACTGAGAAAGCGGCTGTTGCGGCGACAAACTCTGCCAATCCCCTCTCTGGACCATTCGATCCAGCTCTCGACGCTCGGCTTCCATATCCGCCACTTGGGCCTCAGGAAGCGGTTTCATACGGTTTGTCTGCCGAATCGCATTTCTACATCGTTGAAGCTCTTGTTCGGCGAAGAACCCGACTTCCTGGCGCCGTGCTTCCATTTCTTTGACCATCGGATCATTGCATCCGAGGAAGATCGTGGCTATGAAAGTCATGACGACGAGTGTTAAAAGCCTCCGCATTATCGAATCACCGTATCTTTCCATCATTCTCCTCATCTTTCCAACTGCTTGATTCATTTCTTTTGGCAAACATCCCTGCAAGTATCCAAAGGGCTTCCATGGTCTTTTGAATGTTCATTCTTCAGAGGAACCGACGCTCAGGGGAAAAACGCAAAGTGCTTACTTCTATACGTCCCCTTCGCTATTCAGTCAATGTTTGTCTGTGTTCTCCCCCCAAAATATAAAGATTCATCACCGGCCAAAAACCGATACTCAACCACCCCACTACTCATGTACCCTTTTATTATATCCGTTCATTCAAAAAAGTCAAGATAAAAACAGGTTTGACGCCGGAGCTTTTCACATTTCACGCGTACCTACTCCAAACGAATTGGCTCCCCAAACAAAACGCAAATCCGCCCCACGCCAAAGGACTTCTAAACCATTATAATACAAACACTTACAACACACCACTCTTTAAATACCCAAACAAATCACTCCGTTTTCATCGGGCTCACTTCTAAAAATATCCCTTCTCACAGGGAATTAACTTGACATCAAGCTAAATCATCTGATATAAAAAAGATAACTAAGGAAGGTTGAATTTTCTGTCTCCGGAAGCATGGGTATTTTGCAGTTTTCACAGAATGTGTGTGTTTCTATCCAGTTTCTGTTTTTTGGAAGAAAGGAGGTGGCATCGGTTGTTCAAGTATTATCGTGGAAGTCTTAAGCATTATCAAATACCGAATCTGAGATAATTGCCCGTCACTTCTATCTCAACTTTTGTAAGGAGGACTATTATGCATCGGAAATTGACTTATCTTGTTTCTACTATTTTCATGTTGGTTTCGATAACCAATGTCTCCGCCGATCTTCTTTCCGATCCCGAACTCACCCTTTACTACTCCTTCGATGAAGTTACCGACGTCGTCCTCGACCAGTCCGGTAACGGCCTCGATGGCGTTGTGAACGGTGACGTCACGGCTGATCCGGAAGGTAAGCGAAACGGTGCTGCTAAATTCACTACCGGCAGCTACCTTGATTTGGATGGTCCCAGTGTCCCTCCGGAACTGATTCCCAGAACCGGTATCACGATAGCCGCGTGGTGTAAATGCGAGGATACCGGTGGACACCACGCCGTCTTCAATGCCCGAGCCGAAGATTCAACCTGGCTCACTCATCCTGAACTGCGTAGTAACGGAGAGTTTCGATGGCTGCTTCGCTCCGCCGGTGGGTCCACAATCTTCGATATACGCGCCGGTGAAGTCACATGGGACGAATGGCTTCATTTCTGTGGTATGTATGACCAAGCCTCCGGCAAGGCTTCTCTTTATATCACCGGAGAACTGGTCCAGGAACAACCCGTCTCCGGCGCTCAGGAGATAGCCGGTGACTGGGGAATGGGAGCTCGCGTCGGGTATAACATCGACAACGCCAGACCGTTCACGGGACTGATGGACATGCTCTGGATTTTCAGGCGATCACTGTCGGAAGGCGAAATTCCCAAAGCCATGCAAGGGGAAGCGTACCCCTACGCGCTCAGCCCCGATCCGGCTGACGGCGCTATTTTGGAAGCAACATGGGCCACCGTGAGCTGGTCGCCGGGTGATTTCGCCGTCTCGCACGATGTCTATTTCAGTGAAAGCTTTGACGATGTCAATGAAGGCACCGCCGATGCTTTCGTAGGCAATCAAACCCTCACGTATTTTGTCGCCGGCTTCCCCGGATTCCCTTATCCGGAGGGTCTCGTGCCCGGCACAACGTATTATTGGCGTATCGACGAGGTCAATCCGGACGACCCCAACAGCCCGTGGCGAGGACCGATCTGGAATTTCTCAGTCGCTCCAAGAACGGCTTATAATCCTGATCCGGCCGATGGCGCCGAATCTGTCGATCCGGACGTTCTCTTGAGCTGGACGCCCGGCTTCGGCGCAAAACTGCATACGATCCATATCGGTGACGACTACGACCAGGTCAGCAATGCCACCGGCGGTGCTCCCCAGGGAGCCGCTGTTTATAAACCCGCCACACTGGATGCCGAGAAAGTCTATTACTGGCGCGTCGATGAATTCGACGGCAGTGAAACGTATGCCGGTGACATCTGGAGCTTTACGACGCCGGGCGCGGTCGGCAACCCAAGTCCGGCCAACGGCGCCGTGGACGTGAAAATGACCGCGAGTCTGAGCTGGACGGCAAGCGACAGCGCCGCTTCGCACGACGTGTACGTGGGCACCAGCGAAGAGGCCGTACGAAATGCCGACAAGGCGTCTGCCGAGTACAAGACCAACAATGCGCTCGGCTCGGAGAGCTACGATCCCGGCAAGCTGGACTGGCATACAACGTACTTCTGGCGCATCGATGAAGTCGATAACCAGGGTAATGCCTCGAAAGGCCCGCTCTGGACCTTCACGACGGCCGACTTCATCTCCGTGGACGATTTCGAGGATTATACGGACAACGACGCGGAAGGCGAGGCGATCTGGCAAAGCTGGATCGACGGTTTCGGTGTTGACGAGAACGGCGCGCAGGCGGGTAATCTGATGCCCCCTTACGCCGAGCAAAGAAATGTCCATGCCGGTCTTCAATCTCTGCCGTTGATGTTTGACAATGCCCCGGGTGCCGCGACGTACTCCGAAGCGACCCTCGCTCTGAGTTATCCGCGCGACTGGACTGAAAACGATGTCAGCGCGCTGGTGCTTTGGTTCCGAGGCACGGGCAATAATGCCGCCGAACCGTTATACGTATCCGTGGCGAATACCGGCGGCAGCGCCGTCGCGACAGTCAACGGCGACGCGAACGCCGCCCTGGCAGGCTCCTGGACGAGATGGGTGATCCAACTGCAATCGCTCGCCGACCAGGGCATTAACCTGACCGACGTCAACACGATCGCGGTCGGCCTGGGCACGAAGGGCGCGATGACAACACCCGGCGGCACCGGAACGGTGTACATCGACGATATCGCGTTGTATTAATAAGTGAGCTTAAGTGAATTAAAGTGACCAAAGTGATCTAAAGTGAACGAGCCTGTATCGCTCATCACTTTAGACGCTTTGGTCACTTGTCATTTTAGGGCACTTCCGCCCGGTAGGAAACTCCCTGGAGACCCGTCGGCTCTAAAATGATCCGGCTGTGACCCAGTAGCGTCCCCGTCGCCTGAGCAAGCCTGATCTGAGATCTTTCGTATCCGGCAAAAGCGCTAATCCTGTTCAGTTGTGCATTCGCCAAATCGGTTGCCGAGATCAACACATCCGTACTGGTTCGGTAACCGAGCTGGAACTGCGATTGCTCGACTTTGTAACGACGAAAAGCCGACTCGACGTTTTTCTCGGCCGCCAGGATTCGAAGCCAGCTATTGTTGAGGTCCCGAACGGTTCGATACACCTCTTGCCGGATGAACTGGCGTTGACTGTCGTAATTCGCCTGGTTCTGAAGCTGCTGGAGTCTCGCTCGCTCCAGCCGTGCTTTTGCCGCTCGGTTACCCAGGGGAATGTTGGCGAAAACACCGATGGAATGCTCATCTGATAGGTTCTCCCCGAAATCTCCCAGGGCGTGTCCCGTATCATCGGCGCCGGTTTGGCCGGTATAACGATAACTCACACTGAGATCGGGCAATGTCGCATTACGAGCTACCTCCACGTTCAGTTCATCAATGGCCAACTGCAACTCCAAACGTATGGTATCCATGCGATTTTTCAGTGCGATCTCAACGAGTTTTTCTTCATCAATGTCCAGCCCCACCGGATTTGGCTCCGTGTTCGGATCGAGCCTGATATTTGCATCGAGCGACATGTCCGGGCGGTTCATAATACGGAGCAGATTAAGCTGGCTATTTTCCACCCTCGTCTCGGCGTTGATCAGGGCATCGATTCGCCCCGTCAACCCCGCTTCGGCAAGGACGATTTCGGTCCTGGCAGCGGCCCCGGCGGCCACCTTTTTATGCGCGTGCTCAAGTTGATCCTGGGCCAGTTTATATTGCTCTCGCGCCACGTCGAGTTCACGGCAGACGACATAAAGATCCCAGTACGCAATATCGGCCGCGGCCAGAAGCGAGATCGCCGATTGCTTGGTCCATGCATCCACGCTGCGTTTCTGATAGTCGGTAATACGGATCGAATGGGTATTGATGCGCGTCCCACTTCCTCGAAGAAGGGACTGGATATAAGATACACTGATCGCCGCATCCGCTACGCCGCCGGAATCATCGGAATCCGATTCCCCGAAAGGCATGCCCACTGTAATCGTGCCCCCTGTATAGAGAGGAGCTTCAACTCCCACCTCGAAATTATTGCTTGTGGATGAGACCCCGTCCTCCGTTTCCGACGTGTTGTACGTCGCCGAACCATAAAAGGCGGCTTCGAATTTGGCTCGTTCGGCATCCAGCGTTCGCTGCGCAATGGCCGGATCGATCAAATCGACTTTGAGATCCAGATTATGTTCAAGGGTCGCTGCGCGAACCTGCTCGAGAGTCAGTTTCATCACCGGAATCGCATTCGGATCGGTGATTCGATCGGTCGTTTCTTTCGTGGCCTGCTCAACGGAAACCGGAGGTGATTCCGACAAGTCCGCCGGTTGAACCGTCTCAATCGTGTTAAGCTTTTGGGCCAAAGCCTTGATTTTGGGATCTTCTTTCAACGTCGGAGAAGGACAGCCTGCAACAACCACGAATACCGGAACGATGATAGGCCAAAAGCAAATCAATCTCCTTCTCGATCCTGATTTCACCCAATGTTTAAGTCGTTTCTTCAATCTCATGAAAATACCTCATTCATATCGTAGCACACTCAATTAGATATATGAGATGAACCTTATCAACTAATATATGCTGAAACGATATGCAACTATCGTGCCAATCTCGATTCAAAAAAAGCCCTTCTAACACCCTGAAAAAGGGATTCGATGCGTGTTCATTTGTACATCATATCATCTGCGTGTCCGATTTTAGCCGTATTTGTTCGAAAACGGACATTTTCCCCTTCAAATCATTCATACCTCAACGCCTCCATCGGATCGATTTTCGCCGCCCGCCTGGCGGGTATCCAGGCAGCCAGGGCCGCGACCGTGAGCATAATCCCGATGGTCCCGATCATCGTGACAGGATCATGAGGTACGATACCGTACAAAACAGCTTGCATCAAGCGTCCCAGAGCCAGTGCGACAGGCAATCCGATAGCGACGCCTATGGCCGCGAGTGTTAGGGCCTCTCGGAGGATCGGCCGGGCCACGTCCCAGGGACGGGCGCCTAATGCCTTGCGAATACCCATTTCAGCAGTCCGTCGAGTGACATTGTAGGCCATCAATCCGTACAGGCCGATGCAGGATAGCGTCAAGCCCAGGAGGGCAAAACTGCCAATAAGCGATATCATGAGGCGTTCCAAATGAAGAGACGCCTTGATAGCAAGTTTCTGCGTCGTCATTCCCTCCAACGGCTGGTTCCGGTCGATCTCAGCCACGGCCTTGCGCACGGCAGGCACCAGAGACAAAGGTTCAAGTACACTGCGTATCATGCAGGTCATACCGGACAGCTCACATTGACTATAAGGTCTGTAAAGAATCGGTGAAATGCCTCGGCGCAAGCCGCAATATTTGTGGTTAC
>CAYZAT010000218.1:0-7379 GCA_964476475.1 uncultured Pirellulales bacterium
GCCACGATGATGATTCAGGGCGGGATGGATCTGAGACCCCTGATCACCCATCGCTATCACTGCACGGACTATGCCGAAGCTTTTGACGTTATGCGATCCGGCGAATCCGGGAAAGTTATTTTGAACTGGGCGGATGAATAGAAAACTGGTTCAAACCATTAATGCGGAGATGGAAACATGTTCGGACAGATGAAAGCTCACATCGTCGAAGAACTTAAGCAAATCAGCGACAGCGGCCTCTACAAGGCTGAACGCATCATCACCAGTCCGCAAAACGCCCGAATTCAAGTCCGGGGCGGACGGGAAGTCCTGAATATGTGCGCCAACAACTATCTGGGACTGGCCGACCATCCCGACGTCATACGGGCCGCCCGGGATAGCTTCACCCAGTGGGGATATGGTCTGTCCTCCGTGCGTTTCATCTGCGGCACACAAGAGATACACAAACGCCTGGAGCGGAAAATCACCGAATTCCTCGGCACCGAGGATACGATTTTGTATTCATGCTGCTTCGATGCCAACACGGGCCTCTTCGAGACGTTACTCACCGACGAAGATGCCATCATCAGCGATCAGCTCAATCACGCCAGCATCATTGACGGCATACGTCTGTGCAAAGCACAACGATTTCGATTCAGAAATTCCGACATGCACGACTTAGAGGCAAAATTACAGGAAGCCCGTTCGGCGCGGTTTCGCATGATTGCCACGGATGGTGTATTCTCAATGGATGGTACGATCGCCAAACTGGACCGAATCTGCGAACTGGCTGAAAAGTATGATGCCCTTGTTACGGTGGACGATTCACATGCAACCGGCGTGCTGGGTAAACGCGGACGCGGCACGCACGAGCACTGTGGTGTGATGGGGCACGTCGATATTCTCACCGGCACGCTCGGCAAGGCCCTCGGCGGCGCCAGCGGCGGCTATACGAGCGGAAGAAAAGAGATCATCGAGTTCCTGCGCCAGCGTTCACGGCCCTACCTGTTTTCAAATACCCTCGCCCCGACGATCGCCGCCACGTCGCTCAAAGTTCTGGATATGTTGCTCGAATCCACGGAACTACGCGACAAGCTCGCGGAAAACACCCGCTACTTCAGACAGCAAATAGCCGGACTTGGATTGGAGGTGATCCCGGGCGAACATCCCATCGTACCCATCATGCTCGGAGATGCCGTCCTGGCACAACAGATGGCGGAACAACTTCTTGAAAAGGGTCTTTACGTTATAGGATTTTCCTATCCCGTCGTTCCCAAAGGAGCCGCACGCATCCGCACGCAAATCTCCGCCGCCCACAGCAAAGAGGATCTTGCCTTCGCCGTCGAGAAATTCGATGAGGTCAAAAAAGACCTGGGGATATAATGATAGTCTGTGCTGTTATTCTCGGTTTTCTCTGGCCCACAATTGCAGCATAATGATCGCCTTACCCAAAGCTCCCGCAGCGTCTCGGAAACGTCCTGAGCCGTGAGGTGATGAAATCAAGGACCTCGAGTTTGCTTTACGGGGTTATGCGTATCGTTCGCTCCTGTAGAATCTCCGGTTGACAAAGAAGGATTCCGGTCATCAAAACCTGAGGATCACCGCATTGCTGCCTGAAAAACACGGGAAGAGCGAATAACCATTGACTTCTCTGCCCTTTTGTAGTATAGTTGTGAGTGAAATACGGGAAATATTACTGAACACAAAGTATCTTCAGCGCATCCTTACCGTGAAGAAAGGAATACGGATAGCGCCGAAGGATTGGTTGATTTCCCGGATGGCTGAGACACTCTTGAACAGAAAAAGGAAGGATAAAATGAGAACAAAGGCTTTCACACTGATCGAACTGCTGGTGGTTATCGCCATCATCGCGATTCTGATGGGTATCTTGTTGCCCTCATTAAGAGCGGCCAAGGACCATGCCAGGCGGGTCCATTGCGTTCATAACGTTAAAACCCTCGCGCTAGGGTGGTATATGTACCAGGATGAGCACGATGGCGATCTGGTACCCGGCCACACCAACCCGGGCAATTGGGTGAACCGTCCACCAGGTAACGCCACGATCGAACAGAAGAAGCAGGCGATACGGGACGGTCTGCTTTTCGAGTATGTCGGCAAGTCGGTGGATGTGTACGCCTGTCCCGCCGATCAGAGGGATAAGATTCCCGATCAGTACACCTTCAGAAGCTATTCCATTGCCGGAGGTGCGAATGGTGAGAGCTGGAGTGGGTACACGCAGGCCAAGAAATATATCGACCTGCTAAGACCCGCCCAAAGATACATATTCCTCGAAGAGGTCGATCCCAGAGGATACAATGTCGGCTCCTGGCAGATGAATCCCGGATCGAAGACCTGGGTGGACCCGGTCGCCATGTGGCACAACAAGCAAAGCACGATTGGATTCGCCGACGGCCACGCGGTCATGCACCGATGGATGGATCCGCATTTTATCGAATGGAACCTCAAGGCCATGGATCCCGGTGCATCCTTCTCTTTCAATCTTAGTCCTCCATCGGACGAACGGGAAGATATTGAGTATATGGCGAAGGGTTTTCCCTATAAATCTTTAGACTAAGCTTTGCCTCCAGGGCAACGACATGTTCGATTTCTTTGAGCAGCCATGGACACTGATCGGCGCGGCGGTGCTGGTCTTGTTCGGCATGTTCACATTCCGTAGTGTTTTCCCGGAAAAACGCCGCTGGTGGCAATTCTTGATTCCTTTGCTCCTGGCAGGAATTGCTTTCGGTCTGGACGGCCTCGTCAAGACCGACCTGGAGAGAATCAATACCGTTGTTGACAAAGGCATCAAAGCTGTTCGAGATGAAGACGTTCGGTCTGTTGAGAGCATTCTCTCCGAACTTTATAGCGATTCCTATCACCGCTCGAAACAGCACTTACTGGACCATTTCAGGCGGGTCCTTTCGGAACCGCTCATAGCCAATCACAAACCATCCGGCCGGTTAGTCGATATCAAGGGAACTCAGGCGACCGTCATCCTGTTTACGACGGTAGTCTTTGAAAAAAACAGCCAAATCGCTCAGAATTTCACCTCGTTTCTGATGACGAAGACGAAAGTGACTCTGCAAAAACAACCGGATGGCGAATGGCTGCTCGAACGAATTGAAGTGCTCGAACTCAACCGACAACCCGCTAACTGGGGCCATATTCAATAAGCCCTTCCGGAACAATTTCCCAAAGTCCATACCTCAATTGACCGATAGGAGAAAGGTTGGGAGGAACGGCACAGTTTACGGAGTGAATGAATGATGACTTCGGTTAGATTGAAAAAACACGGGTTGCCTTTGAAACCCTCGCTGTTTACCCTTTGTTGGTATCCGAGCAGCAGAAGTTGCGTGGATCCCGCCAAACGAAGGTTGAATCCGCAGCAATTGCCCCCATTGATGGTTCGAAAGGCCGAATGGCGGCGTTAATTTCCTCTTTTCTCTCTTGATTATCATCACTCATCGCCCGTAATCACGGGCTATCAGGAATATGACAACCGGGACCTACGCCTTTGGCATAAGCCCCGAAGTGATATTCATTTAAAATCGTTCAAATCAATTGATTACTGCCCCATAGCCTCACCGGGTCGATATAAGCGGAGGTCGTCAATGTACATCGTCCCGGAACCGCCAGGCGCCGCCAGACCGGCTTTCGTGCCCAATCCTACAGCGATTGTATCCACATCGGTCAGATGAGTGCCTTGATCGGCGAAAGCTTGGAGCGGTATCGTCCATTGTGTCCAGGTACCCGTCTGTGCGGCATTGGCATCCTCATAGGCCACGACAGCAGGAGCGCCGGCGCTGTTAGCGACGGACACATATAACGGATCAGCCGCATTGGCCGAACGGCCCCTGAACCAAAGAGATAATTCCTCGACGCTTTCGGTCGTCCAGTCGCGCGGAGATATCAACGTTAGCACCGCTTCGGAATTTGTTGTGCCCACTTCATTTGTGTAAAGCAGCGGCATAGACTGAAGGCCCCCGTGGACAATCGTCTGCTCGCAATACGGAGGTAAAAGATAGCCGACCTGCGCGCCGTTACCCGCCACGCCGAAGCCATCGATCCAGCTTTGCCAGATAGCCTCGCCGGCCGCGTCGTCATCGCTGTAACCCTCGAAATCGTCCACGAGAACGAAATCGGCGGTCGTGAAGCCCCAAACGAGACCTTTTACAGGATTAGCATCATAAACCGCATCAACCCGCCAGTAATAACTCGTATGCCAGGCGAGCTGACCGGGATCGTAGCTCTCGGACCCAAGGGCTCGACTACCCTTGTATTCCGGCGAAGCGGTCGTCGCATTCTTCACGGCGTCTTTATCCATCCCGAAATAGACCTGATGTGAAGTCGCATTGTCCGCCGGTGTCCAGCTCAGAATTTGCGTATGCCGGATATCCTCGGCCCCCTTCGTCGGATCAGGATCCCCGGCGGCGCCCGGCGTCGTGAAGCCCCAAGTATCCCCTTTATAGGTATCGACGCCGTCACTCTCGTCAACTCGCCAGTAATAAACCTTCTCAGGATCGAGGGAATCGGGTTTGTAGATCGGCTTCCCCTGGGTCGGTCCGGATTCCGCGTTGCTGACATCATCATAGTTTTCACCGAGATAAACGGTGTGTAGGATAGCGCCGTAGCCGGGCGTCCAACTCAACTCGGCATCCAAATCCACAAATTCAGCACCATCAGCCGGATTGGGGGCATAAGCTGTCTTCGGTGGAATTGAAAAGCTCCAAACCGGACCTGCCCAGGGACTATTCGGATCAGCCTCGTTCACCTCATCGATCCGCCAGTAATACGTTGTGCCGGGAACAAGACCCTCGGGATAGGCAAATCCCGCAAAACCGGCAACGTAGAAGGTCGTATTCTGATTGCCCCGAAAGGTGTCCCCCGTTCCATTGCTAACGTCGTCGAAATTATCACCCAGATACACGTCATGAGAGACCGCAAAATCGCCCGCTCTCCAGGAAAGATTAACCCACGTGTCCTCAAGGAGTGCACCGTCCTGTGGATTCGGGCTGGAGGCATAGGGAAAATCACTTCCGGCCCCGCCCATGATGGCTTCAATCTCAGCCGTCGGCAAAACATGGTCATAGAACCGCAGATCGTCGATTTTGCCCTCAAAATCCCGACCTCCGCTTTTCCGATTGCCCACATAAATCACCTCGTCGAAGCTGGTGAACGTCGTTTTATTGGTATTGGCCGCATTGGTATCGACCCATAGGCTCCCATCAATATACCAGTAAGCCGTGCTCGTGCCGCCATCATGCAAGACGGCGTGGTGATGCCACTGGTCCCGTGCATAGGGACCGGGCTCCCCCAGGCTAATCCGTGGAGTGACATTCGTATCTTGAGTGACCCCGCCGGCATAGACTTCAGGACCAAACCGGCGAAAGAAAATGGTTTCAAAACCCGATGGATCTCCCGAGGCGACCATGTACCCGGTATTGGAGCTGCCGGCTGGTGCGAATGACCACCAGGTCAATGACCAGGTCGTTCCCGAAAGCGAGGGGGTAGGTATCACGATGTGGTCGCCAGAGCCGTCAAATTCCGCGGCCCCGCCGAAGTTACCATTCTCCGACCCAACAAAAGCGTCGCCATGCGCGGTGCCGTGATTGGATCCCACGGCATCCCTCAAATCCCCGTCAAATTTCCATTGACCGATGATTCTGGCGCTTGCAGCCGTACTCAGAGTTAATGCCCAAATCATCAAAAACAGAATGAATGCCCACCGAAGTTTCATGCGAACGCCTCCTTCAAAATAAATGTATTTAGATAAAATCAAATACCCTGCTCTTCTGTTCGTACCGGTCCTCCTTCAAAACAGATTCTATTATACCATTTCCCCCATATAAAAGAAAGTGCATACGAACAATAGTCAAGTAGGATTTGTGCGGAAACAAACAGGGCCTATACCGGTCTTCCAGGTATAGACCCCGATTTCTTGCCGTGCCGTAACCGTCTCAGCAGAGATGTCGATTTAGTATTGCTCTGAAAACGTCCCTTTATCCGCCGGACCGATACAGCCGGATGTCGTCAATGTACATCGTCCCAGAACCGCCGGGGCCTGTCACACCTGTTTTGGTGCCCAGGCCGATCGCAAGTTTATCCACATTGGTCAGGTTAATGTCTTGATCGACAAAGGCTTGAAGCGGAATGCGCCATTCTGTCCAGTTATCGGTTGTTGCCGCAGCCGGATTATCGTTGACTTCTACAGCAGGAGCGCTCCCGATACTATCGGGATTGGAAACCGCGATATACAGCCGTTCGGCTGCGTTCGCCGGATCGCCATGAAACCACAGTGACAATTCCGCAACGTCTTGCTCGGTCCAGTCACGCGTCCACGTTAACGTCAATGCGGCCTCCGAATTCGTCACGCCGGCTGAGTTGTTGTATAAAAGCGGCATGGACTGTAAACCGTTGTGAACAATCGTCCGTTCTGCATATGGAGGGAGTAAATAGCCGACTTGCGAACCATTACCGGCAAGACCATAGCCGTCGATCCAATGTTGCCAGATGGCTTCCCCGGCCCAGTCATTGTCGGTATAGTCCTCGAAATCGTCCACAACGAGGAAGTCACCCGTCGTGAAGATCCAGAGGTTGCCGATCCACGGACTTTCCGGATGGAGGTTATTCACTTCATCGACACGCCAGTAGTACGTCGTATGCCAGGCAAGTTGACCCGGATCGTAGCTTTCGTCACCGAGGGCCTTTGTCGTCTTGAATTCCAGTGAGGTTTTAGTGGCGTTGGCCACGGCCTCTGGGTCCGTACCGAAGTAAACCTCATGCAAAGCCGCATAATCGCCCGGATCCCAGGTGAGAATCGGTGTCATCTTCGCACCGGTTGCTCCATTTGTCGGTCTCGGATTCATGGCCATGAGCGGCGGCGACAAGGCGGCCTGTGGAACGATCTGCTTGGGGGTGCCGGGACTCGACCAGCGCATCTCACAGCCGGCACCTCCACCATGCTCATACATCCACAGCTCAATCGAGTACTTTTGACCGGCAACAAGGTCAATTGTTCCACTGTGCTCGATCATTCCCTGCTGTACCCACGTATCGATGATGAGTTGATTGTCAACCCACAGACGCTGGCCATCATCCGTCGTTACATAGAATGTATAGGTCTCGGTGAATGCCGCCTCCACTTCGCCGGTGAATTTGCACGCGAAGTCATCCACATTAACCAGAGGATTTGGCGAATTGTTGCCCCAGTTCCAGTTGATTTCAGGTACGATTTCACCTGTGACAAAAACCTGGAACGGTTCGGGCGGAGGAAAATCGCCCGTCCAGTGATAGTAGTCCGCTCGAAGGCCCCCGCCCTCTTTCGCGGTCGTGAAGCTCCAGACTTCACCCTGGGATGTCACGGCGCCGTCGAACTCATCCACACGCCAGTAGTATGTCGT
>CAYZAT010000219.1:0-7349 GCA_964476475.1 uncultured Pirellulales bacterium
TATAAGGACCCATGAATCAATCAATGTACTAAGGGGGGAATCATGATGGGGACAATCCACCGCCGGATGGGTATTATTCTGTTGGTGGTTGTGGCTCTCGGCTGGGCTGCGGAGCCGGTTGCGCGGAATAACATTGACAATGTACGCGGGATCATCGAACAGTGGGTTCAAACCCAACAGTTGATTTCCAAAGAAAAGCGGGACTGGGCACTTGAGCGCGAAATGCTCGATGAGCGTATCAAGTTGGTCGAGCATGAAATCGCTTCGTTGCGTGAAAAGATCGGTCAGGCCGAACAAAGCATCAGCAATGCCGATAAAAAGCGTGCCGAACTGGTGGAAGAGAACGATAAACTCAAAGGCGCCGGTGGAGCACTCAAGAGCATTGTAACCAAGCTCGAAGACCGAACCCTTGCACTGAATAAGCGACTGCCGGATCCGATACGCGAGCGTATTAAGCCTCTTAGCCAGCGCCTTCCCGAAGATCCCAATGAAACGAAACTGTCTCTTTCCCAACGATTCCAGAATGTGATTGGAATTTTGAATGAGGTGAACAAATTCAATCGCGAGCCTACGGTGACCAGTGAAGTGCGAACGCTGGCCGATGGTAGCGTCGCCGAGGTGACGGCGCTGTATGTTGGTCTCGGGCAGGCTTACTACGTCAGCGCCAACGGTACGATGGCCGGAGTGGGCCGGCCCTCTGAGAACGGTTGGAGTTGGGAGCCCTCTAATGATGCGGCAGACGAAATTACGGATGCCATTGCCATTTTGAAAAACGAGAAGGTGGCGAGTTTTGTTCCGCTGCCGATAAAGGTTCAGTAAGTCGATTTATGAGCACGAATAGGATCTCATTTTTTATAGTCGTTTTCACGTTTCTGTTTTGGGCAATACCAGTTGGTAATGTTCGAGCTCAGGATAACGGTGATCCGAATTTGGCATCACCATCAGATAGCTAATCGTTTAATCAGGCGGAAACATCTGCACGACAGGATCTTGCAAAAAGTCTGGCAGAGCTCGCTCAATTACGCGATCAGATTAAGAATGAGAAGATTCCGCTTGGCCGCAAACTCAGCGATCTTGAAGACCAACTCACCGAAGTCCGGCGCGAGCATCAGCAAATCACTCGATTGCTCGACACCCGCACGCTCGATCTGACCAACCTGCGTACGGAGATTCAGTCGCGCAAGGAAGAAAAGACATATCTTTCTAACCTGTTGGATCAGTATATTCGGAACTTCGAAACACGTTTACATATCGCTGAAATCAAACGGTACGCCGAACCGCTCGAAGCCGCAAAACTGGCGATCGAAAATAGTAATTTGAGCGATATTGAAGTCTATCAGGCACAAGCGGCGCTCATAAGTACATCGCTCGAACGTCTGCACGACGCCCTCGGCGGAACCCGCTTCGACGGCAGCGCCGTGGATGCTTCCGGCCTGGTGAAACCCGGTACGTTTGTCCTCATCGGCCCGGTCGCGCTCTTCCGATCCCAGGATGGTCAATCCGTCGGTACGGTCGAACAGCGTCTTGGCTCGCTCGAACCGTCGGTGGTCGGCTTCGAATCCCAGGAAATGACTCAGGCCGCAGCCGACACCGTGACGTCGGGTACCGGTTTTCTCCCGCTCGATCCCACGCTTGGTAATGCGCATAAAATCGAGGCGACGAAACAATCTCTGTTAGAACATATCCAAAAAGGCGGACCGGTCATGTATCCAATCCTTATCCTGGCTTCCGCCGCTATGTTGGTGGCGCTCTTCAAATGGTTGGAATTATCCCGTGTTCGTAAGCCGTCGGAAAAGCGGATTCATGCGTTATTACATGCCCTCGCCGATCACGACGAGAAAAAAGCCGCTGCGGAGGCGGCCGCTGTAGGCGGTCCGACCGGCAGAATGCTTTCAACCGGCGTGGAGCACATTAAGGAACCGGCCGCTTTGATCGAAGAAGTGATGTACGAGAATATCCTCACTGCTAAAATGAAACTTCAGCGTTTCCTACCTTTTGTCGCGATTAGCGCGGCGGCGGCCCCATTGCTGGGATTGCTTGGTACCGTGACGGGGATCATCAATACTTTCAAACTGATTACTGTTTTTGGCTCCGGAGACGTCAAAATGCTATCCGGTGGTATTTCAGAAGCTTTGATTACAACCGAATGGGGATTGATCGTCGCCATTCCCTCATTGCTACTTCATGCGTTTCTTTCACGCAAGGCACGCGGCATGGTCGCGCAGATGGAAAAAGCCGCCATCGCTTTTGTTAACCAGATCAGTAAAACACCGTTCAAGCGGGATAATACGGCTGAATTGTTGGAAGAAATACCCGCCGCCGTAGCCCGGGAAGTTCTGCAACACCTCGATCGTGAAGACCGACAAGAATTCCATGAACTCCCGTTCCAGTATTCACAAGATTCCGCCGGTCGTATCATGAACCCGACGGTCCTCAGTATTGGGAATACGGCCACCGTAGGCGAAGCCATCGGCAGAATCCGAACGGCGGAAATGGATGAAGACGTCCCGTCGGTTTTCGTTGTGAACCAACAGGGGAAGTATGTCGGAGATATACGTATTCATAAACTTCTGACTCGTCCTGAACAGGACCGTGTTGATTCCCTCGTGGATACGAACACCTTATTCGTACGGGTAGATACCGACCAGGATGAGGTGAGAGAACTGTTTAACAAGCATGATATAAAAACCATGCCGGTTCTTAATCGCGATGATCAGTTAGTGGGCCATATTAAAGCTGAACGTGTGAATGGAAATCGCATAAAACAAAGGAGCACCTAAGGATGAATGCACTAACAGGACAACTTGTTGCACTTTGGGATCAGGCAGTAGCCATCTGGCTTTCGGGGGGCTGGGGAATGATCGCGCTGGCGTTGAATGCGTTTGTCATGCTCGCGCTGGGGATGCATGTTCTCTTTAAACTCCGCGAAAAGGGATTTCAGTCCGTTTCGGAAAAAATCTGGCGGCGCTGGATCGATCATCCGGCCGAGCGACGCGGCCCGGTGGGTGAATTGCTCGATTTTGTTACCGGAGCTGATTCCCTGAAGCAAACAACGGTATTCTTCGAGGAATTACGTACGACGGAGATTGTTTCGTTCGAACGTGACTTGCAAGTTATGAAGATTTGCGTCAGTGCCGCACCGTTGCTGGGATTGCTCGGTACGGTGACGGGGATGTTGGCAACGTTCGGGGCCCTTGCATCCGGGTCCGGAGGTGAAAAGACCATGGGGCTCGTTGCTGGAGGTATCTCTGAAGCGTTGATTACGACGGAAACTGGTTTGATTATTGCTTTGCCGGGCCTCTTCTTTCAGTACCTTCTCTCACGTAAGCTCGAACGTTACAAAATCTTCCTGACACATCTTGAAACGATTTGTACACAGAAGGTGTATAAACCGCAGCGTGAGCAGGAGGTTATCGTCTATGAACCGCTCCGCAAACGGGAAGAAATCACGTACGAACCCTTGCGAGAGAAGGTGGCATAAGATAGATGAACGCACCGTGTGTGTTCATGGCTGCATTTTGTCAAAATAATGACCGAGGTAAACTATGGGCCGGTTCCGTGAAATGGCGGCAGAAGACAGCAGCGATACAGATATCAATATCTCCCCGCTGATCGACTGCGTCTTTATCCTGTTGATCTTCTTCATTGTCACGACCACGTTCGTGGAGGAAACCGGCGTCGAGGTCGATAAACCGCAGGCGGCCTCATCCGTTCGGCTGGAAAAAACCAGTATTCTCCTGGCGCTCACCGAAAAGGGCGAAGTAGTCTATGGCGGACGGGAAATCGGATTCAGCGGAGTACGGCAGCTCGTCAAACGCATGCTCCAGAAAGAGGATGTCCCCGTGATCATTCAAGCCGATGCGGCCGCGCCGTCCGGGCTGCTTGTACGTGTCATCGATGAGGCCAAACTGGCCGGCGCCACCAAGGTGAGTTTAGCCTCTCGTAAACCTCAAGGGTGAGCGTTCGAGTCGTGAGGAGCAGCAGACAAACATTCAGTATTGTTCGTGAGATACGCTACCATCTGTGGGTGCTTCTGGGGGCGGTGGTGATGGCGTTGGCTTTATTCATTGTTTTGCCCTTGATGCAAACTATTAGCAAGCCGCCCACGGATGATCTTCTTCTGACGGATGTGGATGTGGCGGATATCGAGCCTCCGCCTCCGTCGCCGCCCGAGTCGGAACCTGAGCCGGAGCCGGAGTTCGAAGACCAGCCCCCGGAGCTTGCGGAAGAAGCGGCGCCGCTGGATCTTTCTCAGCTTGAATTGGCGCTCAATCCCGGTTTTAGCGAAGGTTGGATGGGCAGTGGTGATTTTACCGTTAAACTGAATACCGTGGTGTCGAGTTCAACGGATGAAGATGAGAGTGCGATCTTTTCGATGGCCGATCTCGACCAGAAACCGAGGGTCATTTATCAGCCCAGCCCGACGTTTTCGAAAGAGCTCCGCCGGAAAGCACCCGGCAAGGTAAACATCATCTTTATCGTTGATGAAGGCGGTCGCGTTATGGAACCGCGGGTACGGAGTTCCACGGATCCTTTATTTGAAAAGCCGGCGCTGAATGCGGTGAAACGTTGGAAATTCGAACCCGGCAAACGGAGTGGTAAACCGGTGCGTTTTCGTATGCTGGCGCCGATAACCTTCGGGAAAGGATAATCTATAAAAATGGAATACAAAACACAAAACGTTAAACGCCAAACATCCTCTTCGATATGTATTCTCTTTCTTGCATCGTTTGTTTTCAGCTTTTTGTTCGTTAGAAGTTTTGTTCAAGCCGGCGAACAGACCCATCTGAGCAAAACGGAACTGGAATTGTGGAAAAGTCCGGCGTTCCAAAAGCGGTTTGCGGAGAGTTATCTGGCCGAAACGGATATCGAACCGACTGTGACGCAGCGTGAACGCGAGAAAATGTTGAAGATTCTCGAACTTATCTCCTCAGATAAAATGGACGAGGCGGCCAAACAGCTTCAGAAGGAAACGAAGGAGGCGTCCAGCGCCGTTTTTGACTTCACGTTGGCTAACATTTATTTCCAGAAGGAGCAACTCGAACAGGCGGCGGCCGGATATGAGAAAGCCGTGGAAAAATACCCGAAGTTTCGTCGTGCCTGGAGAAACCTCGGATTGATTCACGTACGTAACGGTGATTTTGAAAAAGCGATTCGTGCTTTAACACGGGTGCTTGAACTCGGGGGCAGCGATGCGCTGACGTTCGCCCAGCTCGGATATGCCTATTTGTCAGTGGAAAACAACTTGTGTGCCGAGTCGGCGTATCGGATGGCCGTGTTGCTCGACCCGGAAACGATGGACTGGAAAGTGGGATTGGCGACCAGCATCCTTAAGCAGGAGCGCTATGCTGAAGCCGTGTCGCTCTTCGATCAACTCATCACAGATTATCCCAACCGTGCCGATCTTTGGATGTACCAGGCGAATGCTTATATCGGGTTGAATCAACCGCTCAAAGCTGTGATCAATTTCGAATTTGTTGACCGTCTGGGCCAATCTACGGTGAGCAGTCTGAATAAGCTCGGTAATATCTATGTCAATCAGGAATTGTTCGAAACGGGTGTGGATTCTTACATCCGTGCACTCGAAAAAGATCCACAAGGCGGCACCGATCACATTGTTCCTGTGGCGAAAGTGCTCATCTTCCAGGGCGCGCTCGATCAGGCCAAACGACTCGTCGAAAGCACAGAGACCCTGAAGGGGAATAATCTCAGCGAAAACGAACGCAAGGATTTACTGAAACTCCGCGCTCAAATTGCCGTGGCCGAAGGTTCCGGCGAAGAGCAGGCCAAGGTGCTTGAAGAGATCGTGGCGATGGATCCACTCGATGGTCAGGCGCTGATCCTGCTCGGCCAGCACTGTTATCGATCCGGCGATTTTGAAAAAGCCGTTTTCTACTATGAACGTGCCGAGGGTCTGGAGAAATTCGAAGCCGATGCGAAAATACGTCACGCCCAACTCTTGGTAGGGCAGAGTAAATATTCAGATGCTCTGCCTTATTTACGCCGCGCTCAGGAGATCAAGCCACGTGATGATGTTCAGAAATACCTCGAACAGGTCGAACGCTTCGCCAAGTCTCGATGACATCGGAATATAATGCTTTGGATTTGCTCTAAGGTTTGATCGCTCGTATGGCGGCGGCTCGTTCCTCATATGTTTTTGCCGTTTGGCTTCGGTCGGTTTTTCGATAGATAGCCGCCAAATTCTCAAGCGTTGCAGCAATCGCAGGATGGTCCGGAGCGAGGATTCTTTCTCGTATTTTCAGTAAGCGTTCATAAAGCGGCTCGGCCTCTGTATAGCGCCCCTGGTTACGGTAAAACACCGCAAAGTTATTCAGACTCTCAACCGCCTTGGGATGAGCCGGGCCGAAGGTTGTTTCTCTGATCGTTAGCGCACGTCTGTAAAGCGGTTCGGCTTGTGTGTAACGGCCCTGAATGCGGTAGAGTTCCGCAAGGTTGTTCAGACTCGTAGCTACTGCAGGGTGATCGGGCCCGAGTTTCTTTTCTCTAATCACCAGCGCGCGTTTACAGGATGGCTCAGCTAAAGTATAACGGCCCTGCAGACGATAAAGCTCTGCGAGATTATTAAGACTCAGGGCCACGGAGAGATGTTCCGATCCGAGGGCTTTCTCTTTGATGGTCAGGGCACGTTTGTAATAAGTCTCAGCTTCCTCGAATCGGCCTTGAGTGAGGTAAAGTGCCGCGAGATTGTTTAAACATGTTGCCACCGAGGGATGATTCGGTCCCCTCGCCACTTCTCCGAGGGTTAGAGAAAACATATAAAGTTTCTCGGCCTGTTCATATCGACCCTGACTTTTATACACCAGTGCGAGGTTATTGAGGCTCAGGGCGACGGTAGGATGATTGAGCCCGCCTTTTTCCTCGGCGATTTTCAGTGCCTTTTTTGCCACTTCTACGGCGCGGTCGTACCGGCCTTGTTTGTGCAGCGATACGACTTCGGCGTTGAGCTTTTCCCATTTGACGAAAAGCTTTTGTTTATGGATTTGAGCGTGACCGGGAATACTCCACACGAATGTCGACAAAAACAGGAAAACGATGATTGTGAATCTTTTCATACAGCCCCTTCTCGATTGTTTGATAGTGAGCTATGGCTCTAAAATACTTTCATTAATCTTCGAACTAACATTATTATACACTCTATCGTGTCCCAATGCTACTTTATTTTCGACTTTACAGTATGAAGGATAAATACCCTTCGCTAAATATTGTATCAACATTCCTACATACTTTGTTCATTGCTATTCAGGGCCTGTACTGATTAAAGGTATGGGCCCTAATTTTTCAAAGAGTTTTACAAAATCATTATTGTTGATTATAGATTAAAAAATAGA
>CAYZAT010000220.1:0-7342 GCA_964476475.1 uncultured Pirellulales bacterium
AGGAGGCATATTTAAAGTCCTGCATTTGATACGGTGAATAGCTTGCCGAGGCGCGGATCTCCTGATGATCGATGAGCAAGTCGCCCGTCCTGAGATTCTTCCAGTCCACAATGGCCCGCAATTGCACTTCTTTTTCGAGGATGGTTCCGATTTCCCGGTCGGTGCTGAGCGCGAGTTCCGAGATCGAGACGATTTGGCCGCTCATAACGGTATCGGCGCGGTCGGCGTCGGAGACGATCTTGTACGGGGTCTCGACCTCGATGCGCTTGGCCAGGGCGTCGGAAAGGTCGTACTCCACGCCTCTTCGGAAGCTCTGATTGTCGAACATTTTCAGGCAAACGCTGTGGACGTTCCTTGGAAACAGCGATTCATTGGAATAGCCCAGCATTCCGTCGCAGCCGCACATACCCAGGCAGCTCAAACAGAGAGACGCGTACACATAGAATAATCGTGACTTGTGATGCATAGACGGACTATTGAGCATTCCTTTGTTCATTTCTCAGATGACGTCTGAAGGTCACTTTCGAGTTCAGGATGCGCGACCAGGTATTCCTTTGCCATTTTCGCCGCCCGGGTGTCCGGCCAGTCGTTCACGACCATACGGTAATAGAGATTGGCGGCTTTCGTGTGGCCGGTGGACTGGTAGTATTGACCGATACTGAACTGCTTGCGGGCCAACTGCTCGTCGATCTCTTCCAATATCCGGTTAACGTTCATCTTCCTGGCGTCCGCGGGATAGAGCAATCTGAATCGAGAATAACAGCTCTTGGCCGTGCTCAATCCCGATGCATCGTACAGGTGCCTCTTGTGCTCGGGTTGTTGGTTGTAGGCGGCGATTTTGGTCCGTCCCATACCGAGCAGGGCGTCCTTACCCGCCGGGCCCTCGTTCCAATGTAACGATATCTCCCACCACTTGAGGTAGGCTTCTTCGTAGAGTTCTCTTTCTTCGTAATTCTTCGCCACGGCCAAAGACGCGTCTCTGCCCATGGCGGCATCGAGACCGACCCGATCTGTTATCTTCTCCATGATCCGAATGCCTTCGGGCGCTCCGCTCAAATGGATAAATCCGAAGACCGTTTTTTTCCTGCCGGCTAAATAGGCCTGGCCGATGGAAAATTCTCGTTCTAAAGCCGCGTCTTTCAACGAGCTTCTGGGATGCTCTTTGAGCATCTTCTCAAAGCTTTTCGCCGCCCTGGTGTATTTATCTTTAGCGTAATTAAGCTCGCCTTTGATATAAAGATCCAAATCCGGCCTCAAAACCTTCGGAAAGTCCGCCTGAAGCTCGTCAAAGGCGTCCTGGGCCTTGGCGATCTGGCCGTTATCGACGAGTTTCTTCGTTTCAACCACGACCTGGAGGATCCTGTCATCGCTTTGCGTCGAGAAAACCGGGGATGCTACTATCATGGTCACGACCACGAGAGTCAAAAGTCGTATCCTGTTTTTTGTCATAGTTAAACCTGCTTTAGGTTCTCTCTATTCACTGTTTGCGTTGTGAGCCGTGAGCATTATACCCATTCGAAAGGCGATTGCAAACCTATAGTCCACATAATATAGGATAGTGCCGGATTTTTCATGAGATGTTACGAAAAATCTTGTTTTTTGGTTGTCAATTCGTTATACAACAACGAGTCAGGAAACCATATTCATAATATAGCCAAATGGAGGTGCAACAATGTCGAAAGATATCTTGCGTATTCTCATGGTCCTCACAATCGTTTTTAGCGCGATATTGCTGTCCGGCTGCCGCGCCAAAGGTTCCGGTGTTATCAGTGAGATCGCCACGCCAACCCGGCGCATCAGCGTCGAGGAGTATGTGGATAAGATGAAAGCCGGCTGGATCGGGCAGATGGCGGGCGTCGGTTGGGGCGGGCCGACGGAATTTCGCTATAAAGGCCAGATTATCCCGGAAGATGAGATGCCCGCCTGGAAGCCGGAACTGATTAACCAGTTCAGGCAGGATGATATCTACGTCGAGATGACGTTCCTGCGAACCCTGGAATTGTACGGTATGGATGTGTCGATCCGTCAGGCGGGAATCGACTTTGCCAATAGCGGCTATCGACTCTGGCACGCCAACAACGAAGGCCGGACCCTTTTACGCCGGGGCGTTGCGCCTCCCGATTCCGGCCACCCGGTATTCAACAGGCACGCCGACGATATTGACTACCAGATCGAGGCCGACTATGCGGGCCTGATCGCGCCGGGGATGCCGAACGTGGCTATCCAGCTCGGAGAGACGTTTGGAAGGCTGATGAACTACGGCGACGGGCTCTACGGCGGCCAGTTTGTCGGCGGGATGTACGCCGAGGCGTTCTTCGAGACGGATATGGAGAAGATCGTCCGGGCCGGGCTGAAGTGTATCCCGCAAGGCAGTCAATACGCCGAATGCATCCGCGATGTACTCGCCTGGTATAAGCAATATCCGGATCATTGGCAAAAAACATGGCAGCTTATCGAGGCGAAGTATCAGGATAATCCCGATTACCGACAATTCTCATGCTCGGGGCCGCAGGGCGACTTTAATATCGATGCCAAGATCAATGGGGCCTATATCATCATGGGTTTGCTGTACGGCAACGGTGATCCGGACCAGACGATTATCATCTCAACCCGTTGCGGCCAGGACTCCGATTGCAATCCCTCGAACGCGGGCGGCATTCTCTTTACAACGATCGGTTTTAAGGATTTGCCGGCGAAGTACACCTCGGCTCTCGATCCGGAAGGTAAATTCAGCCACACGCCGTACAATTTCCCGATGCTCGTGGACGTGAGTAAGAAACTCGTTCGTCAGTCGGTCGTACGGGCGGGTGGACGGGTGGAAACGGACGCCGAAGGACGGGAAATATTCGTCATTCCGATCGAACAGCCCAAACCCGGTAAACTGGAACAATGCTGGGAACCCGGTCCCATCGCCAACAGCAAATTCACGGAAGAAGAAATGGCGAAGATTACGGCGACTGTCGGCAAAGATCTTTCTGAGGATATCGCGAAGTTTGCCCCCGGCTGGAAAGTCGCCGCTTGCGGGACGGAGATGGAGCCGGGCGTGCATGAGCAGGCGTTGGGCAAGCGCAACGTTCTGGTGACGCATCCGCTTGATCGCCGAACGGGCTGTCAGCTTTCGCGAGAACTCACGCTTGAAGCTGCGAAGAAGAGCATTCTGCGTTTGACCATCGGTCACCATCCTGAAGGGGATTGGGCGTTGATCGTTGCGGTGGACGGCAAACACGTCACCCGCAAAATGGTGGGAAAAGAAACCGCTAAAGACGGTTGGATGCAGACCGAGGTGGACTTGTCCGATTTTGCGGGCAAGAAGATAAAGCTTGAGCTCATCAATCAACCGACCGGTTGGGCCTTTGAGGGCGGTTATTGGGCTGAAATAGCAGTGGTTAGCGAATAAAATCAAGAGGATCAGATACGGCACGACCGGGTGGCAGCCTCGACCCGAAGGGATGGGGATGGTAGGTGAAAGCCATCGGCAAGCTTCGCTTGAGGCTGCTACCCATTTGTTTTTATTTATCTGCCTGTTAAATATTTCGTATCTTAAGCCGCAGTTCGGCTAAAAGGGTTGTTATAGGGTGGGATTCCTCCCGGGGCGGTTTTACCGCGTCGTCAATGGTTTGCATTTCAGGAACAAATGTGGTAGAATCGTTTGGAAAGCCGATATAAGGCCAAAGTTGATTCTCTACATGAGACGGATAATGAGGCATTTGACGCTATTTGAGTTGGTCCTGGTCGTCGTCCTGGCCGTTTCCGGGTGTAAGAAACAAGACACGGAGCCGGCCGACCGCGCCCCTGTTGAGGTCGCGTCGGAACCCGCAGAGAAGCCGGAGGAGCCGCAAGCACAACCGGAAAAACAGCCGGAGCAGACGCCTGCTGACGCCGAGATTGAACTCCAGCCCATTGAAGAAGAAGCTCCCGCCGAGGTTGAAACGGACGTGCAGCCGGTGGAAGAGGAGGCTCCGCCGGAAGCGGTGAAGCCCGACGAATCGTTCGATCCGGGCATGAATCTGCGCCAGGCCGTGGCCCGAGGGGAATTTGAGATTATCGATAAGCTGATTGCCGCGGGCGCCGACGTCAACGAGAAGGCAACGAAGGACGTTACCTATTTGCATATCGCTCTGGTCCAGGGCCATCAGGACGTGGCCATGTTGCTCATCTCCAAGGGGGCCGAGATCAACGCGCCGATGACGGACGGCACCATCCCGCTGCACTTCGCGGCCATGCGGAACTGCCTGCTTGTGGCCGAATTCTTGCTTGACGAAGGATCGGACGTCAACACCATGTGCGATACCCAGGGCACTCCCCTGCATTTCGCGACTCAAGCCGGGTATCAGGAGATGGCTGAATTGCTCATTTCCAAGGGGGCGGATGTCAATCTTCAAAACAAT
Source organism: uncultured Pirellulales bacterium (assembly GCA_964476475.1). Taxonomy (GTDB): domain Bacteria; phylum Planctomycetota; class Phycisphaerae; order Sedimentisphaerales; family Anaerobacaceae; genus JAFGTG01. Next base: position 4,389 of record CAYZAT010000220.1, read on the forward strand.
CGCGGCCTGACCCCGTTGGATATGGCCAGACAACAAAGAAAAAACAAAATTGCCGAACTATTGATCGAGCATGGCGCAATAGAGGAGGAATCTTAACTGATTGGTGATTTTTTGAAAGGGACCGGTTGATGACACATTCCGTTAATCGCCGACAATTTCTCAAGCGTTCCGTTGTCGGTTCGGCTGCGATCGCGTCAGCCCTGAGTTTTGAAGAAAAGGCGTTATTGGCGGCGCCAAAGAAATCAACGAAGTTGCCTAAGGATTCGGTCAGGGGCTTGCCGGCGGGCAAAATAGGCAAGGTGAAGGTCAGCCGGATCATCTGCGGAGGGAACCTGATCGGCGGATATGCCCATAGCCGGGACTTGATCTACGTGTCTCCCTTACTTAAACAGTATTTCACGGATGAGAAAATTATCGAAACACTCCAGATTTGCGAGGAGAACGGGATCAACACGATTATCACGAATTCGCCCTCCGCCCGGCTGCTCAACAAATACTGGGATGAGAGGGGCGGGAAAATTCAATGGATCGCACAATGCACGGCCAAGACGGACGACCTGACCGGTGACGTGAAGAAAGCCGTGGATGGAGGGGCGGTCGGCGCCTTTCTTATCGGTAATATCGGGGATCTCTGGGTGCGAAACGACAGAACCGACCTGGTCGGGAAAGTCGTGGATTTCATTAAAAGCAATGGCATTATCGGGGGCGTCGGCGGCCATAATTTAGAGACACCCATGAAGTGTGAAGAGGCCGGGTTAGACACCGATTTTTACATGAAGACACATCATGGCACTCAATACTGGTCCACACGGACGCCGGATCAGCACAAGGACGTGATCGATAACTATAATATCGACAATTACTGGGACAAATATCCTGAAAAAACGTTCGAGTTTATGAAGACGATGCCGAAGCCGTGGATTGACTACAAGGTTCTGGCGGCCGGGGCGATTCACCCCAGGGACGGCTTCAAGTTTGCTTTCGAGAACGGGGCCGATTTTGCCTGTGTCGGGATGTTTGATTTTCAGGTGATCGAAGATGCGCTGATCGCAAAGGACATTCTCTCCGGCCAACTGAATCGTCAGCGGCCCTGGAGAGCGTAGGAAACGATAGTTGAATTTTCACAAGGATTAAATGAGGGTGGCAGCCTCAAGGGACGTGGCACGGCCATCTTGGCCGTGTATTCACGGGCTGGAAGCCCGTGCCACGCATGGGATGGCTTTTCCTTACCATTCCCAAAGCCTGCGGCTTTGAGGTTGCCACCCAAAGAAAAATCTTCTTTAGGATGACAGTCGGAAAGAAAGGACGAACATTATGTCGGAGAAAAAGAATGTAGATCGTCGTGGTTTCATGAAGAAATCTATCGCGGCTTCGGCGGGGGTATCTTTGGGGCTTGGCAGCTTTGAAGAAAAGAATTTGATGGCGCAGGCGGCCCGAAATACACATCGTTCCGCTCAATCCGGCTCGGGCGGCGGGAAAATACCGATGGGCAAGATCAAAGACCTCAAGATCAGCCGGGTCTTCTGCGGCGGCAATCTCATTGGCGGCTGGGCTCATGACCGGGATTTAATCTATGTGTCTTCTCTTGTGAAGGCGTATCATACGGACGAGAAGGTCTTCGAGACGCTGGAGTTGGCTGAAGAGAACGGCATCAATACGATTCTGACGAATCCCGTTTCCGACCGGGTCATCAATAAGTACTGGAATGAGCGGGGCGGCGAGATTCAGTGGATCTCCGACTGTGCCGCGGGCAGTAGTCTCAAGGAAGGGATCAAGCGCTCCGTGGACAACGGTGCCCATGCGGTTTATGTGCAGGGCGGCCGGGCCGACGCGCTCGCTCACGCCGGCAAGATCGACGAGATCGGCGAGGCGTTGGAGTACATCAAGCAATTCGACGTGCCGGGCGGGATCGGCGCTCATGAGCTGGAGACGGTCAAGGCTTGCGTCAAGGCCGGTTTGAAACCGGATTTCTGGGTTAAGACGCTGCACCCGGATAATTACTGGTCGGCCACACCGAAGGAAAACCGCAAGGAATACGATGTCCTCGGACCGAGCAGCCAGAAACACGGCGAATTTCACGACAATATTTGGTGCCGCAATCCCGATGAGACCGTCGAGTACATGAAGGGGCTGAAAGAGCCGTGGATTGCCTTCAAGATCCTGGCGGCCGGCGCGCTGCATCCGAGGCAAAGCTTCAAGTACGTCTTCGAGAACGGGGCCGATTTTGCCTGCGTGGGAATGTTCGATTTTCAGGTCATCGAGAATACGCTGATTGCCCGGAAGGTTTTCTCCGGCAAATTGAACCGGCAGCGTCCCTGGATGGCGTAAAACGACCCTAAAGCTTTCGAGCGCTTTGTGGACGACGGAGGGGGCTGTTGAAAGCGCTGAGATTGTTTCGTCACCAGCCCATGAGCGCAAGGACGAAAATGCGTTTTCACCGACGTGCGAGTCTCAGAGTCGTTTGACGCCGGATGTTGGAGGGAAAAGGGGGCCTACGGTGTGTCCGCCTCCGGCGGAGTGCTCGGGCCGTTTTACGGATCGGATCTTATTGGCATTAAATGTTTAGATGCTTCGCCAAATAGATTCGAAGGGGGCATTTGCATAAATATTTTTCACCGAAGGACATTGAGAAATGACAGAGTATGGCGTCTAAATCTCCCTCAGAACAATAGGTGAAATTATCAAGGCCTGCATCCTTGGCTTTGCCTAAGTTTTTGAATTCCGAACGATAGCAGGGCGTTTCTTTCGGACATTCGAGATCCGCAATGATGTGCTCGATTTCTTTTCTATGTTTTTCTTGTATTTGTATCGCCATTTTCGATCAAGGATAATATCGATGGGAAACGCTTATCTGTCAATTGTGGTGACTACGTATTTTTTCAAAAAAAATTTGGCTCACCCGAATAATGAGTAGGTCAATATGCGATCCCAAAGACCGAGAAAAATCGTTCGGG
>CAYZAT010000221.1:0-7329 GCA_964476475.1 uncultured Pirellulales bacterium
TCACAAATTCTATTTGTAATTGCATGTTTGATGAAGGATACATTACGTTAGAACATCTTTCTGGCAGATTGAACCTGCCTGAAAAATTTCTACGGACACTTGCAGAGAATGGCGGTATCCCATGCCTGAATGTAAACGGGCGGTTTCGCTTCGATGAGCATCAAGTGCGCGATGCACTAAATCGACAAGCCAGCCAGAGAGTTATGAGTAATGGCACAAATTAACGATAGTACGTTGTTCGATGCGCCGGTCGCGCACCGTGGCGATCCAGTGACAAGCTACAAAGCGGGCGACCGCGCTATTAAGTCCGAAAGGCTCAAGGGGCAAATGAGGCTGGTTGCGATGGGCGTCACACGCTGGCCGGGCAGGACAAGCGCCGAGCTTGCTGTTGTGATCGGCTTGAACCGTTACGATACAGCGAGACGGTTGCCCACTTTGCAGCATCGCGGCCTTGTGAAAAAAGGAGCGTCGCGCCTATGCAAGACCTGTGGCAGTGAGTGTGTCACGTGGTGGCCGACGGCGGAGGCCGGGCTTTTTGGTGGAGGCCGTTGACGATGTCACTGGAGAGAAATAGCGGGATTAATGGGTTTGCAGTGGAAATGAAAATGCACAGGTGGGCGATGGAGCCGGCGGCGCTGCAGGCGTTCATGGACGCGCTGGCGAGTCTGCCGGCGACGGCCGCCCTGCCGGCTATCGACGTCGCCGCGCCGCGGAGGGGATTGAAAGTTCACAACGGAACGGCCGTCATTGCCGTCTCCGGCGTGCTATTAAAGACGTTTCCCGCGTGGCTGCGCCTCTGGGGGATCGTCGGCACAGGCTACGACGAAATTCGGGCGCAATTAGATGAGGCGATGGCCTCGAAATCCGTCAAGGCGATCGAATTGCACGTCGCCTCGCCGGGCGGCGTCGTGGACGGCCTGGCCGATACGGCGGATGCGATTCGTGCGGCCCGACAGACCAAGCCCGTCACAGCGGTGGTGGAGGACCTGGCGGCGTCGGCGGCGTATTGGCTGGCCTCTCAGGCCCAGGAGATCGAGGCCAACCGCACGGCGGAGATTGGCTCCATCGGCGTTTATACGGTCTATGTGGACCGGTCGAAGGCAGACAAAAAACGGGGCCGTAAAATCATCGTCATTCGCTCGGGCGAGCATAAGGGAATGGGCGTGGACGGCGTCACCGACGAGCAGGTGAACGCGGTCCAGGAAATTGTTGATGCGTTGAATACTCAATTTGTTAACGCCGTGGCGGAGGGCCGAGGGCTACCCTCCGAGCGGATCCGCGCGTTGGCGACGGGGCGGCTCTGGCTGGCCGACGCCGCGAGGGAATACAAGTTAATCGACGTAGTGACACGTATGGAGATGAATCCGCTTCAGGACAATCAAGGAGGCTTAGCGATGGACGAAAAACACGACAGCTTATCGGCGGTGGGCGTAATGCAATCTCGCCGGCAACCCGCAACGAGGACGTTCGTCCAGGCGGCCAAAGCCCTGGCTCAACAGACGGGCATGAAGCTGGGGGACGCCTTCAAGAAAGTCGCCTGCGAGCAGCCGGAACTGTATGACCGGCATATCGCCGCGCTGGGGATCGTCCGGCCTACAAGGAACAACCCATGATCTGCCCGTCCGGAAAAACCGAGAAACAGTTCTTCGAGTTGCTTCGCTACGGAGAGTTATTCTGGTTGTACCGTGACACGCGGCTGGTGGGACTCTCAACGGCATTACTGGATAACGCAGCCTTTAGATCCCTGGACGATACAAGCCAAGTCCTACTCGTCACGTTGTGGCTCTACGCCGGTCGGACGGGCAAGCGTATCTTCCCCGCCCGACCGGCCTGGCTGCAACAGTTCCTCTCCCTATTCGACGGGACGCCGGATCTGGGACCGCTGCTTAACGCCAACGATGAATATGGCAACCCAGCGCCCTTCGTCCGCTATTGCGATCCACCCAGCCCAAACGAGAAAGGAGCATGATGTCACGAACCACAAAAAAAGATCAGAATGAAAGAAATCCTTGGGAGCTTCATCTTGACCAACCTGTTAATCTTAACCGCCGAGAGATCGAAGCCTTGAATGAGGAGATTCAGTACCTTATCTACGAAGCAATGCAGGAACCCAGAAATAAGCTCAGGATGGATTTACTCCTTTTGTGTCGTCTGGCCGATATCGGCCGGCAATACCTGGAAAGCCGGAAAATCAAGTCCCTTATAATCGACAGCAAAGAATTGCTAAACAAGAACCGAAGGAAAGACAGTGGCGGCTAAAAAAAGAACATCATCATCAAGTACAACAACGCCGAAAGCGAAGGTCTCTACCCGCAGAGCGGACAGCCGGAAATCCGGCTCGGTCAAACTTGGCTATCACATTTTTCGCAACGATGATCGATATGACGTTCTCACACGCAGCGGGCATGTTTACCAGGGCAACCTACCTTACGTGCGAGAACACACCGGCAGCGATGAGGAAGGCTCAAATTATCTGAATCAGTTCACTATGATGACCTGTAAAGACGGCCCGGAATTTTGTATGTTGTATGGTTGTTATCGCTTACTCATTTGCCTGGGGGCCCGACAAACCCGTCCATACCGAGGATGGCTTCTCGGCGCTGATAAGCAACCGTTTACAGATTCTCAACTCGGACAGTTGTTGAATATCCCCACCAAACTAATGACCAAGATTTTAAAACGGTTCTTATCCGTCAAACTCATTGAGAAAATTGAACTGCCTGATTTCGAGTCGATGACTGATGAACCTGAAGGCGAGGATGCCACACAAAAGAAGCCCAAAAAATCCGAGGGCAAAACGAAAAAGAAATCGCCGAAATCCAAGAAGAAAACCCGCTCGAGCGCAGCCGAGCGCACGCCAGCGCACGAGGTGAACGAAGTGCGCTCGCCTTTAAAAAAACAAAAGAAAAACAAAATCGGAAACAAAACAAAAGAGAAAAATAACCCGGATCGGATAATGGGAACACAAACCAAAGCGCACGAGGGGCAACGGCGAAATGAAGGGCAATCGAAAGCCGAACGGCAATCCGAAACCCGAAACCACCCGTCCCCGGCCGCCGCCCCTACCCGACCCGAAAACCCGACCGACCCGATTGACCCGACTCCATCCGACGCTTCTGAGGGGGCTAAAGTGATTGCATTCCCCCAAGCCCCCTCAAGCTCGGATAACGCCTCTCCGCCCGGATCCCGACCGACCTCCGTACCATCTGGCCGTGCATCGTCCACCGCCCATCGTCCAGCATCCCGCCCGGTGTCCGCGCGTCGAGGCCGTGGCGATCCCGTCGCCGTCGGTGACGTCATGGGAGATCAACGGCACAGATACGACGCCGAGGCGATGGCCTTCGGTGAAGCGATCTTCACTGAGTTGGGCCTGGACCGGACGTTTAGCCGTGGCAGTACCGAAGGGCGAAGCGAGATTTGCAGTTATGCATCGACATTTCGCAAACTCACCGCCGGTTTATCGGCGCCGGTCGTGACCACGATCAAGAACCGGGCATTAGTTCATGCCGCCAAAGTTCGGCGGAACGCAAAACGATGCCGGTCCCCGGGGGCGGTTTGGATGAAAGCCTTCCAGGGCATGTGTTTGAAGTATGCAACTGAGGCAGATGTTGCCGCTGGATAAGATTAGGATGTTTACAAAAAACAACAGCCGAATAGCTACTGTAAGGTCTTGTCAGGTCGTGGCTTACGATGTTGAAATTGCTTATGAACTTTCAAAAATCGGATAAACGAAAGGCCATTTAATGAACGTAAATAGTGTAACATCAAGCACTTATCGCGGGTCCTTCCCAGGCCACCCCCCTAAACCAGTGGGGAATAGGGCACTCTTTCCGAGGCCGTTTATTTTTTTTATTTGGCCCTGACAATAGTAGCCTCTTTTAACGCAAGTACTTATGAAGCATGAATTTAGGAGACAGAAAAATGAGAAACGAAATGAACCCAGACGAGCGTAAACGGGCCATCAAGCGGGCCATAGACGCTTACGGCGAACAGGTGAATCAAGAGCAAATCGCGCGTGCAAACGGCGACAATCGGCACCTGCGGGCGTGCCTCGATGCCCAGGAAAAAATCCTTGGACGGCTCCGAAAATTCGGCGTAACGGGTTTTGCAAAGACAGGCGCGGAACCGGCGCCGCAACATCGGTCTGCTGCGCAGCCGGCAGCGACGGCGACGCCCGTTTCACGAACAAAATCCGCCCCAACGGGGATACTATCTTTGGGCGGATCGTCTGCCATGAATCAGGTAAGCGGTTCGTACATCCCGTCATTCTTCCAGCATGGAGTTTTGTGTTAAGCAAAATGAAATCGTAAACATGCCAATCAAAGGATACAACTTATGGCAACATCGACAAAACAAACAAAGGAAAAGCCGTCCCGCGAACTGGCGGCGGTCGAGGCCGCCCTGGCCGGCTTCAAGGACGAATACCAGGCGTTGCAATCAGACGTCGAGGCCGCCGAGCGCGAACTCGAGCGCCTCATAAAAGAAATCTCAGAAACCCAGGCAGAACGCGAAGCCCATTTCGATGAGTACGAGACCCTCATTTCGGAAGGCAGCCCCGACGAAGCCAATGAATCTCTACGGCGTGTCGGCGAGGTCAGGAAGCGAAAAAAATCGCTGGAACAAAAGTTCGCCACGTTCCGGGCAAAGCAAACGGCGGAGCTGCGCCAGCGCAATAGTGATATTGGCGAGCGGGCATCTGAGACGGTATTTCACGAGGTTCTGTTTGACCTCCGCCAGCGACTGACGGCGGCCGAGGCGGCGAATGGCCAAAATGCTCAACTCGGAACCGTAATCGGCGGCCGGATCGATAAATTAACGCAACTCACATTGGAGTGATTATGTCCACTATTCGCGGAAAAAAGGACGTCACGCGGCATCGGGAACGGACCTGGTCGTTTCCGACGGTCACGCGTTGCCCTCGCTGCGGCTCGACGGATACGATCTGCCGCCGAACGGACGTCCAGAAAGGCGTTCAATATCGCAAATGCCGCATGGCGGTATGTCACTACAACTTTTGTGTCCGAGGCAAAAAGGTATAAAAATCTCCTGTTGTCGCCTGGGGCGGGCGACTGATTAGCCGCCCGCCTTCGGGTATTTAAATGAAGCGAAAGCATCATGAGCAGTGTTGTCTTCTATTTGTATTTTGTTTTGGCCGGCCTGGCCCTGCCGTTTGTCCCGGCACTCTGCAAATGTGTAATTAACCTCTTTCGTAAGTTAAGCAATGATTGAACGCGACGATCACATTATACGAGCCGTTGAGAGTTTAGAAGAATCCTACGAGGCCGTGCGAGAACTCCTGGGTAGTGCCTTCGACTCGGCCACAAGTGACATTCGCGGGTATTTACTTACCTTGATGAACGAACAGGACCTCTCGGCACTGGCGGCCGGCGGAGTTCTATTAAAGCGTTTGAGGTCCACCGGAAAGCTATCGGCGTGGGATCGTGAGATCGTTTTAGCGTCCGTCTATTCGCTGTATCTGCCGCGCGGGAGCGTGGATCCTCCCGGCGGACCCATCGCGCCGATCGGCGCTGTGTGCAGGAATTGAGGCAAATTTCACAAGGACAGTGTTAGTTCTTTAGGTTGGCATTCAAGAAGCCGGCTGCATAGTTCAATGAATGAAACGTTTGATAAAGAATGTTCACCATTACTCTTAAACGCATCCAAGGCCGCGCGGTTGCTCGGGGTTGGTAGAAGCACATTCTACGAGTTGCTTTCGGAAAGGCAAATCGGTCCGGAACCTGTTACACTTGGTTCACGCTCGTTTTGGGAACGTGGAGCCTTGGAAGCCTGGGTCGAGGCTGGCTGCCCATCCCGCGAGCAATGGTTGAGCGAAGAAATCGAACAGGGAGTCCGAGCTATGCGTATATGGAAGCCGACATATCGGAGCAAAAAAACAGGGCAACTGAAACACGTCGCCAAACACTGGGTCCAACTGAAGGATCACAAAGGAAAAGTGGTCCGTTTTCCAGCATCCGAAAACAAAGAAATGGCAGAAATCATTGGGCGAAAGATACAACGTTTGGCCTGCCATCGTGCAGCCGTAGAACCCCCGGATGTGGACTTGATTAAGTGGATCGAGCAAATTCCGGAACGGTTAAGATCGCGTTTGGTCGAGGCAGATTTAATTGAAAAACACAGGGCCGAATCGGTAAAATCCCTTCACGACCATTTGGATGATTTCAAGCAATCACTCTCGGATAAAGGGAACACTCGACAACAGGTGAATCAAGTCGTTTCGCGAGTCAAAACCATTATCAACAATAGCGGCTTCAAAACATGGAGTGACGTTACCCCGAGCGCGGTTCAAAGATGCCTGGCAAACTTGAGGGACAATGGTAAGGGCATATCCGCACAGACAAGCAATTTCTACCTGCCGGCGATCAAGCAATTTGAAAAATGGCTTCTTGCAGACCGGCGCATCCAGGAGACACGGATTGAATACCTTAAAGGTTTGAATGTTCGGACCGACCGGCGGCACGATAGACGATCCCTTGAACCCGATGAATTAAGACGATTGCTTGAAGTCACAAACCGAGCGACGAAGCGTTACGGGATGACCGGGCCGGAAAGAGCTTTGTTGTATCGTTTTGCAGCGGAATCAGGATTAAGGGCAAATGAAATAAGGAGTCTTGAAGTCGGATCATTCGATTTCGAGAATATGGTTGTGAACGTCACCGCCGGTTATTCGAAACGCCGACAAGAGGACGGAGTCCCGATCCGGACGGATACGGCAGATATCTTGAAGCAACACTTTGCAAATAAACATCCCAAGACTAAGGCTTTTGGTGGAACATACAAACAACTGACCAAGCGAACTTCGGATATGATAAAAACCGATCTGGCCGATGCGGGGATTGACTACGTGGACGATGCCGGACGCTATGCCGACTTTCACTCGCTGCGGCACTCGACGGGTTCGCTTCTGGCAGCCGCCGGCGTCCATCCGAAAACGGCACAGACGATCTTGAGGCACAGTAAAGTAGATCTCACGCTAAGCCGTTACACTCACACTTTCCGGGGTCAAGCCTCAGAGGCCGTCGCGAAGTTGCCGGATCTTTCCTTACCGAGCCGAGAAAAACAAAAGGAAACCAAAACAGGCACAGACGATGTCGATTTTACTCGATCTGACTTGCCTCTATACTTGCCTACAGAAGGCCCAAAACGGTCCATTTCGCAGACAAATATGGACAGAATTGGACACGACCGGACAGTTCATGGGAGTAACTCAGGCGGTAGAAAATCGGGCTTTAAAGGCTAAAAACGGCGATTGCAGGGGAAAATCGGAGAGGGGGGGATTCGAACCCCCGGTACGGGTGTATACCCGTACGA
>CAYZAT010000222.1:0-7319 GCA_964476475.1 uncultured Pirellulales bacterium
CGAAGAATTCAGGTACAGTTGCCTTAGCTATATCACTCTGGGCAAAATTGTCGAAGTTGTCAGCGGAAAGAGTCTCGATGAATTCAGCAAGAAGAACATCTTTGCCCCTCTCGGTATGAAGCACACAACGTTTAATCCGCCGGATTCCCGGGAGAAGGATATCGCCGCAACAGAAATCATCGACGGCAAGCCGCTTCGAGGCACCGTCCACGATCCCTTAGCCCGACTGATGGCGGGTGTATCCGGAAACGCGGGATTGTTCTCGAACGCCCACGATCTGTCGATATACTGTCGGATGCTTCTAAACGGTGGTACCTGGAAAGGCAAACGAATCCTCAGCCCTGAGGCCGTTCGCTTGCTGACCACCGTTCAAACACACGGCCGGGCGTACGGCTTCGGCGTCAGTGCAAGTTATTCATCGGCAAAAGGCGCCTGCGCTTCGGAAAAGGCATTTGTCCACACCGGCTACACCGGCACTTCGATCGTCTGCGATCCGGAGAACGAGACCTTTCTCATCATTCTCGCCAATCGAGTCCATCCCAAAGACGACGGAAGCGCCAAGCCCGTTCGTACGAAAGTGGCTGATATCGTTTTTTCCAGCCTGTCCACATCGCCCGCTCAAAATGGAGGTGAAATATGAAACGACGTGATTTTTTGAAAGCGACTGGTTTCGCAGCCGCGGCTTTGAGCTTAGCCAATTATGAAGACGCCATTCAGGCCGTCTCTGCCCAAGGCAAGAACAAACCCAATATTATCTATATCCTCGCGGATGATTTGGGCTATGCCGAAGTCGGCTGCTACGGCCAGGAAAAGATCAAGACGCCCAATATCGACAAATTAGCCGCCGAAGGCATGAAATTCACCCAGCACTACTCGGGTAATCCGGTCTGCGCACCGTCGCGCTGCACATTGATGACGGGACTGCACACGGGCCACGCTCAGGTTCGCGGCAATAAGCAGATGGGCGGCAAAGAGGGCTGGGTGCTCGGCTCGACGATCGGCGGGCAATACCCGATAAGGGCCGATACCGTCACCGTCGCAAAAATCCTCAAAAAGGCCGGTTACACGACCGGGGCCTTCGGGAAATGGGGCCTCGGACAAGTCGGTACGACCGGCGAGCCGAACAAACAGGGCTTCGACCACTTCTACGGCTATATCTGCCAGCGTCAGGCCCATACGTACTACCCCAATCACCTGTGGCGCGACGGCAAGGTCGAATGGATCAAGGCCAACAAGGGCGGAAAAGAGGAGGCTTACTCACATGATCTGATCGCAGCCGAAGCCCTGAAGTTCATCAAGGCCAATAAAAATCGTCCTTTCTTCTGCTACGTCCCTTTCACCATCCCGCACGTGGCGCTTCAGGTTCCGGAAGACTCACTGGCGCAATACAAAGGCAGATGGCCCGATCCACCGTACACGGGCGATAAAGGATATTTCCCTCATCCGAATCCGCGCGCCTGCTATGCGGCTATGGTCACGCGGATGGACCGGGACACCGGACGGATTATGTCATTGCTGAAAGAGCTGGGTCTCGATAAGAATACCCTCGTCATATTTACCAGCGACAACGGCCCGACTTTTAACGGAGGATCGGACTCGGCATTCTTCGAAAGCGCCAAGCCGTTACGCGGCCTCAAAGGCTCCGTCTATGAAGGCGGAATTCGCATACCGTATATCGCGCGCTGGCCCGGTCGGATCCAAGCCGGAAGTACGAGCGATCACATCTCGGCTTTCTGGGACTTCTTACCCACCTGCTGCGAACTTATCGGCGACTATCCACCGACGAAAATCGACGGACTATCCATGCTCCCCACTCTTCTCGGACAGCCACAAAAACAGAAGAAACACAAATATCTATACTGGGAGCTTCGCGGCCAGCAAGCCGTCCGGATAGGCAAATGGAAAGGGCTTCGCTTGAAACCCGATCGAAAGATCCAGCTCTACAATCTGGAACAAGACATCAGTGAATCAAACGACGTGGCCGACGAATATCCTGACATTGTCGCTGAGGTAGCAGAAATATTCAAAACCGGTCGAACCGGATCGGAGGTCTTTCCATTAAGTAAAACCATCCTTTGATCTTCGGTCGGGGCTAAAAATGCGTCATTCTTTCCTGGCTATTTTGTCGGTGGCAATATGTGCCTCCTGGGCATCGCCCGAATACATTCCCGGGGTCGCAGCCAGTCAATTCGAACGAAAAAATTTAGCAGATGTTATCGGGGTAACGCACGTTAGCGGAAAATATCATCTGACCGATAAAGATTTTCTCAATGAAGGAGCCGATCAGGTTCAGGCCCTCGGTTCGCGGGTCATCAAAGTTTGGTTTCACAAGCCCCAACGGTCATACCCCTTCAATTCGCAATGGCCCGAGATGAACACACTCGTCGAAATCGCGCAATCCCCCTATTTTAAAAAACTCTTCGACAAACCCATGACCACCTACATTTTGATGTGCTTCTCAATGGGCGCGGATGCGGGTTACTGGAGGAAGGGTTTGACCGAAGAACAGAAACTCGAGGAACAACGGCAGTTTTACGAGCTGGCCAGGCACCTATTGACCGCCTACAAGGGAACCGGAAAGACTTTCGTACTGCAACACTGGGAAGGCGACTGGCTGATTCGCGGCAACTACAAGGGGAAGGTGGATCCGACTCCGAAGGCGATTAGCGCTATGATCGAATGGCTCAATGCCAGACAGAAGGGAGTCAACCAGGCCCGGCAAGAGGCCGGATCAAACGGCGTCCGGGTATATCATGCAGCAGAAGTGAACCGTGTCGTCGATTCGATGAGGGCGGGTAAGCCCAACATGGTCAACGCGGTTTTGCCTCATACCCGATTAGATTTGGTCTCTTACTCGGCCTGGGATTCAGTCACCGCCCATCACGAAAATCCACAGGTCTTTCGCGAAGCGCTGGACTTCATCGCGGCCCATCTGCCGGACAGCCACGATTTCGGCGACAGAAACGTTTATGTGGGTGAGTTTGGAATGCCGGAGAATAACTTTTCTTCCGAGCAGATCCGAAAGACAATCCCCAACGCCGTCAAGACCGCCCTCGACTGGGGATGTCCTTATATCGTGTACTGGCAACTGTATTGTAACGAGCTATCGGATAAACAACATCAGCCACCCATACGAAATAACGAAGCCGTTCGCGGCTTCTGGCTGATACGACCCGACGGCTCCAAAGCCTGGACATGGGAATACTTTTACGGACTTTTAAATCCGGAAAAGGAACTTTTTTAACCTTTAGAATACCCTTCAATACCTATTCCCTCGATTCTTCCTCCATAAACAGCCCGCATAAACGGAATAAAAAGGACATCGCCTACTCTCAACATAGTCGTCATACCCGCGTACTTAATATTTTTTACCCAAGTTAATTCCCCTGCCCTTCCTGCCGATAAGGTATCAGACAGATAAAAGATCGAACAGGACCAGGCGAGTGATGCGGAGGAGCACTCGCCTGGCCTTTTTTGTATCTCCAATCACCTTGGCATCCGGAGCGAAAATAAAAAATATCCTCCTCAGCACCATTGAACCCTACCGACAAAAGCCTCGTATGAAATCTTGCAATGAAGTTGTATCATAAGGAAGTACGATCATGACGAATGTGGAGACACAGGTTAACAATACAGAGTGCCAGACAGGGATGCATACGGATCACCTGTGCTACATTATATCCCAAGGGTTCCATCTCAGTGATGAACAAGGGTATAAGGCTTTGGTCGATGAACCGAAATTCAAGTGCAAACATTGCGGCCGAACGGCCAGAAGCGGCGATAATCTTTGCGTCCCGGCTCATCTTTAGGAAACCACCGCTTATTTGTAGAGAAGGGGCTCGCTGCGCCAGTCCTTTTCGGCATCGTGGCCATATTCAGCCACACGCGGCCGGCGCTGTCGTAAACGAACCGATTCAATGCCGAGGTAATACCCTGTGGAACTCGGATGTTTCCCAACGCACTCCAGGCGTAACGTGTACTTGCCGGGATCCGGCCAGAAATCGAGCAAATGATATTCGCGGCTTACGATCTCCTCACTGTAAAGGTCTATCACAGATCCCAGCTTAATCCCGTCCAAGTACGCCTGATACTTCCCGAAATCGTACGAACGTGTCATCACAAGCACAAGACGCTGCGGCCGCTTCTTCTCGACGTCAAACGGAATTTGGACCCAGGCGTCTGCTTGCTCTCGCGGTTTATAAAGCAAATGACCGTCGGGATAAATGTTCAGGTTTTGGACAACGGCCTGTCCGTTTCCATGATAGTCTTCGTCCGCGTACCGCCGGGCCGGAATGATCTTATCCAGACTGGGCAGCGTGCGTTGCCGGGCGTGAGGGGCGCGAGCCTGAAACGTTGGTCGGCCGGTCTGGTACCAAAAAGCCACACTGGAATAATCGTCCTCACGCTCGTTCCAGCTATGCACCTTTTGCCCGGGATTCTCATCCGCCGAAATCCAGCCGTAATGCTCGAAAGTCACTTTAATCCCCGTGTTAAAGACCAATGGATCAGCAATATGCCAGCGGTAAGCACTGGTATGGCCTCCTACAATGCCCCACTGGTCAAAATAAGGCACACCAAAGTACGGCGTACCGGTCGTCTTGAGACCCCAGGCGCTTAAGAAGTAATCCTCCGTCCCCGTGCCCCAGATGGACGCCTTTTCCTCGCCGTCGATATAAATCTTCTCATCCCCTTCGCCGAACCAGGAAGGGCTGCGCGTTCGCACGCTCAGGACCGTCCCGACATAGTGGCCCTTCCCTTCGGTTTCCAGGATCACATAATCCTGCCCCTTTCGAGCGGGATATTCCTGGCGGTATTGCGCGTAAAAATAAGGAGTCTCTCCGCTGATACTGGTTTTCTTAATCCAGTCGATGTTATAGTACAACAAACTAATCGGTTTTTCACTTTGGTTGATCACTTCCACCCGCGCCGACTGACGAAAGGGCATGTGCCAGAAACAGTTATAGGAATCCGCATCTTCCACGATAACGGGTAAGCTGATAACCTCGCTGCGTTTGCCGAAGCTATTGGCGAAGAAATCGCCCACCGGCGCCTCGATAGCCGGACGTTCGCAGCCATCCCAGTACATCCGGAGCAGCATCTCCTGGTGGTTGGCCGAGCCGTTCTTCGCCCACGGGTGGGGCGCGGGTCCCAGGAAGGTCATCCAGATGTGTGTGATGACGCCCGGCCCTTTGACGTCCATTAGAACCTTCGTCCGGCCGGGTGGAACGCTTTTATTATCCCGGTTGCTTTGCGGGTCCGGCTCGCCGTTGGGATCGTATTTGCCGTCCGGCCCGATCTTGTGCGTCGAGGTCGCCCGCATGCTGCGCCCCTCGTGCGGCCGGGCCAGATCGGCAAGAGAATCCGCAAGCAAAACCTGTGAAAGGCAAAGACCGAGTAAAATACTTAACACGAATGACGAATGCGTCCGAATCATTTTCTCACCCCGTCAATACAATTGCCTCTTGATCGCCTGGGCATGGATAAGCTCGAAGATAGCTTTGACAAATTCACTATCGAGGCCAAGCCGTTCCGCTCTGGTCATATGGTCGGCGAGCAGGCTCTCCCATCGATGGAGCTGGAGAACGGTCATGCCATGTTCCTGCTTGAGCTTGCCGATTTCCTCGACCCGCTTCATTCTCTCGGCTAAATCCTGTATAAGCTCCGCATCCACGTGGCTGATTTCAGCACGTAAACGGGCGATCTTTCCCTTCACCTGCTTGTCCTTAACGGAGACGTTGCGGGCCTGAAGCCTGTCGAGCATCTTGATCAGGACGCTGGGTGTAATTTGCTGCTTCGCATCACTTAATGCCTGGTCCGGCTTGATGTGCGTCTCGATCATCAGGCCCTCAATGCCCAAATCCAACGCCGTCTGGGAGATCGGCTCGATGAGATTGCGATTGCCCGCGATGTGGCTCGGATCGCAAATCAAAGGCAAATCCGGCAGAAGCCTTTTCAACTCGATCGGGATCCGCCAATTCGGACTGTTGCGGTACTCCATCTCCGCATAGGTCGAAAAACCTCGATGTATGGCGGCCAGTTTTCTAATCCCGGCGTGATACAATCTTTCTATCGCCCCAAGCCACAGACCTAACTCGGCATTGACGGGATTCTTGACGAGGACGGGGATATCCACGCCTTTCAACGCATCCGCGATCTCCTGGACCTGGAACGGATTCACCGTCGTTCTGGCTCCAATCCATAGAATATCCACCCCTTTATCGAGACAGAGCTCCACGTGCTGCGCGTTCGCCACCTCGGTCGTGGTGAGCAATGACGTCTCGGCACGGGCCGCCTTCAGCCATTCCAAGCCGATCTGACCCACGCCCTCGAACGAGTTGGGACGCGTACGCGGTTTCCAAACTCCCGCGCGGAAGACCTTCACATGTGGACATTTCACCAGTTTTCGCGCCGTTGAAACGACCTGCCGCTCGGATTCGGCACTACACGGACCCGCAATCACCCACGGAATCTTGTTGATTTTCAACCAGGCTGAGAGTTCCGATAAATTCCGACTCATTTTTTTTACATTCTCAGTCATTGATCACCCAAATTTGAGTCACATATCGATCCTTCCTGTTCCGAGAAGCTCAGGCTCTGGAACATCCTGTCCGAGATCATAACCTTCGATACACCACAATTCAAGAACGGAACACTATCACGTATGTCCTCAAATATCTGAATTATGGTCATTCTCAGGAAAATCCAATATCATAAAGAGAAAAGAAAATATCATGTGGCTACAAAATAAAAACGAAATCGAAGCCTTTTTGCGAAAAAATGTCCCCCTTCATATTTACAGCATCGGGGATCTGGACGACTTCTTTTGGCAAGACACTGAATGGCACGCCTTGAAAGAAGGCGATGAAATCCAAGCGCTTGCGCTCATATACACACGAAAGTCACTTCCAACGCTTCAGGCCCTGTCCGAACAACCCGATCCCATGCGGAAACTGCTCCGATCGATATCCGATATATTGCCGGACCGCTTTCATGCCCATCTCAGTCCCGAAGTCGGCGAGGGTTTAAAAGAACGATACAAAATTGAATCCTGTGGGAAACATTATAGAATGATGCTAAACAGCAAGCATCTTCCGGCTAATATTGATTATTCACAAATCATACAATTGACAGATGATGACTTGAGTCAAATGCTCCAACTCTATGAGGATGCTTATCCCGGTAACTGGTTCGATCCGAGGATGCTCCAGACAAAACAATACTTCGGGATCAAGATCGACAACGAGCTGGTCAGCGCGGCGGGTATCCATGTCTATTCGCAAAAGTACCGCGTGGCCGCGTTGGGGAATATCACGACTCAT
>CAYZAT010000223.1:0-7279 GCA_964476475.1 uncultured Pirellulales bacterium
TTCAGAATCCATAAGGTCTGTAGGACACACTCTTGTTCACCATACTAAGCGTTGCCAGATAGCGAATATTGATGGTTATTTCGGAAAAATACGAAAAAAGTGAAAAAGGCCCCTACGCGAAGGAGGACAAAAACAGTAGAGGCCTTCTCCCAAGCCTCTGTGCCGGCGGTCATTCTCAAAAATACTGTGGCTTCCGAGCGTTGTCAATTGTGGTGACTACGTATTTTTCATGATAGAAATCCTTCTTTTTTTGACGGGATAACAGGATAAACACAAATTGAAGAGTGAATAGCGAATATCCAATATCGAAGGATAATGGTGGGGCAAGCCGCCACCCTACAACATATCCTGTCAATCCTGTTCATCCCGTCTCATTTAGAAAGTCGTGATATACCTTCCATTCGAAACCAGATGCTTCGACTGCCCCATTCGACTACGCTCAGGGCTAAAGGCTAATTCAGCATGACAACAAAGATTTCCTATTTCTCTGCGGCCTTGGCGTTCTCGGCGGTGAAATTCTCTGGTTTATGTCAAGATATTCGAACGAATCACGCAGGTAGTCAAAAGCAAAAATAGAATATTTTCAATTTTTCTTTACCCATTTAACGCCAACCGCTTACGTCGAAAACGTCGCCGACAATTTTGTAGATTTTCGCACGAATCGTGCAGGTTCGACCTATTATGGAGGCGGCTCATTTTCGCCTCCGGCTCAAATGAGTCAAATTCTAATATCTAAATCCGAAATCCTAAACAATATCGAAATACAAATGTTCAAATGATCAAAACACACGCCACAACCAAGACCTTAACGTGAACGTTTGGAGCATTGAAATTTCGGTCATTTGAATTTATTTAGAAATTAGGATTTAGTGCTTAGGATTTCACTTTACTTCGTGTTGCGGAGCGAGAGTCATTCAGTTTCAATTTGCCATTACGATTCCCTTTTGGCTTGTCCGGCTGTTTCTTCAGCCGGTGCTTTGGGTTCGACGGGCCTGGCATGGCTACGCCTTCTGCCGGATTCCGCTCACGCAGGGCCAATACGCCATCGTCGATCCGGACGATTTCCAACGCTTATCGAAATACAAATGGTACGCCTCAAAGCAACGTGGTAATTGTTACGCTATTCGTTCCGGAGAGACCATAAATTCCAAAAGACGTCCGATTCACATGCATCGCGAGGTGCTTCCAACCCCCGATCATCTGCTCGTAGATCATATCAATCGTAACGGTCTGGACAATCGCAAGGCAAACCTGCGTCCCGCGACAAAAGCTCAGAACTGTCGAAATCGGTCGAAACGCCAATACACCAACTTCACTTCCAGGTATAAGGGCGTTTGCTGGAACCGTAGTAAGAATCTTTGGGAAACTCATCTACGTACGAACGGAAAGACCATTTATCTCGGAAGCTTTCATCGTGAGATCGAGGCGGCCAGGGCCTACGACCGAGCGGCGAGGCACTATTTCGGTGAATTCGCTGCGCCGAATTTTCCACTGCGCAAGCGTCGGATTCGTCGTTTCGTTTCGCTTCTGGCCGGTATGATCATGACGTACCTTGCTTTCAAATTCGATGGGAATGAGCCCCTTGCCTGCGGAGCGTTTCTCAGCCTGGTTAATGTCGTGCAGGAAACGCGTTCACTTTTTAAACAGATTTCTCCGCTACGTGATGCGGCGCATCACTCCGGTCGAAATGACGATCAAGTCGGGGATAAGAAACACAACGCACATGCGAAGACTAAACGTGTCGCGGGCATCCCGCCCGCGATTCGAGGGCGAGACGCCCTCGACACGGGAGAGACTATCGTCCGTCATCCTCTCGTCCATCGTGCAAAGCAGCGGCCGATAAGACCGCGCTTGACATCGTCCCGGCCAGGGCGTAGAGTGGCGGCTATGGCAAAACAACTCTATATCATCGACGGGCACGCGCATATTTACGCGGCGTATTATGCGCCGATGCGCGGGCAGTTGACCGGCCCGACAGGCGAGCCGACGAAAGCGGTCTATATCTTTACGGCGGCGCTGCTGGGCTTGATCCAGCGCCGTAAGCCGGACATGCTGGTCGTGGCGCTGGACAGCAAAGCGAAGACGTTTCGCAGTGACATTTATCCCGAATACAAGGCGAACCGGCCGCCCATGCCCGACGATCTGCCGGGCCAGATCGGGCGGATCGAGCAGGTTTTGGAGGCGATGAATATTCCGATGCTTCGAGTGGACGGCTTCGAGGCGGACGATATCATCGGCACGTTAGCCAGGCGTGCGGGCGGCGAGGGGGTCGATTGCCTGCTCTGCTCGAAGGACAAGGACCTGCTCCAGTTGATCGACGAGCACGTGAGTATGTACGATATCAAGACCGATACGCTGACGGACGTTGCGGCGATGGTCGAGAAGATGGGGGTGCGGCCGGAGCAGTTTATCGACTGCCTGGCATTGCAGGGGGACACGTCGGACAATGTGCCGGGCGTTCCGGACGTCGGGCCGAAAACGGCGCTGAGCTGGATACAGAAATACGGCTCGATGGAGGACCTTTATCAGCACGTCGATGAAATCAAGGGCAAACGCGGTGACAATCTCCGCACGTTTAAAGACCAGGCCGAGATGAGCCGGGAATTGGTGACGATCAATTGTGATGTCCCGATTGAGATCGATTACGATGATTTGGCGCTGAAGAAGCCGGACGGATCGAAGCTGGCTCAACTTTTCACCGAGCTTGGTTTTAGCCGGATGCTCGCCCAGTTGGGACTCACCGCCGAACCAACCGAGGTCGAAGAAGAACGCAATACGCAAAACGCAATACGCGATACGCAAGATTATCAGCTTATTGATACGCCCGAGAAGTTCGAGACTTTCTTCGCCGAACTACGAAAGCAAAAACTGTTTGCGGTCGATACGGAAACGACATCGACGGAGGCGATGCGGGCGGAGCTGGTGGGGATGAGTTTCTGCTGGCAGCCGGGCCGGGCGTTTTATCTGCCGGTCAAGGCGCCATTGGGCGCGAAGCATCTTGAGATCGCGGCGGTTCGCGAGAAGCTGGCGCCCATTTTAGGTGATGAGAGCGTTAAGAAAATCGGTCAGAATATCAAGTACGACATGCTCGTTTTGCGAAACGCGAAGATGCCGATACGAGGCATTTATTTCGATACGATGGTGGCGTCGTATTGCCTCGATCCGGAGCGGAGCCATTCGATGGACCGCATGGCGGCCGATTACCTGGGCCACGAGTGCATCCCGATTTCGTCGCTGATCGGCAAGGGCAAGAATCAGTTGACGTTCGATATGGTCGATACGGCGGCGGCGTGTGAGTACGCGGCGGAGGATGCCGATGTCACGTTCCGGCTGTATCTCTATCTCAAGGAGCGTCTCGAACGCGAGCCGACGCTCGAGGAATTGTTCGAGGACGTCGAGATGCCGCTGGTGGCGGTTCTGGCGGCCATGGAGTATAACGGTGTCTCGCTCGATACGCGCGTACTGCGAAAAATGTCCGGCGAGATTGCCGAGACGCTGGAGACTGTCACCGATGAGATTTATGAGCAGGCCGGGGCAATTTTCAATATCGACTCTCCCAAGCAACTCGGAGAGATTCTCTTCGATAAGATTGGCTTGACGCCGATTCGCATGGGCAAGACGGGCCGGAGCACCGACGCGGCCGTGCTCGAGCAATTGGCCGGGCAGCATCCCGTGATCAAACTCGTGCTGCAATACCGAATGTTGAATAAGCTGGTCAACACGTATGTCGATAAGCTCGGATCGCTCATAAATCCGCGCACGGGACGTGTCCATGCCTCCTTTAATCAGACGGTTACGGCGACCGGGCGGCTGAGCTCCAGCGGGCCGAATCTGCAAAATATCCCGATCCGCACGGAACTGGGTAGCAGAGTAAGATCGGCCTTCGTGCCGGAGAAGGAGAGTGATAGTATCCTGGCCGCCGACTACTCGCAGATCGAACTTCGGTTGCTTGCACATTTCTCGAAAGACGACGCTCTCTCGGCCGCCTTCGCCGCCGACCAGGATATCCACCGCTTCGTTGCTTCGCAGATTTTTGGCGTGCCGATCGAGGAAGTGACATCCGAAATGCGGTCCCGCTCGAAGGCGGTCAATTTCGGCGTTATTTATGGCCAGGGTGCGTTCGGGCTGTCGCGCTCAGTCGGGATTTCGCAAGCCGAAGCGAAAAAATTCATTGAGGATTACTACGCCCGTTATAACGCCATCCGAGCATTTATGGACGAATGTATCGAAAAAGCGAAGCAGACCGGATATGCCGAGACGATCCTCCATCGCCGGCGACGCATCGCGAATATCAACAGCAAGAACCACAATAAACGCGCACAGGCCGAACGACTCGCCGTCAATACCGTCATTCAAGGCTCCGCAGCCGGCCTTATCAAGCTGGCCATGCTCGCCATTCAAAATGAGATCGAAACGCACTATCCACAAATGGCTATGATATTGCAAGTCCACGACGAGCTCGTTTTCGAGGTGCCGACGGATGAAGCTGACGCTCACACCGAGTGGATCGCCCAAGAAATGACAAACGCCATCCAGCTCGACGTCCCGCTGAAGGTCGATATCAGCATCGGCCCGAACTGGCTATCCGACAAATGATTCTGTATCTCTTAGCAGGAATGCTTCAAACAGTGTAAATGGAAATTCCCGGATCAAATGAGGTGTCGTATGTTAGCCCCTAAAACACGATTCTATCTTCTTCTCAAACTCATTTTCATCGCAATCTTAATCTGCCTGTCCCCGCATTATTCAAGTGCCGAGGCTCAAAAAGACTATGGAGACTATCCACAAGAAGTCCGTCAGTACCTCCAATGCCTTCTAACCAAGGGGCAACACCAATATGCCTTCCGAGCCGATTATCCGGGAGGCTTCGACGCATGGCAAAAGCAAACACGCCCCCTACTTCGTAAACTGGTCGGACTGGACAAGATCGCCGAACAGGTCCGCAGTCATACGCCCGAAGTTCAGCTTCAGCAGATCAAGGACTTAGGCGACTACACACGCCAAAAAGGATGGATCGAAACGGAGCCGCACGTGCTAATTCCCTTCTGGCTGCTTAAACCGAAAAAGCACGGCCCCTTCCCGCTGGCAATCTTCCCCCACGGACACGATTCCCGCGGCTATGACACCTCGGCCGGCGTCTATCACGACCAGGCCCATCGCGACAAAATTCTCCGCGAGGATCGCGACGTCGCGGTCCAGGCCGTGAAGCGCGGCATTATTTCCATCGCCCCGGCTACACGGGGTTTGGCCGACGGCGGGCTGCCGGACCCGAGGGGACGCCACGGCGACCGCGGATGCCGCGCCCAGTTAATGCACTGTCTCCTGGCCGGCCGGACCGCCATCGGCGAACGCGTCTGGGATATGCAGCGGATCATCGACTGGGCCACTAAGCAGCCGGACGTGGATGCCGCAAACGTGCTGATGATGGGCAACTCCGGCGGCGGCGTCACGACGCTCTATACGGCGGCGTGTGACGAGCGGATTACCGTCGCCGTACCGAGTTGCTCGTTCTCAACCTATACGAGTCCGAACGGATATATCTACCATTGCGACTGTAACCTCATACCCGGCATCCTTGAATTGGGCGACATGTACGACGTTGCGGGATTGATTGCCCCACGCTATCTGCTTGCCGTCAATGGAAAGAAAGATGCGTTGCACTCCATTGTGGATATCAACCGGTCAGCCGAACGTACGCAGGCTATTTATACCGCGGCGGGCTGTCCGGACCGGTTCGAACACCGATGGGGCAACGAAGGCCATCGATTCTATAAAGACCTCATGTGGGATTTCATTATGGATGCCCTCTAAAGCTTTCTTCGTCATTGCGAGGCCCGCCAGGGCCGCGGCAATCTTCAATGCGTTGTTTCTTCAGACACGGATGAACGCTGATGGACACTGTCATTGAAACCGGTTACGGAGAAGCTTCCGGGGCAGTTTGTGGTAATTTGGCTCGCCACTGGTTGGCCTGTTCCGGCTTGCTCCAGCGTGGCGAGGGCGTCTCGCCCTTGTTAGAGATGGCGTCGCTTCCAGAAGTACTTCAAGGACGTGATCGGGATTCCGACAGCTTAACTTTCAATTGTTCGGCTTGTTCCGTCTTTCCCCACACTTGATAGAGGTCGATCAAATTGTTCCAAGACTCTAACGTGTGTGGGTGAGTGTCACCGAGTTTGAGACGGCGGCCTTCAAGGACTTCAATTAAGAGTGGCTCGCCCTTCTCGTATTCACCTTGTTCTTGATACAGCACCGCGAGTTCGTGCATGGATATCAGCGTGTGTGGATGGTCTGTACCCAACGTCGTTTGTCTTTTTTTGTGGGCTTCGATTAAGAGATTTTCCGCTTTATCGTATTGGCCCTGCTCTCTGTACAGTATGCCAAAATCGTTGATCGTTTTCAGAGTATCTGGGTGGTTTTCGCCTAACTTGAGCTTCTGGCCCGCCAATGCTCGTTCGAGGAGAGACTCTGCTTCCTGGTACTGTTTTTGTAAGATTCGTATGATAGCTAATCCATTAACATGGCGCAGGGTAACCGGATGGTCTTTGCCCGGAAGATTGTCAGCACTGAATTCAATGCCCTGTTCAAATAGTTCTTCGGCTTTTTTGTCATCACCGCGAGCCAGATGTAATAGAGCAAGCTCATGCATGCAGCGCCCCATGCCGTTATAGAACTGGACGTCCTTTGCCTCTCCCTTCACTTTGTGCCCTGCATCCAACGACTCAAGCAACACGCACTCCGCCTGATCATATTTACCTTGCTCTCGATAGATCTCACCCAAATGGAGCCCATACCCTGCGTCGGGAGTTGCTTCGACCTTTGGACGTACTAATTGTTCGGCTTCTTCATATCGGCCGAGTCCGGCAAGGGCGCAACCCAGGTTGGCATTCCATACAAGCTCATTTTTGGCCAAATTTCCCGATTTGTCCTGAGAGACCTTCTCGATGACCTGCTTGTAAAGGGGTTCTGCTTCCCGGTATCTGCCGGCATGGTAGTAAAATACACCGAGCCAATTCAACAGGACGTTCGTCCACCAGTGATCTTCACCGACTTGCTCAACCCAAATGCGGTGCGCAGGTTTCTGATGTTGTGCTGCCATTGCGTAGCGACCCAGATCATAATAAATATAGGCAAGCTTAAAACGAATCGATGCCTCTGTAAGGGGACGGTCCTGAAACAGCCCTTGGTCAAGCTTATTTACGGCAGCATTGAGAACGTCAATCACCGTAGCCTCACGACCCTTGATAGTGCTTGCCGAACCCAGCACATTGTTGTTTAGGAAATT
>CAYZAT010000224.1:0-7277 GCA_964476475.1 uncultured Pirellulales bacterium
AGAAAGTCTTCTGGCCTTACGAGTACAAAAAGCTCGACATTTGCTCCATGCCGATCAAAATGGAAATCGGTATGTATGTCGATGTCAAGGACTGCAAGGACAGAAAGATCATCTTGAAGCAGGTCGATTGCGCCGAAATCGGCAAGAACGCCAACGAATTCCCGTGCTACCTGGACTGTGAAACCATCAACGTCCGAGCCAACTTCGACGTGAAGCTCGGCACACGTGTCGAAAAAGACGGCAGCGTGTTGAATAAGGTGGAAGGTTTCTATGATGGCGGCGACGTGGTTCCCGGCGACGGCAGCTACCACGCCATGAAGGTCTGTGTCAAAGCTTGGAAGACCAAGCTGTATAACGGATCTTACGGTTCAGAGGTGAAGGTTGGTACTCTGTTTATTACCGCCAAGCCCGACGTTTAATCGGAACTCTTCGTAAGAAGAGCGAAGTGAAACCGATGGGGAGGGATGAATTTATTCATCCCTCCCCTCGTTTTTTATAGGGAACCAACAAACCCGTACTCTGTCATGACAAGCTCCTTATTTAAGTTTTGACATGGTACCCAAACGATGGTTCCGATAACTCATAGCTTTCCATAGGCGAGACGGCAAGCACGATCTGACATTCGAAACGCCTTGTGATAGGGGCAATCCATATGGATACTCTCAGTCACACCGGCCAGATTCTTATTGCAGGCAAAAGCTTGGTAAGATATTAAGCATCAAAATAGGGGGCCTGGGGATTTTAGGCTTGACATTGTGTTGTGAAATTGGTAAAATCTTAATTAGCTAATGAGGGACTAACATGGGAGCTGCAGATGCCTTTGTCGGAAGGGAGGGCAGCCGATTGTCTGGGGAAATGAAGGATCACCGAGAGGGGAATTTTAAACGACGGATTTGAGGGGAACTGGAAGAAATAAAGGCATTGAATTGCCGAAAAAAGCTATCATCGGGGTGCTGGGGCAAGACTCACATATTAGCGGTACGATGACGTTCCGAAATCCTAACGGGGTCAGTATTTTACTACAGGTCAATTTTGGAATCTTATGGGCGGGAGGCAACAAATGGAAAAGAGAAAAGAACCAATGGAATTCGATATCCGAACAATAGGCAATCATACCGATCATAAGCTTATTCAAGTTGCCGAGACGATCGGCTCATTTCGACGATTCGGATTGCTCTGGATCATCGTGATGAGTACGGCTTTTCTTTTGTCCGCCGGATCCGCGTTCGGCCAATATGGAAACTTCACGGTCAGTCCGATGAAAGTCGAGGCCAAAATTACACCGGGCAAGCAAATCAATACGATGGTGAATATTCAGAATCTCGATGCCGAATCGAGCTACATCATCGATCTGACGCTCGTCGAGCTGACCCAATCCAAAAACGGGGAATGGATGATTGTCGATCCGAACTTAGTGGGCGATCCGAACGCCCCCGAATTTGGTTTCGATGTGAGACGCCTTTCGTCATGTCGCAGTTGGGTCCGCCTGAGCGGAAACATGGTGAACATAGGACCTTCTCAGCAGGTGCCCGTCGAGGTCACGATTCGCGTGCCGGGTCGTCAACACGGATTTCACACGGCGGGTATCCTCGCCACCGTTCGCCCCAGGCCGGATATGAAGGATTTGCCTCTGAGCGTGCGTTTTCTGATCCCCGTTGTTATTGAGATCGAAACGCGAGCGAGACGGCCCAAAATCGCAGCGACCCACGTCGGATTAACGTTTCAAGAGGCCAGCGGCGCCGGACCGGCGACGACCATCGCCACCATGCGGATTGAAAACACGGGAGGCACGCTCTCAGAGCTCAGGCCCATCTCAAGGATCTACGCCTACTCGAAGAATCACTGGCATATTATCACAACAACGGACTTTGCTGCTATACGTATCATCCCCGGGGCCATCCTGGAATTGAAGGCCGATATCGGCCGATCGCTTCCCACCGGGCGGTATAAGATACGAGGGGAACTGTACGTGGACGGCCGGCGTACGAAGCCGGTGGAAACAGAATTCGAGTTCAAAGGCGATCCGTCGATTACCAAGGTCCTGGCGGATGCTCCGCTGGATCTCAAGCCGCTGGATATGACGATTGATTGCACTCCGGGGTCTCTTCGTTCCCAAACCATTACGGTCTATAACGCGTCCGATGAGGCGGTCCATATTCAAACGGCCTCCGGATTGCCGCCGGCACTCCAGTTGGTTGTCAAAGACGATGTCAACATCAAGGGGGCGGATCTAGATTGTACGGGCTGGCTTCAGATTACCCCTCAGAATTTCACGCTCCCCGGCGGGGGCGGGCGACAGAACGTCCAGGTTGTGGCGAATCTGCCGGCCGGTGTCACGCATCCATGCTATTATTCCCTTCTGGCCCTGTGGGCGACCTATCCCGACGGCCAGAGAGCCGGCTTTAAAACCGCGAATATCTTTCTCAACAACAATCGGTTGACGGCGGAGCCGGAGGCGGCGGGTCTGTATGTCCAGCCCCAGGAATTGAGTGAATCGAACTATCTTATCACGGCGAAGTTCAGGAATCTCAAGGCGATCCACTTCAGCCCTCGCTCGGTCCGAGCCGGTTTGCTGCCGACCGAGGGGGCGGGCGCCCTGGCCATCCCGCGAACCAGCACGTACCTGAGCGGCGATCCATCGCCCATGCTGCCCTTTGAAGAGCGTACCTATAGCGGGACGCTGAATTTATCGGCGGTCCCGGCCGGGCGATATTTTCTTACCGGACGTATGGAATACGCCCCGGGCAAACCGCCCGTCAGAACGACGCGACTTATCGATATTTCCATTGAGGGAGAGAGAAGAATCATACAAACCGTAGGAACACAAATTGGTCTCGGCGGCGCCGTGGAGGTGAATTGGTAATGGATCGGCACCGGGATTTTTTGCTAAAGAAAGAGGCTCAACTGCCGATAGATGGCAGAGGAGCCGCAAGATTGCCAGTCCATGGCAACAGAAAGGGACGTTGACTTATGGCGAGGAAAAAAAGCGGAAAAATATTATCGGGCGGAGCGATTGTCCTTTGCGTTGTTCTGTTCTGCATGACGAACGTCAACGCCCAGATCATGGCGCAAAAGGTCACTTTCACCATCTCCGGCTCCACAGGGGGTGTGGGCGGTGTCACCCTGAAGGGTCTTAAAGACACGACGGGCCTGGACGTCATCAGTGATGCGAGCGGCTTCTACAGCGCGACGGTGGAATACGGCTGGTCGGCGACCGTCGTCCCGCAAAAACAAGGATACCGGTTCGAACCGGCCACGAAGTCTTATCCGGCCGTTACCGCCAATATAACCGACGACTACAGCGCGATTGCGATTACGTACACCGTTTCCGGAAAAGTCACGATCGACGGCGCGCCGATGGACGGTGTGCAGATGACCGGCCTGCCGGGCGATCCCGTTACCGGCGCCAACGGAGCGTTCACCGCGACGGTTCCCTGGGGTTGGGACGGCGTCATCATTCCGATGAAGGAAGGCTTTGAGTTCAAACCCAGCCAAATCCAGGATCCACCCGCTAAAAGGGATAAGACGAACGCGAATTTCCTGGCGGAGCCCAAGATGATCCTGATCGCCGGCTCCATCGGCGTGGAGGGAGTGACTCTGGACGGTCTGCCGGGTAATCCCAAGACCGATGAGAACGGCAATTACCAAGTCAAAGTCCCGTATAACTGGACCGGTACGGCCACTCCTAAACTGGAGGGCTACCAGTTCAACCCGCCGGATACCTTTTATCCTCCTCTGACCGATACGCAATCGAATCAGAACTATCAGGCGACGATATTGACCTTTATCATCGCCGGGACGACCATGATTGACGGTGTGGAAATGAAGGGGCTTGTGGACATCTCGGGCCAACCCGTCATCAGCGACACGAGCGGCTATTATTCGGCCACCGTCAAGGCCGGATTCAGCGGGACGGTCGAACCGACGAAGCCCGGATATACCTTCAAGCCGGGCAGCATGATGTACACGAAGGTCAACAGCGACAAGATGGATGAAAACTACGACGGATCCCTGCAGCAGATGACCCTTTCCGGCCGGATTAGCGGCGCCAAGGACGTGGACATCACCGGCCTGCCGGGGGTGATCATGGGCGATGACGGGACCTATACCGCCACGGTCGATTACGGGTGGCAAGGCGTTGTGATGCCGGTCAAAGAAGGCTATGAGTTTAAACCGGAGAGCAAGCCGTACACCTCCGTCATACGAGATATGACAAACGAGAATTACGTGGCCTCCAAGCAGCAGTTCACCATTTCCGGCTCGACCGGGGTTTCGGGCGTACAGCTTCAGGTATCGCCGGCGGGCAGACGGCCGGTGACCAGCGGTCAGGATACGATGTATAACCTGACTGTCGAGTACGGCTGGAGCGGCACGATTACCCCGAAACGAGACGGCTACGATTTCGACCCGCCTCAACTGGAACTGGATAACGTCACCATGTCGATGACGAATCAGATCTTTACCGCGACGCTGAAAAAGATGAAGTTAACCGGTAAGGTCACCGATGAGAAGGGCGAGCCGGTTCCGGATATCTATATCAAGGCGGAGCCCGACGGTCCGACAACGACGACCGATCTCAATGGTGAATACGAAATCGAGGTGGATTATCGCTGGGCCGGGACCCTCACGCCGGAACGGGACGGATATACCTTCAGGTTGCCGAATCGACGCTATACAACCGTCATGCGCGACCAGGCGAATCAGAGCTTCACCGCCATCGTACAGAAATATACGATCAGCGACACCGTTTTGATCGGCAACATGCCGGTTGCGGGTGTGACCATCACGGCCAAAGACGAACAGGGACGGACGACGGACACGACGACCACGGATGCCCAGGGCCGGTTTCGTGTTACCGTACCCTACGGATGGACGGGGGAGCTGGTTCCGACAAAGCCGGGTCTGCTTTTCCAATCCACGCATCCTTACACGAGCGTGACAACCAACATGAAAAACGGGGCGCCGGAAATTATCACGCCGCCGCCCGCGCCGACGCCGACGACGCCAACACCGACGGTACCGACCCCGACGACGCCGACGCCAACACCGACGACACCAACGCCGACGACGCCAACGCCGACCCCGACGATACCGACGCCGACACCGACGACGCCGACGATACCAACGCCGACACCGACCGTGCCGACGCCCACAACGCCAACGCCCACAGCGCCGACGCCGACCACGCCGACACCGACCGTGCCGACGACGCCGACACCGGGATTGGGCGGGCTTATCAACAACTCTTTCACGGATGACGATCTTATTATGACCGTCCTGCCGGCGCTGTCAACGCAGAGTGGCAAGACGATTATTGCAGAAGAAACCGTTCAGGGTTTGGTTTCCTGCCAACTCAGCAACGTTACGCTCGAAACGGCGCTCGATATCGTTTTGGCCGGAACGTCCTACATCTGGAAAGAGACGCCGTATTACATCCTGGTTTGTGCGGGCGGCGTTCGAGATATCAAGTTCCCGGTCATCAGTGAGACCGAACGTTTGCGACTCAATTATATCACTGCCCAGGCGGCGGTGGGGCTGCTCTCCGTGGCTTTCACCGATTACGTCAAGGCCGAAACGGGGCCCGCCGGAACCGATACGTATACGGTAGTGGTGACCGCTCCGCCCAGTATCAAGGAGCGTATCATCGCGGACCTGAGAATGGTCGACCGGCCCCGCGCCCAGGTCTTGCTGGACGCCCGCATCGTGGTCCTGGAAAAGGGCGATTTGCTGAACCTTGGCGTCGAGTGGGGCTGGCCGACAATCAGTGCCGGTATATTCGGCGGGGACAACAAGGGCAGAGGCGATGCGGAAAGCGATTTCGGCGGCGACTGGCCGTGGGGCGTACAGATCGGATACTCGCCCGACAATACGTTCACTAACGCCCTGCAAATGACGCTGAACCTTCTGATCGAGAACAGCGAGGCGAGCATCCTGGCCAAACCGCAAGTGATGGCCCAGGACGGCAAAGAATCGCAAATCCAGGTCATGCAAGAGGAATACTACATGCTGACCCCGCCTGTCGAGGGCGGCAACGTCTATGCCTATACGCGTTCCGAACTGGCAACGATCGAATCCGGTACGCGGTTGACGATTACACCTCACATCGGCGACAATAACGATATTACGTTGCAGATATCCGTTGAGGTCAGTGACAGCATCCCACAGGGCCGGGGCAGCGAGTTGCCCGTGGTGACTCGACGCACGTCGGACAGCAACGTGACGGTGAAAGACGGTGGAACGGTGGCGCTGGCCGGCTTGTCGGAAAGCAAAATGCGTTCGAACAAGAAACGCGTTCCGGGTTTGAGCAACCTTCCCCTGGTGGGAGAGCTCTTCAAGAATTCAGACGACGATACGTCTTCCAGAGAGATCGCCGTGTTCATTACGGCGCACCTTGTACCTCAAGGTGGGCAAGCGATGTCCTATTCGCCCTCGGAACCGGCGCCGACGATTCAGGCACCGATGAACTATCCGACGGGACAGGGGCAGGGACAAGGACAAAGTTTCCGGGATGATCTCCGGCGAAGCTTATCCCGTCCGACGAGATAACAAAACAGTAAGATGGAGAAAAAAACGGTGAAGCCAATCAGGTACAAACCAGCAAGCAGCAGCGTCACAGCCTCAATCGGGCTGACGCTGCTGTTACTTCTCGCTTTGGGTGTGATTGGTTGTGGTGGATCAAACAGGTCAGGAATTCAGGTCATTCCCCTGAGCAGTCGGAGCGTACTTGAGCTGAACGCCGATGATGTGGTTCGGGTCATGCGACGGGCGGGCTTTTCAGACCAGCAGATCATGGAATACGGACCGGATCTGCGTGACGGACTGGCGCAATCAGGCGCCGTCCAGATCAAAGTCGGCAACAAAGTCGAAGCCGTCTTTGCCATCAACCTCGACCACGGCCCCTGCGTGTACATCACAACCCGATTGAGAGGTAGCTTTATATACAACACACAACTGGGCGGCTGGGCAGGCGGAGGATAATTCTTCCCTTGCCTTGCCATCGCAGACGAACCGGTTCCTGACGGGCCGGTAAACCTATGCTCAGCCCCGAGCCCCCTGCGGTCGTCGCGAGCGGCCGCACGGGCGAAGCGTTGACGTTACCGGCGATTCATTCTCACGTGATGATCGCTGTGCTCCCTAACGAAGAAAGGCCGGACTTGCCGCAAACACCCTGAGACGATTGGCCGGGGAGAGTCCGGACTTTACCTCTGCCAAATTGGCACGCGCCCCAAAACCCCTGAATCTCATAACTCCTTACTCAAAAAACAATTACATTTTTA
>CAYZAT010000225.1:0-7187 GCA_964476475.1 uncultured Pirellulales bacterium
CCCTGGGGTTCCGATCTGTACGGGCCACCTACCTATTAACCGGATGAACGAAAAACAGGACTTACGGCACGGCAATCCGCTATAGGCGGACCCATCCCGTAATCTACTTCTCGGGCTCCGATTTGAACTGTGGCTTGGGAACTGCATTGAAATGGTGCGAATTATCGCACCCTATGCTTTTCATTGTCTATTTGCGACTGACTTACTCTTCACGACGTCGTTTAGACCGGCGTCTGCTGTAAAAAGAGGGATTATTTTTTTCGGCGTTTGGCTCCGGGGGGATCTGTTTCATATATTTTAGGTGTAATCACGATTGTGACCAATCGACATGGGGGTGCGTCGGTGAACCATCAATAGACAGAAACAGCGAGTTCGAGAAAGGCGTATTAGATCTCACAATACGGATGGTGATCA
Organism: uncultured Pirellulales bacterium; assembly: GCA_964476475.1. Lineage (GTDB taxonomy): Bacteria > Planctomycetota > Phycisphaerae > Sedimentisphaerales > Anaerobacaceae > JAFGTG01. The sequence continues at coordinate 415 of CAYZAT010000225.1, forward strand.
GTGACAATGTTTGGGCTATTGAAAAAACACACATATTCCATCGGCATTGATATCGGCTACGACGATGTCAAACTCGCTCAACTCGGCGATAACGGCCACGGCTTGAGCCTGATTGCGGGCAATAGCAAGGGCCGGCCGGAGGATATCCGGCCGAATAGCAGCGCCTGGCAGAAATGGGCGATTGACGCGATGCACCTGATGACCGCGTATGGGGATTTTCGGGGCAGAGAGATTATCGCCTCGATGCCGACCCATGAGGTTTTTATCGATCATATGAAAAAACCCAAAGTCGAGAACCGCAAGCTCGAGGATGCGATTTTCTCGAAGATTAAACAAAAGCTTCCGTTCGAGTCGCTTCGGGACAATACGATGATGCAGTGCATCCCGACGGAGGAGGACAACGTGCTCGTGATGGCGGTCGAGCGGAATATGGTGAACCGGCACCTTGCGATTTACGAAGAGGCGGGATTGTCGATCAAGACGATCGCCGTTTGGCCGACCGCGCTGGCGAATTGCTATGTCCGATTTTTCGGCCGGCGTCAATCCGACCTCGATTCGGTGGTGATGCTTATTTGTATTGAGTCCGATTGTACGAACGTCGTCGTCTGCCGGCATAAGAACCTGCTGACGGCCCGTTCTTTGGGCATCGGCGTCAGGCGTTTCGACGATGAGCAGGCGGTCACGAGGCTGGTGATGGAATTGACGGCCTGCAAGCGACAGTTCGGCTTGATGTACCGGAACGCGAGGATCGAACGCCTGATCTTTCTATCCGGGCGGAACGTCGCCAAGGAGGTCTGTGCCACGATTGCCAAGCAATTGGAAATGCCCGCCCAGATGGGCGATTGCCTGACGGCGGTGGAGGTCGCACGGTCCTGCCGGCTGGGTCATCGCAACGGCGATAAAGAGGAAGCCGGGAAGTCCGTCGACAGAAGAAATTCCGACGTCAACTGGACCGTGGCGTTCGGATTGAGTCTATCCTGAAAAAGGGGTCTGAAGCCTTTTTTTCGTAAGAAGAGGGAGGTGGTTTTGGAATGGTAAATGTTAACTTCGTGCCTGATGATTACGCCCAGGGCAACGAATGCCGTCGCACGAATTTCATGTACATTATCCTGTTTGCGGTCATGATGATGGCGTTGGGCGGCTCGTATGTGGCGATCATGATTCGCCAGCGTTCCTGTATGGCGAGCGAACGGGTTGTTAATGAGAGGCTTGCCAAGATGCAGGAGGCCATTAAACAGTTCGAGGAACTTCAAACCAAGCGGCGCGAGATGATGAAGACCGCGTTGACGACGGCGGAGTTAATCGAGCCGGTTCCGCGAAGTATTGTGCTGGCGTCATTGACGAATAACCTGCCCAAAGGCGTATCGCTCTCAAAGCTGGAGCTGATCCAGAAGCAGCCGAAAACGGGCCCCGGGGCGGCGAATACCAGCAAGTATCAAGCGGCCCAGGCCCAGAGCACGTCCGCGCAGAGTTCCGAATCGGGAAGCGACGAACCGGTGAATCCGGAGAAGCTGTTGGAAACGCACATACAAATCGGGGGGATCGCTCCGAGCGACCTTCAAGTGGCGGCGTATATCGAGAGGCTGGGAAAATCGACGTTGGTGGATACCGTGGCCTTGGTGGAATCCAAAGAGTGCAAAGTGGAAGAAAATGTCTTCAGGCAATTCAAGTTGACGGCGATGCTGAAAAAGGACGTCCACCTGACCAAAAATGACGTTGAAGAAATCAAACACAAAGCCAAGAGCAGTGTCTGGAAATTCTGGACTTTTTAGAATCTGTGCCGCCCGGGAGTGCCGACAGATGCCGGCGGCGACAAGATCATTCATTATAAAGCGAGGATGGAATCATGACGGGTAATTTCAGGAAAGTGGTGTTTTTCCTCTTGTTAGTGGGAGTCGCCGTCGTCGGGTATCAATACATGATCAAACCGGCGAACGCACGCCTGGCCGAGTCGAAGACGCGCGTCGATGAGAAATTGACTCAATTAGCCAAGTTTCAGGAGGCGTCCAACGCGGCCGAAGATTTGTCGAAACAGCTCGAGCAGTTGAAAGACGCGATGGAATTCTTCGAGAGCAAATTGCCGCCGAAGAGCCAAATCCACGAAGTGCTCGAGCAGGTCACCGTCATTGCTCAAAAGCAGGGGCTTAAGCCGAAGACCATTCGCACGCTTGTGAAGAAAAACAACAGCGGCTATATCGAGCAGCCCCTGAAGATGGAACTCGAGGGTGATTTCGGCTCGTTCTACTCCTTTCTTTTGGAACTGGAACAATTGCCGCGGATCATGAAAATTCGCGAGCTTGAGCTGGACAGGCTTCAGGACGACAACGGCGTCATCACGGCGGATTTCATTGTGAGTATATTCTTCCAGCATATGAACGGCTAAACAGTCGATATATCCCCAGGTTGGAAACGAGCGAAATGAACGTGAAGGGAGCTTAGCTATGTTATCATTCTTACGCGAACAGGGCGGCGCCGATGTGCCGTCTCAAAAAGATAACATCGCCGCTGAAAATACATCGGCCGGCGGCGTTGAGCCGTCTCAGAATGAGCAATACCTTACGGTGGCTTCTAAGGCACGCACGCGAAGAAGTACGATCTTGCTGGCGGTTCTGTTTATCGCCGGGCTGTCGTGCCTTTGGTTTATGATTAAAAAGAGCACGCCCAGTGCGGCGGTGGCGCTCACGGTGGATACGGAAGAAGTCCAGGTCGAGGCGGCGTTGTCCCGTCTGACCGGCTTTAAGACCGAGTTATTCAAACGGATGGATGAGATCGTTACAAAATTCTATGAGTTTTCGAACGTGCTGCAAGTCAAGGTCGAAGAGCTGTCGAAAAATCCGTTTGCGCTCGAGATTCAAATCGCGAAACCGAAAGACGAGCCCAAGGTGGAGAAGAAACCGCAGATCGATTATGTATTGGCCTGGCGACAGGAAATCGAGAAGAAAGCTCAAGCCTTTGAGTTGTTGAGTATTGTGCAATCCGACAAGGGCAAGTGCTGCATGATCGGGGACGTCATCCTTCGCAAAGGGGATTCCCTGCAGGGTTTCAAAGTCTATGAGATCGGGGAAGATTTCGCGAAGCTCAAATGGGAGCCGGAACAGGACAACAGGCCCTCCGGTGCTGAAAACGAAGTGATCGAAATCGTTTTGAAATTACCGAAATGAGCTTCATTGTGACGTTTACGAACCTCCCGTCAACCGATAATTGAAAGAAGCGAGACATGTTAAATATAAAAGAAATTCTGGCCAATGTGATCGAATACGCTGCGAGCGATTTACATATCAATGTCGGGATGCCGCCGATCCTGCGGAGAAACACCGAGCTGATCGATCTGGATTTTCCCGCGGTGAGTAATGAAGAAGCCAGGGAAATGGTTCTGTCGATGATTGGGCCGGACCGTTTCAAGGAATTCGAAGCCAGAAAGGATCTGGATTTCTCCACGACGCTCGATGACGGCCATCGATTTCGTGTTAATTCTCACTACCAGAGGGACACGATCGGTATCTCGTTCAGAGTGATCCCGAACCACATCCCCGCCCTGGACGATCTGCACCTGCCGCCGATTGTCAAAGAGCTGGCGGATCTGCCGAGGGGGCTGGTGCTTGTGACCGGGCACACCGGGTCCGGCAAGAGTACGACGCTGGCCGCGATGATCGAGCTGATTAATACCAAGTATCGCAAGCGTATTATCACAATGGAAGATCCCATCGAATACATGATCGAGAATAATAACAGTATGATCGAGCAGCGCGAGATGGGGGCGGACTGTGCCAATTTCGCGTCGGGGCTCAAGCACGTGCTCCGCCAGGATCCCGACATCATCATGGTCGGCGAAATGCGAGACATCGAGACGACCGGCTCGACGATTACCGGCGCCGAGACCGGCCACCTCGTTTTCAGCACGTTGCACACGATCAACGCGTCCCAGACGATTGAACGTATTATCGACATCTACCCGGCGAGTCAGCAAAACCAGATTCGGACGATGCTGGCCAATACCCTGCAAGCGGTCATCTCCCAGACGCTGTTCCGACGGGTCGATGAGCCGGGGATGGTCCCATGTGTGGAGATCCTGCTGTGCACCTCGGCCGTGCGCAACTGTATCCGTGAAAACAGGATTTATGAGATTCCGAATATCATCGAGACGTCGCGCCGGCTGGGAATGCAGAATCTGGATAACAGCATTTCTGAGATGTATTTCAAAGGGTATATCGACCGGGACGAAGCCATCATGCGTTCGAGCAATCCCGCAAAGATGGAAAAGCTTCTTGTCCCGGTGGACGAGTTAGACGCGTCCCAGTCGCGTTCCGGGAAGAAGGCGGTCGCTGCCCGGTGAGCCGGGGTCCGGCTTTTGGCCGGAAACGTGTGGTCACTACACGCCGGCGAGAGAGATGGACGTTTTATTGTGAATTAGGATAGGGCGAATCAGTATGTTTGAAAAATCTTCGCACAGTAACACGGGCGCCACCGCCGTCGCAGACAAACGGTCCCCGGACCGGGCGCCGTGGGAGCAGAATTCAAGCCGGGAATTCACATCGAGTTCTTCATCGGGAGGACGACAGGGGCGTTCGCGGCAGAAGATGAGCGAGTTCCGGGTGGAATTAGGACCCAGCCGAAAGGATATCCTCAATTTCACCAATCAGTTGACGGTGATGGTCCGGGCGGGGATCAGCCTTCAGGACTCGCTGGAATCCATCGCCGAACGGCATGATAATCAGAAATTCAAGAGGATTATCATGGATTTGAAGAACCGGATCGAGGCCGGGCAGAGCTTCTCGCAAGCGCTCGCCGAGCATACGAACGTGTTCAGTGATCTGTATATCAATATGGTGGCGGCGGCGGAGATGAGCGGTTCGCTCAGCGGGATGCTCGAAAAATTAGCCGAATATCTTGATTCCGAAGCCGAGACCCGTTCTCAAATCCGGGGCGCGATGGTCTATCCGATTATTATCGCGGTGATGGCCGTATCTGTGACGGTATTTCTGCTTTGTTTCGTTTTGCCGCGCTTCACGGCGATCTTTAAAGGGAAAGAACAATTGCTCCCGGCCCCGACGAAGGCGTTAATGGCGACCAGCGCATTTCTCCGCGGCTACTGGTTTTTCATTCTTCCGGCCATTGGAGCGTTGTTCTTCGCGTTTTGGTATTTCGTCAACACCAAAGAGGGCCGGCGCTGGTGGGACAAGACCAAGTTGCGCTTGCCGCTGATAAAAACACTCTGTCAGAATCTCTATATCACACGCAGCCTCCATACGATGAGCGTGCTGGTTCGCGCGGGGGTGCCGATATTGAACACCATCTCGATTACCGCTCAAATCGCGGGCAATGTCCTTTTTAAAGAGATGTGGCTTAGTGTTCATGAAGAGGTTCGTCAGGGCAAGAAGATTGCCTCCAGCCTGGGCCAGTATAATCTCATGCCCGGCAGCGTCGTCGAAATGATCCGCAGCGGGGAAGATTCCGGTACGATGAGCGACGTCCTGCGCGACGTATCGAGCTATCACGCCAGGGAACTGAAAACGGTCATCAAGACCGTCACGTCGATGATCGAACCGATTATGATTGTCCTGATGGGTCTGCTGGTTGGCTTTATTGCGATGAGTATTATTCTGCCGATCTTCAAGATGTCCAGCGTTGTGACGGGCAAGTAGAAATGAAAGGACGGCAAACGAGGGACCAGGGAGAGAGTGAACCATGCGAGTGAATAAACGCAGTCACGGTTTTACACTTGTCGAGGTGCTGATCGCCACGATATTGGTCGGGCTGGCAATTGCCTCTCTGATGGCGGCCAACCGAGCCTTTACGACGGCCAACGATGCCGGGACCGATCTGTCCACCGCGGAATTTCTGATTGAGCAGGTCAAGGAATTGATGTCCTTGCTGCCGGTGGTGGATCCTCAAACCGAGATCGCCACCTTTGGTCCGGAAACTTCGGAAACGTTGGCCGGCTATGACGATCTGGACGACTTCGACGGGGCGAGTTTCTCCCCGCCGATCAATGCCGACAGAAGCGTGCTCGCCGACTACACCACGTTTTCTCAACAGGTGACGGTTCAAAATGTCAGCGCATCGGATTTTGAGCAGGTCGTCAGCGACCACGGCAGTTATTTTGTTCGGGTGACCGTGAGTGTCTATCAAAACGCACAGTTGATCACCTCGGCAAGCTGGCTCCGCGCGCGATACTAAAATTGATTTTCGATGTGCAATTCAGGCATCGGTCATCGAAAATCAAAAAAAGAAGGAGAGGTGCTTAGGGATGGTAGCCAAATCGAAAATCAATAGCCGTTTCGGCTTCACCCTGGTGGAGCTATTACTCGCCCTGGCCATATCGGCCATGTTGCTGGCGGCGGTCGGGACCGCTTTTAATGCGTCGGCGATGAACTACCGGGAAAACGAGAAAATCTTCAAAACAATCAACAGCGCCCGCCAGGCCTTGTTCAGAATGACCACCCAGCTTCGCACGGCCGACGCCGTCGATCCGAGCGCCCCGAGCAACGAATGTACGCTGCTCACGCCCGTCGGCGAGAATATCACGTATCGATACGACAGCACCGATAACAAGCTTTATCTGGATACCAACGGCAATTCATACGTCCTCTGTGAGGATGTGACGGCAATGACGTGCACGAAAGATGTGGTATTTGACGATGAAAAAGGTTATAATATCGTTAAGAGCGTACAGATTTCACTGACCGTTGCGTGCGACGACAGGGAGCGAACGATTGCGGCCGCGGCGGTCGTGAGACGAAATTTGAATTGACCATCAAAGATTGTCGATTTTC
>CAYZAT010000226.1:0-7139 GCA_964476475.1 uncultured Pirellulales bacterium
GGTGATTTTGTCTATCATCTTGTTCGTTGAGAAGCAAAAAAGTCAAACCTCGAAATCCCGGAATTTTCCTATGTCCTGAACTCGTGCATCCGCTAGAACCAGTCAAGCACCTGTCTGGTAATCGGCGCCGCGCCGACAAAGTCCATGTCCGCGAAATTGCGGTCGTACACAAAGCCGAATCCATACGTAGCGCGGAAAGCGTTTCTCAATACGGCGCGCCATCTGGACGTCGCGTGCGTGCCGACGTTGATCAAATCGTGAGGCTTGATGAAGAAGTCCGGCTGCTCGCCGCTGTAGATCTTATCCAGATCAACCATGACGATCTCTTCTTCTTTTCTTCCGATTCGTCGGACGAGTTCACACCGCTTGGGCCAGGCCAGAGGTCCCAGGCCACCGGCGGCGGCAATGGCTTGCTTGAGATTTATAGGCCGGCCCGTCAGGGGGATCGGTCCCGTCCGATTCACGTTGCCCATGATGTAAAACTCCCCAACAATATCCACGGGCACGAAAATGGAATCGCCGGGTTTGATCACGATATTATATCGTGGATCGCCGGCAAGCAGCTTGTCCGCGGGAACCTTAATCAAACGCGTCTTTTCCGCTTCTTGATCCCATGCGACGGCCGGGGCTTCCGGCTGAGGTCTCTCCGGCTCGACCGTCGGTACCGACGGCTGGGCCGGGCCGACTTGAATGGGAATCCATTTGCCATTCTTGAAGATCCACTGCGTATGGCCGGGCGGCTGCTGGGGCTCGACTGGTTGTTGTGGCGTTCTCGGCACCGCGATCCATTTACCGTTCTGGAAAATCCATTCGGTCTCGACTTGCTCGGTTGCGGGGCCCGTCGGCGTTTCTCTGACCTGCGGGCGTGTCGGAGCAACGGACGGTTGCAGCACATTCCTCCGTGTCGGTGTCGATGTCGACGGTTCGGTCGTTTGCTCTCCTCGGCTCGACCGCCTGGATAATGTGTTCAATACCTCATCCACACTTGGCGCCGACCCTGTTGCCGGGGGCGTCGCCATACGATTTAATGTTCTTCCCTGAGTATTGTTGGCGTACAGCCGGGATTGACCGCTATCGTAGCGTTCGAAACGATAGGGTGGGGCCAATTCGCCGTTGGAAATCATCTCCGACGAAGCGATAATGACATTGCTTCTCGGCCATTGATGCCGGTTTTGCGGGGTCGCCGCCCTGTTCGATTGCATCTGTCGGCGGGTATTCGACGGCTCGATCACTTCCAGCTTAAGCTCGCCGTAGCCCGGATTGATGAGATCCTCAGAAGGCTCGCCTCGCCGGGCAAAACGTGAAACATAAATATGACTGGCATTGAACTGACTCGAGCCGCCCGCCGTCGCGAGCGCGTCCGTCAGTCTAAAATCATATCGCGGGATCGAATATCGACCGGGATATTGCACGCCGTCGCCCAAAACGGAAAAAGCACGCTGCTGGGACGCGACTAACATGACCGTGACCGAGGGCGATTTTAAAATCGACGGCGAGACGATCTTTTTGATTTGTTCTTCGAGCTGCTTTTCGGTTAGCCCGGCCGCCTGGACGACGCCGACTTCCGGAATGGACATCTTGCCGGTTTCGGTCACCACATAGTTATTAATATGATGAACGTTCTCTCGGAGCAGCTCGAAAATATCGATGCTGACCGCATCCCCGGCCCTGAACACATAATCCGTTTCCTGCGGGACGATATCGATCGGCAGAGGCTCCTCCGCCCCCTCCCAGGCCACGGGAACTTCCTCCGCGACGCCGAGCGAGTCCAGAATCACATTCACGGCGGGCACGGGGCGAAACCGGCCGACCTGCGCCGGATCGAAAAACTTGTTACCACACCCCGAAATGAAAATAGGGAAACAGGCAAGGAGAATATAGACCAGGAGCATGCAACGGCCCGTCGTGATCCGTACAGCCGTCACCTTCATCCTGACCACTAATTTCCCTAAAACTCCGGAATCCATTTTAATGACTATCCTTACAGCGTGTAAAAAAACACGTTTCTCTCGGTGAAATGTATCGGTTGGATCGAGGAGCCGCTTAACCTTTTCCACGAACGTGAGGGTTAATTAAGATGGCGTTCTTGCCGGACCCGATAATCATAAAGATAGCAGAATAGAACGTGAGGTCGTTTTGAGGAACAGCTCCGCCTTAGGAGATGAAAAATTTGATTTCGCTCCCCGAAAATGCTTTTTCATAGCTTTCTCGGTTCCACTCCCCCTTCAGCGTGCAGCTTCCGTTATTGGCACACGCGGATGAGGCCAACGTGTGTCACACGATCCTCTCAATACCGCGCGTGCAATCCGCCAGAGGCGGACACACCCTGCCGCCAAAAAGAGAACTCCTCACTGAAGATCAATTCAGTGAGGAGCTATTCATACAACAAAAGAAATAACCGATTTTTCCGATCTTATTTCATCGGTTCCATATTGTGACAATCAATCTTCACGAGTCGTTTCTGCAAGATGCCCGCCACGTTGGTCGTGAATATTTCAATTCGGGCCGGCATTACGGGACCTTCTTTTTCGATCTTCTGATAGTCATACCCGCGCACCACCAGAGCCGAATCCATACCCGGACACGGGATCCGAATCATATCAACGAGGCTTGTTGCTCTGTTTTGATAAAAGACGGTCTCCCCGGACGTTTCTCCGAGCTTATGAATCGGGTAATACCATTGGCCCTGTTTTCTGACGGGCGCCTCTTGCCGGTTAAACAGATCCGGCGACTCCAAAAAGTGAAACGGCGCGGTTGTAATGGCCAGGATCGCCCGGGCGAAACAGGCCGGCTCCAAAACGGCGCCAGATGTTTCAAATTGCCCGGCCCCTTGTGAGACGACGAATTGCCCATTCGAGAACCGCCAGGCATATGCATTCTTCGGCTCCCGGCCCGAAATATCAATCGCATTCGACCACGGTTGGAGGTCGTAGCGCTGCTCCGTGAGATAGAAGCTGCCGTCCGGTTGGTACAACGTAACGACGCAATCCAATCTCATCTGTTTCGTTGCGGTCCAGGCTTTCAGGCCACCCGCCGCCTCAAACGCCGCCGCCGCGAAACCGGTTGGCCTTGAAACCTCGGCGGGATCGATACCGGAACTCGCTTCGCTCTCGTCGCTCATGGTTCCCTGCTCACACCCAGCGAGTAGAAAAACCATCACAAGAACCACACTCCATCTTTCTAATAATCGAATGCTCATTTTCTTCAGACCTCCCGTTGATGACTATTTATCGCAATTCAAATTTGCGAGCTGTTCCATCAGGGCATATCGTTGCGCCGCGTCGTTTGCCGCAAGCTTCATGAGTTCGGCGGCGACTTCCGGCTTGGATTGTTTCAGCGTGCGATAACGATTCTCGCCGTAGGCGTACTCCGCGAAGTCGCCCGTTGGAGCTTTCGAATCGAGCTGCAGCGGATTCTTGCCCTGCTCTTTAAGGCGCGGATCAAATCGATATAACGGCCAGTGACCGCACGCGACCGCCTTCTTTTGCTCCGCAAGACCCTTGGTCATATTAATCCCGTGTGCGATACAATGGGAATAGGCAATAATCAGCGAGGGCCCCGGGTACGCTTCGGCCTCGGCAAAGGCCTTGACCGTCTGATTCGTATTGGCGCCCATCGCCACCTTGGCCACATAGATATTACCATAGGTCATGGCCAATAGACCGAGGTCTTTCTTGGGAGCGGGCTTGCCCCCGGCGGCGAATTTGGCCACGGCCGCCCGCGGTGTCGATTTCGACATCTGGCCGCCCGTGTTGGAATACACTTCCGTATCCAGGACCAGCACGTTCACCTCGGCGCCGCTGGCCAGAACGTGGTCCAGTCCGCCATATCCGATATCGTACGCCCAGCCATCCCCGCCGAGCGCCCAGACGGATTTGCGAACAAGATAATCCGCCAGCTTGACCAGTTGCTTGCACTCCGGACAATCGCTCTTTGCAATGGCTTTATTCAGTTCAGCCACACGTGCTCTTTGTTGTTCAACTGCCTCGTTCGCCGGATCGCTGGTTATTGTCGCCTCCCGGATTTGTTCGGCCAGTTCCTTTTTGACACACCCCTGTTCGGCCGCTTTGTCCAAAAGCCACAGGGCACGTTCCGTGAACTTATTGACCGTCAAACGCATTCCCATGGAAAACTCTGCGGCATCCTCGAACAGGCTGTTGCTCCAGGTCGGCCCGCGACCGTCGGCGCGCTTCGTATAAGGCGTCGTCGGCAGATTGCCGCCGTAGATCGACGAGCAGCCCGTCGCGTTGCCCACGTACAATCTGTCGCCGAATAATTGCGAAAGCAGCTTAACGTAGGGCGTCTCACCGCACCCGGCACAGGCGCCCGAGTATTCGAATAAAGGCTCAATGAGCTGACTGCCCTTGACACTGGCCGCCTTGAAGAGTTTCGGGTCGGTATTCGGAATGCCAAGGAAGTGATCGTAGTTGTCCCGCTCAGCTTCACGAAGCGGTTCCTGGAAAGCCATGTTGATCGCGTGCCGGCCCGTCGCCTTTTTGTCCGCATCTTTCTCCTGGGCGGGACACGCCTGCACGCACACTCCACAACCCGTGCAATCTTCGGGCGCCACCTGGACGGTGAACTTCATGCCTTTATAGTCTTTGCCTTTGGCGTCGGCGCTCTTGAATGTCTTCGGTGCGCCTTCGAGGCACTTGGGATCGAATGCCTTGATCCGGATCGTCCCGTGCGGGCAGACAAAAGAACAGGTCCCGCACTGGATACACACGTCCGGCTCCCAGACCGGGATATTCACGGCGATATTGCGCTTTTCGAATTTCGTTGTGCCCGTCGGGAACTTCCCGTCCGCCGGCATCTTGCTGACCGGCAGCTTATCCCCGTGGAATCCCATCAGCTCGGCGGTCACGTCCTTAACAAAATCAGGGGCATTATCCGGAACTAATTGCCGCATTTTGATCTTGCTGGTCGCTTCGCTTGGCACTTTGACTTCGTAGATTTTATCGAGCGCCGCATCCACGGCCGCATTATTCATATCGACCACCTTCTGGCCCTTTTTGCCATAGGTTTTCTGGATCGCATCCTTAATCGCAGCCACGGCCGTCTCGACGGAAATAATGTTGCTGATTTTGAAAAACGCCGTTTGCATAATCACGTTGATTCGAGCACCGAGGCCCAATTCCTGGGCAACGTCGATCGCGTCAATCACGTAGAACGTGAGTTTCTTGTCAATAATCTGCTGCTGAACTTTCGTCGGCAGCGTATCCCACACCTCTTCCGGGCCGTGCGTGCTCGTCAGAAGGAACGTCCCGCCCTCACGTGCCGGTGTGAGCATATCGAACCGTTCCAGGAACGCCGGATTGTGACAGGCAATGAAATCGGCCTTGCTGATCAAGTAAGGTCTTCGAATGGGCTTCTTGCCAAATCGTAAATGTGATACGGTCACGGCGCCGGCCTTCCTGGAGTCATACACAAAGTAGGCCTGCGCATTGTTGTCGGTCTGCTCTCCGATGATCTTAATTGAATTTCTGTTGGCTCCAACCGTTCCGTCCGAGCCCAATCCATAAAAGAGCCCCGAGAAATACCCCTCATCGGAAACGGCGAAGGATTCATCCACGTCCAGGCTCGTATCGGTTACGTCCTCGATGATGCCCACGGTAAACTCATATTTCGGTTTGCCGGCATCGAGGTTGTCGAAGACGGCCTTCACCATCGCCGGCGTGAACTCTTTGGATCCGAGGCCGTATCGTCCGCCGACAATGACCGGATAATCCCTAAACGGCGCCTCCCCCTTACCCATGGCTTCGCCGACCGCCGTTCGGATATTGAGGTACAGCGGCTCGCCAATGGACCCGGGCTCCTTCGTCCGGTCGAGTGCGGCAATTTTCGTCGTTGTTTTCGGCAGTGCGGCGATAAAGTCCTCCGTGCTAAAGGGTTGGAACAGCCGGACTTTCAGAACACCAACCTTTTCACCTTGCGCCGCTAAGTGTTCCACTGTCTCGTGAGCCGTATCCGCCGCCGAACCCATGATAACAATCACTTTCTCCGCGTCTTTGGCCCCGACGTAATCGAATAAACGATACTTTCGTCCCACAATCTTCGCGAACTTATCCATCGTTTCCTGGACGATCTTCGGAACGGCCAGATAGTATTTATTGACCGTCTCCCGGCCCTGGAAATACACATCGGGGTTTTGAGCGGTGCCGCTCATCATGGGCCGGTCCGGCGAAAGCCCTCTCGATTTATGGCGGGCGACCAATTCCTCATCGATCATGGCCCGCATATCGTCCATCGTCAGCTCTTCGACCTTTTGCACCTCATGGCTCGACCTGAAACCATCAAAGAAATGCAGAAACGGCAGACTTGAAGCCAACGCGGATTGTTGCGCAATCAACGCCATATCCATGATTTCCTGAATATTGCTTGACGCAAGCTGTGCGAAACCCGTTTCGCGGCAGGTCATCACATCCGAATGATCGCCGAAAATCGACAGCGCCTGACACGCGATCGAACGAGCGGAAATATGAAAGACCGTCGGTAGAAGCTCTCCGGCGATTTTATACATGCTGGGAATCATCAATAAAAGCCCCTGCGAGGCCGTAAACGTCGTTGTCAGTGCCCCGGCAGCCAACGCCCCGTGCACGGCGGCGGCGGCCCCGCCTTCCGATTGCATTTCCGTTACGGATGGAATCGTTCCCCAAATATTCGTCAGGCCTTGTGCCGTACGTGCATCCGCGATCTCGCCCATAGACGAACTCGGAGTAATCGGATATATGGCAATCACTTCATTCGTAGCATGGGCGACGTATGACGCGGCGGTATTCCCGTCAATTGTGACTATCTTGCGTTTCATAATTTCTCCATCTTATTCTAAAACGTCATTCCTATAATGTTTACAACAATAGTGCCCTCCCCACGGTAGCCTCGAATCACACCGTCAAGACCGATGTGACCCAATCCCCCGAACACATTGAGGGCCGGTCGGGTTGATTTATGCGCTACACTTCGCACACCCGGAAAGGCTCTTATACTGTCTCTCGCACGAAGAAGCAATATAAATTTATCCGGAATTGAGCGCGAAACGCATATTCCGCCTTGATTGGAGAACCGTTGCGAACAGCCGCACTCCTTTTGACGTCCTGATGATAAATGCCGTTTATCAAAATTTTGCCGACGTTTCCCAT
>CAYZAT010000227.1:0-7074 GCA_964476475.1 uncultured Pirellulales bacterium
GTAACGGCAATCCCGGCGGCGTCGGTGTCCTCAGCGTCTCTGACGTCAGAGTTGTTGAGCCGGATATGACCGCGGCGATCGAAAGCTGGGAAGCTGCCGCTCAGGCCGCCGGCCCGGGATTCATCGCTACCAATGTCCCCGACGCGCTCTACGACATCGGCACATATGGCGGCGAGCAGACCTACGAGTTCGTCGTGAAGAGTAATCCTGACGAGGCAGAGGCCAGCATGGCCTTAATCGGCAGGCGGCAATTCGGCGATACAGAGGCGGGTCTGAAGTACGAGCAGTGGAACAATACCGGGACTTACGGGGCCACTCTTTTTGGTGTAGTGGATCTCGATTTCGGTGTGGCCAACGATCCCGGTGTCGATACCCACCTGGTCTTTGTTTCCAGTGAAACGGCGGGGACGACGGCACTGTATGTCAACGGCGTTAACCAAGCCAGCGTCGATTCCGCAATTAGCTTGTCGGGCCTTGTCGGCATCGGCTACGGTGCCCAAGGCGCAGACGGAAGCGGCGTTTTCGATGACTTCGACGGTGTGATCTATGGCGTAGCGATCTACGATGCGGCGCTTTCGGACGAAGAAATCGCAGCCCACTCCAATGCGTTCTTTAAGCTTGATATCACCAAACCGGGCGATATTGTCAAGGGTAATCCGGACGAAGCCAGAGACGGTAGTGTGGCCGGTTGGCCGGGTAACGAGCATCCCGCCCTGGCGATCGACGACAACGTCAACACGAAGTTTCTCCACTTCAAAGGCGAAGTTGAAGCCACGGGTATCAAGGTTACGCCGTTGGACGGGGCGAGTATTGTGAGCGGTCTGTCCTTAACAACCGCGAATGATGCCACGGAACGTGACCCGGTTTCGTTTGAACTTTCCGGTTCAAATGAGGGTATCGATGGGCCGTACGAGCTGATCGCCGCCGGTGATATTGTTGATTTCGCCCAGGAAACAGCGTGGCCTCGCTTCACAAAGAACGTCACGCCGATTACGTTTGACAATCGCATGGTGTACGCCCACTATCAGCTTATGTTCCCGGCCGTTCGCGATCCCGGAAGCGCCAATAGCATGCAGATCGCTGAAGTGGAATTGCTTGGGACCATCGCCAAGACCGCTGTTGTGAAGGTCAATTTCCAGCAGGCGGGCGGCGATATTCCATCGGGCTATCTCGCGGACTACGGCGAAGCTTTCGACGACCGGGGCAACGGTTTCGTTTACGGTTGGGATGTCGATATCCAGGACACCGCCCGCAACCGCGGCAATGCCGTGGCGCCGGATGAGCGTTATGACACGGTGATCCACTTGCAGAAAGACGGACGCAACAACGTATGGGAAATCGAATTGCCCAACGGGACCTACGATGTCTGTCTGGTTTGCGGCGATCCTTCCTACACGGATCAGACCAACAACTTCGATGTGGAAGGCGTTGTTGTCGTGGATCCGGACGGCGAGGATAACTTTGACGAGTATAATGTGACGGTCGAAGTGACGGATGGTCTGCTGACGATTCAGCCGGCTGAAGGCGCATCCAACTGCAAGATCATGTTCGTGGACATTTATTGACTTGTTGCTTAGGCAATAACATCAGTATTTGCAACCAATTCGGGGCCTGCACTGAGTGATTCGGTGCGGGCCCCGGTTGCTTTTCGACTAGATTCGCAACGAGACAATCACAAAGAAAGAGCCCGTATCTTACATTGATACGGGCTCCGGTCTTTTCGCTTTGGTTAGTTGATTGGTTAAGGACTCGGCTGATATAGCCGGATATCGTCGATGTATATCGTGCCTGATCCACCGGGTGATGTAACACCGGATTTATCACCCAAACCGATGGCGATCTTATCCACATTCGTCAGATTGATCCCCTGGTCGGCAAAGGCCTGCAGGGGAATCGTCCACTGCTGCCATGTACCTGCCTTTGCCGCTTCCGGATCGTCATGGGCTGCGATAGCGGGCGCGCCCGCAGAGTTGGCGATTGCTGCATACAGCGGCTCGGCGGCATTGGTCGAATCGCCCCGGAACCAGAGCGACAATTCTCCAACGGCTGCAACCGTCCAGTCGCGCGGCGCCGTTAATGTGAACACCGCTTCTGAGTTCGTTACTCCGGCTTCGTTAACATACAAGAGCGGCATGGACTGGACGCCGCCATGGACGATCGTCTGCTCGGCGTAGGGCGGCATGAGGTAGCCGACCTGCGCGCCGTTGTCGGCGATGCCAAAGCCGTCGATCCATGTCTGCCAGATAGCTTCACCTGCCGTATCGTCGTCCGTATAACTCTCAAAATCTTCGACCAAAAGATAATCACCGACCGTAAAGCTCCACACGGGGCCTTTTACGGGATTTCCATTATACACCTCATCCACGCGCCAATAGTACGTTTTGTCGGCGTCAAGCAATCCGGGATCGTGATTCTCAGCGCCCAGCACCACGGAGCCTTCGTACTCCGGCGCAGTCGTATCGGCGTTGCGCACGGCCGTTTTATCCGTACCGAGGTAAAGCTGATGAGAAGCTGCAGAATCCGCCGACGTCCAGTTCAAAGTCGCATTCATTCCAACGTCCGCGGCGCCGTTTGCCGGCCGTGGATTTCCGACCGCACCCGGCGTCGTGAAGGTCCACGTGTCGCCTTTATACGTCGCGATGGCGTCAAACTCATCGACGCGCCAATAATAGACCTTTTCTCTTTCAAGCTTGCCGGGAGAGTAGCTCGTCGTCCCGGAGGGGGCTCCCATCAAGGCGTTGTTCACTTCATCGAAATCATTCCCGACATAAACCGTGTGCAATATCGCCCCGAAGCCCGGAGTCCAGCGAAGCGTTACGGAATTCGGATCCGCGACTTCAGCCCCATCGGCGGGATCCGGTTGATAAGCCGTTTTCGGTGGAATGGAGAAACTCCAGACGGCCCCTTTCCACGGGCTATTGGGATTATCTTCATTGATTTCATCGACGCGCCAGTAGTAGGTCGTGCCCGGGATCAAGCCTTCGGGAAAAGCAAATCCGGGAAAGCCGGCCACGTAAAATGTTGCCATCTGGTTGCCCTGGAAAGCGGCTTGGGTCCCGTTGACAACGTCATCAAGATTGTCGCTCAGATACACATCGTGTGAGATGCCGAACGCTCCCGGAGACCAGCCCAGATTCACCCAGGTATCTGAGTGAAAAGCCCCGTCGGCCGGATTGGGGTTCCTCGCCTGTAGCGCAGCGGGATCGAGAAGAGAGGCGGCCAAAGCATGATTGACAATGTCGATGTCCGTCAAAGCCCGGTCGAAAACGACCGCTTCATCCAGAGCGCCCTGCAGTTGGCCGGAACTGCTGGCGGACCGACCGCCGATCGTAAGGCGTGGAAGGTCAATCATGTCATCCGTGGTCCCGACAAGTATCCCATCGAAAAACAACTGTATCCCGCTACCGTCGTTACGCCATACCACGTGCCGCCACGGACCCGGTTGAATGATGAGATCTTCCAGGGAGAGCCCCGCCTCCGGTGTGAACTGATAGTCTTCGACTCCGTACAGTGTGAAACCGGCCTCGCCCAGGGTCGTCCAGCCGTGGAGGCGAATCGACGTGGTCGTGCTGTCGTGAAGACATTGTGCGTCCTGGGTGGATGGTACCTTCGTCGTTTTGACGATGTATTCCGCCGTCCACGATCCGGGCAGGTCCGTCGCACCGGTGAAATTAGCACGATTGGCGCCGTTCCTCTCGAATCCTGCAGCCGTTCCGGGGCCGAAGAATCCGTCTTGTCCCAATACGACATCCTCATAGGTTCCATTCAGGCCTCCACTGCCCGAATCGATACAGTCCGTTCCTGTTTCGTCGAACTTGTACCAGTGAAGCGGATTGGCCTCGCTGATTGCCGTCTCCCATTCGGCAAGGTCGGCTTGAACCAAGCCGCTCATACTTATCACGAGAACGAAAACAATCCAATCATTGAGTCTCTTGCACATAGCGAATCTCCTTCATAAAAAGGGTAAAGATTTTAGCGTATCGTAGGGACAGGTCCCTGTACCTGTCCGTCTTCCATCGCCGGATTCGGACGGCCACGGGCTGCCGTCCCTACGATTCCTTCATTTTACACTTTGATTTTTACATTTCCCGTTACGGCCGGTACAGCCGGATATCGTCGATATATATCGTGCCTGATCCGCCGGGCGATGCCATGCCGGCTTTGCTGCCCAGGCCGACGGTGATCGTATCCACGTTCGTCAGATTGATGCCCTGATCGGCAAAGGTCTGTAATGGAATGACCCACCGCCTCCATCCTCTACTCTGAGCCGCTTCCGCATCGTCATTGGCGACGATAGCGGGCGCGCCGGCTGTATTGGCGAGCGCCACGTACAACGGTTCGGCGGCATTCGCCGGATCGCCATGGAACCAGAGCGATAGTTGCCCGACACCTGCGACCGTCCAGTCGCGCAAAGCTGTTAACGTCAACTCTGCCTCGGAATTCGAAACGATGCCTTCGTTGACGTATAAAAGCGGCATGGATTGGGACCCGCCATGAACAATCGTCTGTTCGGCATACGGCGGCATGAGATAGCCGACCTGCGCGCCGTTGTCGGCGAGACCAAAGCCGTCGATCCAATGCTGCCAGATGGCCTCATTGTTCGGATCATCATCGGTATAGTTCTCGAAGTCATCGACCAGCAGATAATCACCGACCGTGAAGCTCCAGACCGGGCCTTTGACCGAGTTGCCGTTATACACCTCGTCCACACGCCAATAGTACGAGGTGTTCGCCTCAAGGTATCCGGCATCGTAGGTTTCCGCTCCCAGCGTCTTGGGGCCTAAGTAGTCGGATGAAGCCGTCTCGGCGCTGCGCACGGCATCCTTATCCGGCCCAAGGTACACCTGATGCGATGCCGCAGTATCCGCCGCCGTCCAGCTTAACGTCGTCGCCATCGGTAAATCGGCGGCGCCGTTGGCCGGCTGTGGATTGCCGACCGCACCCGGTGTCGTAAAGGTCCAGACGTCGCCTTTGTACGTGCCGAGACCGTCAAATTCATCGACTCGCCAGTAATAGATTTTCTCCGTTTCGAGCGCACCCGGATTATAGCTCGTCGTTCCCGCGGGAATGCCGGCCGTCGCGTTGGCGACCGTGTCGTAGTCGTCACCGAAGTAAACGGTGTGCATTTTCGCGCCGAAGCCCGTCGTCCAGGTCAAGGTTGCAGATGTATCTGCAACGGCGTCGCCGTCGGCAGGTACGGGATCATAGGCCGTCTTGGGAGGAATCGAGAAACGCCAGACGGATCCCTTCCACGGACTGTTCGGATCGGCGTCGTTGACCTCGTCGATCCGCCAGTAATAGGTCGTACCCGGCTCAAGGCCGTCCGGATAGGCGTATCCCGGGAAGCCGGCAATATAAAACGTATCCGCCTGATTGCCTTGGAATTCGGCGGAGTCCCGGTTGGCCTCGTTCACGGCGTCGAAATCATCGCCCAAATACACGTCGTGTGAGACGGCCGACTCTCCCGAACGCCATGCAAGGTTTATCCAGGTATCGAAAATGACCGCGCCGTCCTCCGGACTGGGACCGGAGGCGTAGGGAAACGGCTCGCTGTACATCGCTGAAAGAATCTCAACCTCGCTCAGTGTATGATTGTAGAGACGGACATCGTCAACAATTGCGTCCGCGCCCTTTCTTGTGTATCTATTCCCGATGGTGAGAGGCTCTTCGTTGGTCGGTATGCTGCCGGATGAGATTTTGGACTCCTCCAAAATTCCATCCGTGTAGAAAGCCACGACGCCCGTCGAGCTGTCATACGAGCCGGCGACGTGGTGCCACTGGCCGTCATCGACGGGTATGGAGGTTCCGCCTGCATAGTAATCGTCGCCATCTCCCTGATCCAGGCCGTTAAAAACGACTCTGAAGTAGGGAGTATCCCCGGCCCTGAGGATCATATAATTGAATCCCTTGGAGAAAACGTATTGATATGTCATCGTAAAAGCTTCTACCTTCACCCAGAGCGCGAATGTAATATTCTCCGTGATGTCGAATACCGGATCATTCCCACAGTCCACCAGGTCGCCTTCTCCCGCAGCCGATCCGCCGTGGAATTCGAGCGCCGCCGTACCGACCCGAAAATCGCCGGGCGCCGTCTTCCACTCCGGGAAACCCGCAATGCCTTCGGTGAGCGTTCCATGGTTGCCGTTGCCGGAGCTGTCGTAGGTGGTGGTGCCGGACCCTTCATCCAGCTTCCACCAGCCGACGAGATCCGCCCGGACACTGTTCGTGGAAACGAGACTCAGACAAAACGAAACGATAACCAAACATATGAATTTCCGGGACATGATAAAATTCTCCTGAAAAAGTGGTGAAAAAGTTCTACCGACGAATATCTTGTAATAAATCAATGTGTAGATTCTCTATTTCTTAGACTGGGTGGCAGCCTCAAAGCCGAATGTAAAAATCAAAATGTAAAATGCAAAATTGAGGAAGCCATCCCGGCTTGCCGGGATTCCACAATTTTAATTTTTGATATTTGATTTCTTAATCTTCGAAGCCATCCCCAAACTTCGTTTGAGGCTGCCACCCTTATGTTTTACTTATCACTTTAAGGCTGATACAATCGGATGTCGTCAATAAACATCGTTCCCGTGCCGCCAACCACTGTCATCCCGGACTTCGTGCCCAGGCCGACTGCGATCTGATCCACATTGGTCAGGTTGATCCCCTGATCAGTGAAAGCCTGCAGCGGAATGGTCCATTCTCTCCATCCGGCGGGCTTGGCCGCTTCCGCATCGTCATTAGCGACGATCGCGGGCGCGCCGGCTGTGTTGGCCAGCGCCACGTACAACGGCTCGAGGGCGTTGGCCGAATTGCCCCGGTACCACAGCGACAATTCCCCGACGCCTGCCACCGTCCAGTCGCGCAGCGCCGTTAACGTCAGCGTTGCCTCGGAATTCGATACGGCGCCTTCGTTTACGTACAAGAGCGGCATGGATTGGGATCCGCCATGAACAATGGTCTGCTCGGCATACGGCGGCATGAGATAGCCGACCTGTGCGCCGTTGTCGGCAACGCCGAAGCCGTCGATCCAATGCTGCCAGATGGCCTCATTGTTCGGATCATCATCGGTAT
>CAYZAT010000228.1:0-7018 GCA_964476475.1 uncultured Pirellulales bacterium
CGGGCTTCGATACGTCTATCTCGGCAATGTGCCCGGCTCGAAGACCGAGAGCACTTTTTGCTACCAGTGCGGGCGGATGCTAATTGAACGAATGGGTTTTCGAATCACGGCCAATCACGTGAAGGATTCGAAATGCCCCCATTGCGGGGCGGAAATTGCCGGCTTTGAACTTTGAATAGAGTCCGAGTATCTTACTGCAAGTGAATGATTGATAATCTGAAAAAGGGTGGCAGCCTCAAAGCCGAAGGCTTTGGGGATGGAAGGGTGAATAGCCATCCCCAAGCTACGCTTGAGGCTGCCACCCAATTAGAAGGAGTAAAAGGGAAACGAATTCGATGAAGATTGTTGCTGATGCGAATATACCGTATGTTTCTGAGTGTTTCTCCTCCGTCGGGGAGGTCACCGTTGTGGGCGGTCGGGAGATGGCGCCGTGGGTCGTCGCGGATGCGGACGTTCTTCTGGTGCGGAGTATCACGCCCGTCGGCGTCGATTTGCTGGCCGGCAGTAGGGTGCAGTTCGTCGCGACGGCCACGATTGGTTTCGACCATATCGACATTGACTTCCTTCGGCAAAACAAGATCGGCTTTACCTCCGCTCCCGGTTCCAATGCGAATTCGGCGGCGGAATACGTCCTTGCCGGCCTGCTCGAAGTCGGGCAACGACGCAAGCTGGACCTGGAGGATAAAGCGATCGGGATCATCGGCGTTGGCAACGTCGGCAGCCGGGTGGCACAAAAATGCGCCGCGATGGGAATGCGGATTTATCTGAACGATCCGCCTTTGCAGAGGCAGACGGGCGATCCGAAATATTTGCCGATTGAGGAACTGTACGATTGCGATTTTATCACCGTGCATACGCCGCTGACGTATAAAGGGCCGGATAAGACGTATCATTTGGTCGATGGGGAGTTTTTCAGCTCTCTGAAAGATCATTGCGTGTTTGTGAATGCGTCCCGGGGCGGCGTGGTGGACAGCGGTGCTCTTCAAAAAGCCATCCGCTCGGGCCGGCTGAAAGGGATTGTGCTCGACGTCTGGGAAAACGAGCCGAATATCGATACCGAACTGTTGGGCATGGTCGATATCGGCACCCCGCACATCGCGGGGTATTCGCTGGACGGCAAGATTGCCGGTTTGATGATGATTTACAAGGCGACCTGTGAGCATTTCGGCTTGGAGCCGAAGTTCGGTATGCAAGATTTTCTGCCCGAGCCGGCCGTTCCGGAAATCAAACTGGGTTCTGATATCACCGATGAACAGAAGGCCTTATGGAACGCCGTGCGGGAAGTCTATCCGATTGAACGGGATGACGAAAATCTGCGACAGGTTTTGAATAAGCCCATGGAAGAGACGGGTAAGCATTTCGACACCCTCCGGAAGACTTATCCCGTTCGCCGAGAATTTCAGAATACGAAGGTTGTTATTAAGGATTCGGCCTCGCGCTTAGCCGACAAGCTCAAAGGGATCGGGTTCCGAGACGTGATCAGTGAAAAATAATGCAGTCAAGACTGGCAATGATGGCCTCGCGTGGCCGAGAGGGCGGTTGGATTTCTCGACCGGCTGCGTGGTGATGGGCGTCTTGAACGTTACGCCGGACTCGTTCAGCGATGGCGGAGAATTCCTCGATGCCGGCAGGGCGGTCGGGCACGGCGTGAACATGGCGGCGGACGGAGCGGCGATCATTGATGTGGGCGGGGAATCCACCCGGCCGGGTTCCGAGTCGGTTTCCACGGAGGAACAGATCAGACGAGTCGTCCCGGTAATCGAGGCCCTCTGTGAAAAGATCTCTGTCCCCATCAGTGCTGATACATATAACTATGACGTGGCCAGGGCGGCTCTAAAGGCGGGAGCCGGGATGCTTAATGACATCACGGCCTTCAGCGATCAGCGAATGGGAGCGCTGGCCGCTGAGTATGGCGTCCCGGTTGTTCTCATGCATATGCGGGGCACGCCGGCTACGATGCAAGCGGAGCCGCGATACGAAGACGTGGTTGGGGAGATTGTGACCTTTCTTTTGGAACGAGCCGAACGAGCGGAAAAAGCCGGGATACCGAAAGAGCGGATTTTTATCGATCCGGGCATCGGTTTCGGCAAGACGAGAGAGCACAATCTTATGTTATTGGCAAACATCAAACGATTTGTCGATACGGATTACCGGGTGCTTGTCGGGACCAGCCGTAAGAGCTTCATCGGTAAGATTACCGGTAAAGACAAGCCCGTCGAGCGGCTATTCGGTACCGCGGCGACCGTGGCCCTATGTGCGGCCGCGGGCGTATCCGTCGTTCGCGTCCATGACGTGGCGGAGATGCTCGATGTTGTGCGTGTGACGAATGCTATTGAGGAGGTTGGCCTTGTCGGATTTTAAGATTCGCGCTGTGGGCCCCGATGACAAGGATTGGGTCGCCGATCTCATCACCCAGAGATGGGGCGCCGAATTTGTGGCCGTTCATCGCGACGTCTATCATTGCAGGGACCTGCCCGGCTTCCTCGCCCTTGACGGGGAAAAGCGCATAGGCCTGGTCACGTACACGATGTCCGGACCTGAGTGCGAAGTCGTGAGCCTTGATAGTCTGCGCTCGCGCATGGGCGTCGGGACGGCCTTGATGGCTGCGGTGAAGGCGGCGGCGGTGGAAGCCGGATGCGAACGGCTCTGGTTAGTGACAACAAACGATAACATGAACGCCTTGCGCTTTTATCAGAAGCGGGGCTTCGTGCTTGTGAAGATTAACAGAAACGCGATCGAATTCGCTCGACGCCTCAAGCCCGTACCGCTCATAGGCAATGACGGTATCCCATTGCGCGATGAGATCGAGCTGGAAATGATCCTAAATCGTGACATTGAATAGAGGCTGCTGAATCATGCGTGAAGCCATGAACATGGAAAAATTTCGTTACTGTCCTTCGTGTGGGTCGAGAGAGATCGCCTTCGACGGGGTGAAAGAGTTCCGTTGTCCGGCGTGTTCCTTCACTTATTTCCACAACACGGCCGCCGCCGTCGGCGTCATCCTGGCATATGGCGAACAAGTTGTGCTCATCAAGAGAAGCCGGGAGCCGGCGAAGGGGAAGCTCGATTTACCGGGGGGATTTATCGAACCGGACGAAACGGCCGAGGAGGCCTTGAGAAGAGAGATAAAAGAAGAACTGAATATAGACCTTGGCGCGCTGAGATATTTAGGCTCTTATCCCAATACGTATGAATATGCGGGCGTGACATATAAGACGTGCGATTTGTTTTTTTCTTCCAGCGTGGACACGCTGCCCGCCGTTTTTGACAAGACGGAGATCGAAGAGCTGGTTCTGATGCATCCTTCCGATATTCCGGACGACCAGATCGCGTTTGAATCGGGCAGGATGTGGTTGCGTCACTATAGGCCCGGGTGTGAATAGAGTGTCGTACTCTCTCAAGGCTTAAATAGGGGAGTTGTCATGACAACGTAAGCGTGTGTAAAGAAGTCGTTATTCGGTGTCTAACACGATTTCGAGAGCTTCGTTTGTGTTTTTCACGAATTTAAATTTCAGACCTTTTTGGGCTTCCCTGGGGACATCAGGGAGGTCTTTTTTATTTCTGGCGGGCAGGATCACCGTTTGAATTCCCGCCTGCTTGGCCGCCAGGATCTTTTCCTTGAGGCCGCCGACGGGAAGAACCAAACCGCGAAGCGTGATTTCGCCGGTCATCGCGATATCCGGACGGGTGGGCGTGCCCAACAATAGGCTGACGAGAGAGGTGAACATGGCGACGCCGGCACTGGGGCCGTCCTTGGGGATGGCGCCGGCCGGGACGTGGATGTGATAGTCGAATTTGCTGAAACGTTCGGCCTCGATATTGAGCTTCGCCGCATTGGCCTTGACGATTGAAAAGGCCGCCTGGGCGCTTTCCTTCATCACATCGCCGATCTGCCCCGTGAGCTGCAACTGCCCCTTGCCGGGCATGGACGCCGATTCGATAAAGAGCAACTCGCCGCCGACCGGCGTATAGGCCAGAGCCGTTGCAACGCCCGGGATGCCGGTCCGCAGGGCTAATTCCGATTCGAATCGAACGGGGCCGAGGATCGTGACCGTGTCTTTTTTTGCAATGGTGGCTCGGCGTTTATTGCCTTTGGCAATCTCCGTGGCGACGGCCCTGCAGACCGCCGCGATGTTCCTTTCGAGGTTTCTCACCCCCGCCTCCCGCGTATAACCGCGGTTGATCGCGAGAAGGGTTTCGTCTTTGATGGTACAGGTCTTTGGGCTCAGGCCGTGTTCTTTAAGCTGACGGGGGACAAGATATTTCTTCGCAATATTGATCTTTTCCGTTTCGGTGTAGCCCGGCAGTTCGATGATCTCCATTCGATCCCGTAAGGCGGGCGGGACGGGTTCGAGATAATTCGCGGTGCCGATGAACATGACGCCGGACAGATCGAACGGCTGGTCGAGATAGTGGTCGGAGAAGCTGAAATTCTGTTCGGGATCGAGCACCTCCAGCAGGGCGCTGGCGGGATCGCCTCGAAAATCGCTGCCGATTTTGTCGAGTTCATCGAGCATGAAGACGGGATTCCGGCTGCGGCATTTCCGCAGTTCCTGGAGGATTCGGCCGGGCAAGGCGCCGATATACGTTCGTCGATGCCCCCGGATATCGGCCTCGTCCCGTATCCCCCCGAGCGATATGCGGACGAATTTTCTGCCCATCGCGCGGGCGATGGATTTGCCGAGCGACGTCTTACCGACGCCGGGCGGCCCGGCGAAGCACAGGATCGGGCTTTTGCCGGCAGGATTCAGCTTGCGCACCGCTAAGAATTCGAGGATACGTTTTTTGACCTTTCGCAAGTTATAGTGGTCGGCGTTCAGGACGCGCTGGGCCTTATTGATATCGAGCCGGTCTTGTGTTTGAATCGACCAGGGCAGTTCGCACACCCAATCCAGATAGGTGCGGATCACGCTGTACTCCGGCGAGGCGGCGGGGATCTTGCTCAATCGATCCAATTCGCGAAGCGCCTCCTTCTCGACTTTTTTGGGCATCTTGCCCTCGCCGATGTTTTGGCCGATCTGCTTCAATTCCTCGGTGCGGAAATCTTTCTGACCCAGCTCGGATTGAATGACTTTGAGCTGCTCCTGAAGGAAGTACTCGCGCTGGCTTTTTTCAACGGACTCCCTGACGCGGCCCTGGATTTTGTGGCTAAGCTCGAGGACGTCCAATTGATTGGCGAGAATGTAGGATATTCGCTCGAGGCGCCTGGCGGCGTCGAGCTCTTCGAGCAGTTGCTGCTTTTCTTCGATCTCGACATTGAGGTTGGCCGCCAGAAAATCCGCCAGGGCGGACGGATCTTCGATATTCTCCAACAGCACCGAGGCGTCTTCCGGGACATTCGGGCTCAGGGCAATGACGCGGTTGGCCGTCTGGCGAACGCTCACAATAAGCGCCCGGAGTTTTTTCGTCATTCTGACTTTGGTGCTGAGCGGCTCGATTTTGGCTTTCAAATACGGTTTTGTTGCGATTTTTTCGACGATCTTAAAACGCGCTATGCCGTGGACGAGGATGTGGACCGGGCCGTGGGGCAGTTTGGTGATCTTGAGCACAGAAGCGGCCGTTCCGACGGAGTAGAGATGGTCGAAGCTCGGTGTGTCCGTTTCGGGATCACGCTGCGTCAAAAGACCGATGATGGACTCGTTAGGCTCGGTGTCGGCCAGCAGGGCTTTGCTCCGTCTGCGCCCTATGGCCAACGGGGTAACCGTGCCGGGAAAGGCGACGGCGTTGCGGATCGGCATAATCCCGATCTTTTCAGGGAGAACGAACTCATTATTACTGTCGATCCGTTTTGTCTCTTCGTCGTACAAATACGGATCAAAGCCGGCCGATTCTTCCGCGGTCAGCTCGGTCAGCCCCTGGGCATTGTGTCTTGAAAAATTATGAAGTTCATCCGACATAAGATTAACAACGTAATACGAGACTCCAATCAGATTGTTCAAATCCACTGATGACACCCGTTTGATTATAGGCATTTCTGATTGAGAGATAAAGGGTAAATCAGATATCTGCGATTATTGAAATCGCGAGCGGCCAAAGTGGGCTATCTAAATGGAGTAATGGAATGCCGGGGGTAAGCAGAGCCGGACAATTCCCACCTACTATTCCAGTTTTCCACTCTTCCGGTATTCCAACCATTTAGACACGTATTGTGAGATGCCGTCCTGGTTCCCGGATTGAGCGTCATTCGACGATTTCGACCGCTGCTTCATCTTCTTCATCGCCGACGATCGCCTCGACGCCCGATGTGTTCTCAAGATAAACGCGCCCATTGGATTCGACGGGAGTGAGGCGTTCCTTGATTTCGGAGCGAGCCCGACGAGCATGGGAGGGCCATGGGTTGGTTTTCGGAGTGCGGGGATGGTTGTTTGTCACATCGCTGGACGCCGAAGAGGGTGTCCTTTTCGGCTTGACTTGAGGGTCGGCCTTTTCGGGATGGCCGGTTGAGTTGGGAATCAAATCTTTGTGGATTGGATTGTTTTCAGAATCTTTGGATAGACGCGGAGCCGGTTCCCGGGCGGATTTTTCCGTATGATCGGCCGTTATGGCCACAAGGCCAAAGGTCATCACTAACACGCAAAATGCGATGATACACAAAAAGACTTCTTTGGACATCATATATCAGCCTCTTTTCAATCAGACCCCTTCGCAGTACGTTTCCTGCATGGGAACAATCACGATCGGCGCGGTGATGCCGCTCGGGAGCATTTGATCGGGATTCGGCGTAATATCGATCACACCGACGTCACCTAATTCCGTTGTTTCGGAACCGCCGTCGTCGAGCGTCGCCCCGATATTCGTCACGTATCCCGACGACCACGGCGTCGTATCGCACATCGAAATGATCGTTCCGAAAACCTGGGCGTTGCCGCGCACATCAACGATGCCGCCGATGATGGCGCCCGTGAGCACGTTAGACTCGCTCTGCTGCGGATTGGTGTTGCCCAGGTTCACGTTAAAATGGGGTGCGAGGATGGTGGCTTCCTGTAGGCCGGAGTTGTTGTTGAATTCGGCTTCACCC
>CAYZAT010000229.1:0-6972 GCA_964476475.1 uncultured Pirellulales bacterium
CGCTTCATAAGGGACGGTGCTGTGGTTACCCGAGAAGTGGACGATATTTTTGTGGATATTCTTGAGCGGGCCAAAGCGCTCGATCCGGCCGGGACACGCAAATGGTTCGATGAGCTCTCCGTCCTGCATTTGGACGGCGGCTCCCTTGCCATCGGCTGTCCCGACGATGCTTCCGTTCAGTTTTTGCAGGATAACTGCAAAGGCAGCTTTACGCGCGCGGCCCAGCAAATCACCGGCCATCTCATCGCCGTCGATTTCAGTGTTCATGATAACGGCAAAACGGATACGCGCCTCCGGCCCCTTCAGCCCAATCTTCGACTTCATCCTGATTATACGTTTGACAGTTTTGTCGTCGGCCCGAGCAACCGTCTGGCGCACGCCAGTTGTGTTGCGGTCAGCCAGTCATTGGGAAATACGTACAATCCACTGTTTGTGTATGGCAATTCCGGACTGGGCAAGACGCATCTGTTACATGCGGTTTGTTTTGAAGCCCGAAAGCGGCTTGAGAATGCCGTCATTCAGTTTTTAAGTTGTGAGGATTTCGTCAACCGATTCATTCGGGCCATCGAGGAAGGAAATTTAGCGGGTTTTCAAAGCCAGTTTCGCACCGTGGATATGCTGGTGATCGACGACGTGCAATTTCTGCGCGAACGGGAGCACAGCCAGGAGGAATTTTTTCATACGTTCAATGCCCTGTACAACAATGGAAAGCAGATCATTCTCAGCGCGGACAGCCCGCCCGGCAAAATTCCGTCGCTGGAAGAACGTCTGATCAGCCGGTTCAACTGGGGGCTGGTGACTCGAGTTGATCCGCCAAGCTATGAGACGCGGGTCGCCATCGTTCAGAAGAAAGCGCATCTTCGGGGCCTCGATATTTCCGAGGACATTGCCGGTTACGTGGCGCGTAAAGTGCAGGCGAATATCAGGGAATTGGAAGGGGCGTTGACAACGATCTATGCCGTGGCGAACACGACCGGCCAGGCGATTGATCTGGAACTGGTTCAAACGGCGTTGGACGGGCAAATCGAGATGTCCGTCAAACATATCAGCATCACGGATATCATCGAGGTCGTCACCGGGTATTTTGGTGTTCGCCTTTCCGATTTGCAGAGTAAGAAACGTCATCAAAGCATCACCGAACCGCGCCAAATTTGCATGTATTTAGCCCGGAACCTGACCCGTCATAGTCTCGGCGAGATCGGCGGCCATCTGGGAGGCCGGGACCATACGACCGTGATGCACGCTTGCGGCAAGATCAACCAGGCCAAGGAAACCGATCCGAAAATGAACGCACTCCTGAATGAGCTGACCAAGCAGATCACCCAGGGCGCGTAGCGTTAAAATGTGAGATCATAATCTTGTCGGATCAATTCAAAACGGCGTTCAACATATACAGGTAGTCCGAGAGCAAACGCGTAATCAGGAATTTCTCTCTTACCGTCTCCTTGGCCTTCTCCCCCATTGCTTTTGCGACATCGGGTTTTTTAAGAAGGTGGACGATTCTTTCGGCGAACCCTTCGGTGTCATAAGGATCCAGGAGGAAGCCGTTTTCTCCGTCCTGGATTTGAGCCGGTATGCCGCCAACGTTCGAGGCCACGACGGGTGTTTCTTTCCAAAGCGCTTCGGTGACGGAAAGGCAGAAGCCTTCTTTCGTGGATTTCTGGATGACGACGTCAGAGAATTTCTGGATCGAATTCACAAGGATGTCATCGTTGCCGACGACAAACAGGATGTCCCCCTTGTCCACGTATTTCTTCGCCTGACGGTACGTCTTGGTGTACATCTGAACGCCTTCCGGATCATCGCCGGCGAGGTTATAGCAGAAAATCAGACGACAATCGACCTTCTCTTTGACGTGTTTAAAGACCTCAATAACGCCGCTCGGATCCTTCCAGGGATCGAGGCGGGAGACCTGGGTGATCAGCGGTTTGTCCGTCGGGATACCGGCCTTTTTAATATAACTCATGACGGTTTTGTCCGGCAATTCCTTATTCTTGAAATTCAGCGGATTTATCGCCGGACACATGAGCCTTTGGTCCACCGGTAGATCGTCCTTGAGGTATTTTTCACTGGAGACAACGATTTGATCGTATTTCAGCAGAAAGCCTTTTAGGAAATCCCACAATTGGTCGTTGGGTTCCGTCAGATCGATATGGCATCGCCAAATCCAGGGTTGGCGTTTTCTGTACGACCGAATTAAGGCCAGCGGTTGCGGATCGTGTACAATCACACAATCATGATCGAGATGGGTGAATCTCGCATAATTACCGTTGACCAGAAGGTACAAATCCTTCTTACTTTCTGTAAGGCTGATATTGGCCCCCTGGAGGGCGTTATGGAAACTTTTTGTGATGTCGAAGAAGGCCGGAGTGCCGTGCAGGATGCGCCAGCCGGTGTCGATCCCGACGTCGTTCATCAGCATGACCAATGAATACAGTATTTCGGCCACGCCTCCGCCCATATATGTGCTGTTGACGTGAACGATGTGCTTTCCGTAGAGGCTCTTGGCTCTGTGATAGATTTCGGCTAATGTTTTGTCCGGTACGATTTTACGGAATTCCTCCAGACTCAGCATATTTACGAATCTCCTAATAGTCCTTCTAATAACGTCCTAAAGTCCACAACAGTATCGACATTGAAACGGGCTTTAGATATTCCAATCCCCACTTTGATGGAGAATGCCTCTTGCGGCATCACCGCAAACATTTCCTCATCGGTATAATCGTCACCGGCCGTGAGGATAAAATCCCATTTTTCTTTCTCCAGCCAGCGTTCGGCGGCCCGGCCTTTGTTGATACCTAATTGCCGGATCTCCAATATCTTG
Organism: uncultured Pirellulales bacterium; assembly: GCA_964476475.1. GTDB lineage: Bacteria > Planctomycetota > Phycisphaerae > Sedimentisphaerales > Anaerobacaceae > JAFGTG01. The sequence goes on from CAYZAT010000229.1 coordinate 2,825, forward strand.
CTGCCTTCGAATACGCCCACATCCAGGTTGGAGGTGAGGTCCGATATGGCCACGCGAAGCTCCTGCGTTCGGACGTAACCCAAATCGGGTTCGGCCCGGCGATAGTGCCAGACGAGCGAAAAATCCTTTTCCTCCACCAGGGACCCCGGCGTTCGGTCGGAATAGAGTTCGAGGATGGGGCGGATTACATTCTTCCATTCGGTTGTAATGGTCGGATCGACATGCTTCCATTGCCCGTCCGTTTGCTTAATCCAGGCGCCGTGCTCGGCCACCAGTCGAATATCGAGATCACTGAGCCAATTGCCCAAAGTGTGTTTATCGCGACCGCTAACGACGACAACGGAATTTTTTGGGTCTGAAGAAAGCTTCTTGAGCAGCGCGAGTATTGCCTCATCCGGTCCGGCCTGTGACGGTTTGGCGCGAAATCCGACCAGGGTTCCGTCATAGTCGAGCATGAGCAATCTTCTGGACGCCTGGGCGTACAGGGTATTCATTTCCTTTTGGGTGTTTTTCGAAAGCTTGCGAACGGCAAACTCCTCCTGCACGCGTTTCACCTCCTGGATGGCCTCGACGAAATCATGGCTCCATCGGGCAATATCATAGCGGCGAAGCCGTTGCTGCATAAATCGGTTCCGCTCGATTCTCTCGGGAAGGGGCATTTCGAGGGCTTCTTTGATCGCCTGGACGATGGCGTGCTTGCTGTTCGCGTTAACGATGAGGGCCTCGCCGAGTTCGCTGGCGGCCCCGGTCATTTCCCCGAGGATCAGCACACCGTCGCCGTCCGTCTTGCTGGCGATATATTCCTTGGCGATGAGATTCATCCCGTCCCGCAAGGGAGTGACCAACGCCACGTCGGCAATATTGTACAGGGCGGTAATCTCCTGGAACGAGAGAAAACGGTAGAGGTACCATACGGGCACGTAGCCGATGGAGCCGTGTTCACCGTTGACTCTTCCGACGAGGTGTTCGAGTCGTTGACGCAGCATTTGATAATCCTGAACGTCAGTCCGAGACGGGACGGCCACCAGGATCAAGGTCACCTTGCCTTTATATTCAGGATTTTCCGATAGAAACAGGTCGAACGCTTCAAGCCGTTCGGGAATGCCCTTCGTATAGTCCAGCCGGTCGATCGAGATGATAATCTTGCGTTTTCCGATGGTTCCGACAATTTTTTTCACTTCGCTTTTGACATCCAGTTCATTTTCAGCCTGGGCATAATTATCATAAGCGATCCCCATCGGAAAGGCATCGACGCGAACGATGCGATTGTGGACGTGGAGCTTACCCAATGTATGCTCGAAGCCGACAATTCGGCAAACGCTGCTGAGAAAATGCCGGACGTAGTCGTAGGTGTGGAAGCCGACTAAGTCGGCGCCCAGCAAACCATTGAGAATGGCTTCCCGCCAGGGCAGAAGGCGGAACAACTCGAAGGACGGCCAGGGGATATGGAGGAAAAAGCCGATTTCAAGATCGGGGATTTTTTCGCGCAGGAGCTGAGGAAAGAGCATGAGCTGATAATCGTGCACCCATACCCTGTCTCCGGGTTTGATGATTTTCATTGCCTCCCGGCAAAACGCGTGGTTGACCTGTTTGTACGCTTGCCAAAAACGATTTTCCCAAATCGTCCGCGTGGGAAAATAGTGAAAGAGAGGCCAAATCGTCTCGTTACAAAATCCCTGATAATAGTGCTCGATCTGCTTTCGGGAAAGAAAGACGGGCATACAATGCTCGGCCGCGAGTTTCTCTTTGATGTGGTCTTTGTCCTCGTCGGTCAGCTTCTCGTTGGCTATTCCGGGCCATCCGATCCAGATGCGTTCGTACGATTCCGGCAATGACGACAGACCTACGGCAAGGCCCCCGGCACTCGAATGGAAATGGAATTCTCCATTGGCTTTTGTTAAGCTAAACGGCAACCGGTTCGCTATGACGACTAATCGTTTCATAAATGTCCTTTCTATGGGCATCGTTTATACCAAACACAGGGTATCTCGCAAGGCAAAAAGGACCTTGTCGGATGAGAGGATGTCATGTCAGCTCATTGGTTAGTCCGTCTGTCGGGTTGAAAGGGATTCGTTATGTCCGATGGGCGTTGGGCGAGCGGGATCTCGCTTGATTATAAGTTTTCCGATAGCAGAAACGGTTTTTTTCCGATAATATGTATCTGTTTTAGGGAATAGATAGATAACTGAGGATCATAGAACGTGGCGCCGGAACGTGCTAAAGAAAAATCGCCCCGGGTCGCTCTGATCGCGTCGGAGCGTACGGTTTATGAGTATTCGTCTTTTTTACAGCATCTCTTAATGGGCCTGGCGGAGGAGGCGATTCCGGTAGGATTGGTCTGCCCTCCGAAGCGGGATTGTGGATCCTGGCCGACGACGGCCGCAGAGATTATCGGCCATCCGATTTTTAAGCTACCCTTCATGGGGCCGGTTAATACGTGGCTGCTGACCGAGCGTCTTGTTCGATTTAAACCGACTGTTTTGCATTGCCTTTGTGAGAGCCAGGCATCGATAACAAGGCAACTGGCGCACCGTCTGGACATTCCTTATGTGCTGACCGTTAATTCGCTTCAGAAACGATGGAATTCATTGTCCATATCATCAACGTATTGTGCGAAGATCATCGTCCCGACGCCAACGGTGGCGAAGAATGTGATCAGGATGCACTCCCGTTTTGCAGACAGGATTGAACAGATCAACGTCGGCGCCGTCGCGATGGACACGGTAACGTGTTTTTCGAAATCCTCTCGGACGGCGACGCTCCTGACGGCCCATCGTTTCGATCATGTCGATGCGTATGAGAATCTTTTCAGCGTGGTCAGGCACCTACTTCTGGACGGTTATGAATTTATGATGGTTGTCGTTGGGATCGGCCGAGGCGATAGCCTCTTATGGAAATTGTTGGTGGCGCTGGGGCTTCTGCATGTTGTCACCCTTGTTCCGAGCGGCATGCCCTGGCGTACCCTTCTGGCCGCGGGAGATGTGTTTATTCGGCCCCGGCCGCGGTATGAGTTTGATCCGCAGTTGTTGGAGGCGATGAGCGTTGGAGCGGCCGTGGCCGCGTGCAAGGGCGGGGTGGATGATTTGATCATCGAGGACCGAACGGCGGCGGTCTTTGATCCGGATGACGAAATGAGCATCCTGCGCACCTTGCGGCAGTTACTGGACCGGAGGGAACTGACGCGTCAGATGGCCGAAAGCTCGCAGGCTTACGTTCGCGAAAATCACTCGATGAGCAAAATGATTTCCTCTATGATTCAGGTCTATCGCGCGGCACATCCATGACCTCGCCAAGTTTCTGACATGGCCTGGTTGCGCACACGGTTTTCTACTGTTAGCAAAGGAGTCCCTGTTTTATGCCAGGGTGACGTCGATGGGTTTTTCCGGGCACGGAGTTTCGGCGGCGGCGAATTCTCGGCCGAGACGGCGGGCTTCTTCGAGCATCGAAGGATGTTTCTCAACTTCGCCCGGACCATCGATTTGGCTAACGAATACATTTAATGCATAGTCAAACTCAAGTGCGTCAAAGTAGGACATCATCGTCAATCGAACGCTCTCGAATTGCTTTTTGCTTCTCGAACCCCCGACGGCGATAACCATCGCCCGGCGATCCCGTTTGGGGACGAAGAGTTGTTTCTTGAGGATATATTTGTACGCCCACAGGCATTGAGCCCGGTCGATGAGCATTTTGGCCTGGGCACAGACGGACATAAAAAAAAGGGGGGTAGCGAAAATCAACCGATCGGCATCAAGTATTTTGTGCAAAAGCTCCCGGTAGTCGTCCTGGACGCGACATTGACCCGTCGTGGAGCAGGCACTGCATGCTATACAAGGGCTTATATTATAATCAGTTAGGCGGATATCGGTGGTTTCCGCGCCGGCAGACTCCGCGCCGGCCAGCGACTGGCGCAACAGTAAGTCGCTGTTGCTCGCGAACCTCGGACTTGTTGAAATACCAAGAACTTTCATACTTCAAAACCGATAGATTTCGTCTGGTTTACGGCCGAAAACCAGTCGTATCTTACAAGCCGGACGCTCTTGTTTCAAACGATTTTTCGGCGTAAGTATTGGTCTGTTAGGGGCTAAGACGAAGTCCGCGAAAAACGCTCAAGCTTTGAGACGGAGAGTGCCGATGGATAGTAGTGGATT
>CAYZAT010000230.1:0-6943 GCA_964476475.1 uncultured Pirellulales bacterium
TCCTGGGACGATCATGACGAGCCGCGCGTTCTTGCTATTATGTCTTCACATCGCAGCAGAGGCGCCAGTACGGTAGCGGCCAACCTTGCGGCCATACTATCTCGTTGCGACGAAGGCCCCGTGCTTCTGGTGGATGCGAATTTCGCGTCTCCGTCTTTGCACAGTATCTTTCGTGTGAACGCTTCGGTGGGGCTTGTGGATATCTTGTCATACGAGGGCGATTTGAGTGATTTCATCTGGCCCTTGCCTTTACACAATCTCAGCCTTTTGCCGGCGGGCACCCTCCGTGGGAATCCGTCGGAGATTGGAGATCCCTCGCAAATCACCGCTATGCTGAATCGGTTGAAAGAGGATTACCGTTATATTGTGATCGATATACCACCCGTGGATGAAGTCGATTGGGCCGTTCGCCTGGCCGGTGGGTGTGACGGTGTCGGACTTGTTGTCGAAGAAGGCGATACGGACCGGGAGACCGTCCAGGGCGTGCAGGAACAATTAGTGATGTCAAAGGCCAAGCTTCTCGGTGTCGTGGTGAACCAAAGTGGGGCCGCCGTTCCGATCCGGCCCTACGGGTATTATTGTCACCAGCCGGGGGTCATTGGTTTGAATTGAGTTCGAGAGATAAATCACCGAATGATATTAACTACTGGAGGAACTCATGATGTTTAAATTTGCAGTTGTCGGGTGTGGATATTGGGGGCCTAACCTTCTTCGGAATCTCGTGTGCTTGGAGGAATCGGAAGTTAAGCTTGTGTGTGATACGGACATTAAGCGTCTGGCGCACATGAAAGAGCTCTACCGGGACATAGAGACCACGACACATTTTGACGATGTTATCAATGATCCTGAGATTGACGCCGTCGTTGTCGCAACGCCCGTGCGGTTCCACTTCGACATGGCCAGGCAATGCCTTCAGGCCGGCAAACACACCTTCATCGAAAAGCCGATGGCTCGCTCCTCGGAAGAGTGCGAGCAGCTCATTGCGATTGCCCGACAGCAGGGCTTGACCCTCATGATAGGCCATACTTTTGTTTACTCCGCGGCGGTCATGAAATTGAAAGAGATTATCAATTCGGGCCAGTTGGGGCAAATTCAACATATTAGCTCGAAGCGGCTGAACCTGGGTCTTTTCCAAAAGGACATTAACGTGGCCTGGGATCTTGCGCCTCACGACATCTCCATTCTTCTTTACCTCCTGGACGAAACGCCTGTATCCGTCAATTGCCAGGGCAAAGCCCACGTGGCGCGGGATGTCGAAGATATCACGAATATGACGCTGAACTACGCCGATAGTGTTATCGCCACCATCGAGAGTAGCTGGCTGCATCCGAACAAGGCCCGCGAGACGGTCATCGTCGGGATGGAAAAGATGTTGGTCTATGACGACCTGGAACCGACCGAGAAAATTAAGGTCTATGATAAGCGCGTGGAAGCTCCGCCTTATTACGATACCTTCGGAGAGTTCCAGTATTCATACCATTATGGGGATGTGTACTCACCTTATATCAAGCTCACCGAGCCTTTGAAGACGGAATGCGAGCATTTTATGGAATGTATTTTGACGGGTACCGAGCCGGCTTCAGGCGGTAGTGAAGGTCTGAAGGTGGTTCAGATCCTCGAAGCGGCCAGCGCCTCGCTCAAAAACGGCGGGGGTCCCGTGAAAATCGCCGAGCTTGCTGGAACAATAGCATCGCATTCATAATGAGTCTCAAACTCCTCGGGAAAAACACGGTTATTTATGCGATTGGAAACATCGGAACGCGGGCGGCCGCTTTTCTGCTGATTCCACTCTATATCCACGCGCTCTCGATGGCGGATTTCGGTCTGCTCGCCACGTTGCAAGTGACCATACGGATTATCGCCGTTTTGATCGGCGGCGGTATGCGTACCGCCCTCGTGCGTTTTGCGAAAGAGTATGAGACGAAAGGCTGTTTGAGCGCTCTGCTCGGGACCTCAATCGCAGTTAATCTTCTAAGTAGTGTGGTCATCTCGGCTGTGGCCCTCTGGCTGTTCAGACCGTTGTTCGAGAGCATTCTCCATACGTCTGACGTCTATGCCTACGTCGCTTTGTCATGCGGCGCGGCGCTGGCCCATGCGATGAACATCCATATCACGTCCTACTTTCGGGCCCGGCAGCAGGCGATACGATTCATGATCGTCGGGATTGCCACCGCCGCCCTGTTGTTTGTGCTTACCTTTTTGCTGATCTATGTCTTTCCGTTCGGCGTCAGCGGTGCGCTCGTGGCGTTCATACTTGCGAACGCCATCGTCTTCCTGGGAGTCTGTGCTTGTGTCTCCTGGAAGATCGGAATGCGCATATCGGGATCATTGATGCCCAAACTGTTTCGTTTTGGTGTTCCACAGATATGCTCGCAATGTACGGAATTGGTTGTGGCTTCGGTCGGCGTTTATCTGCTCAGCTATTACGCGGGACTGGAGGCCGTGGCGGTCTATTCTCTCGGGTACAAGCTGGCGCTCATTCTTGTTATCACGACGATTTCACCTTTTTCGCTGGCTTTCGAGCCTTATGTCTTCTCCAATCGAGAACGCCTGGATCATAAGACGCTTATTGCACGCTCTTTGACCTATATGGTCTTGGCGGTGGTGTTTGTGTCCTTCGGCCTGCTCGTTGCCACCCGCATTCTACTACCCAAGATCGCACCGCCTGAATACGCCTCAGCCTTTCTGGTCGTTCTTCTGTTGATTCCGGGTATGACATTCATGGGGGTGTGCTATTTCGGTCAGACGATTTTGAATGCGATGAATAGGACCCGGGTTATCGGAATCGCCTCCCTGATAACGGCCGGCTTTTCATTTGTGACCAATTTTGCACTGATCAACTACTTCCACTGGTACGGTGCGGTTCTCTCGTTTAATGCTTCCTTTATCTTATTCGGCCTGATTTTGACGATGATTGCCCTGAAACGCTCATCGATTACTCTCGAACGGAGAAGGCTCATCTATCTTGTCTTCTTGTTCCTATCTTTGATGCTGACGCTCTTCGCCCTGCGTGAATTCCCAATCATTCGGTTTCTTGTAATCGGTTTATTAGCCGTGGTTCTGGGTATGCTTCTGCTTTTGCAGTATGATTTCTTCCACAAGGACGAAAAACTCGTTGTCCGACAATTGGCCGCGAGATTCTGTTCAAAATTCGGAGGGTTAGCTTGCCGTCACATAGCCTGATTAAACACAGCACACTGTACCGGATCGCGCTCGTTTTGTTTGTGTGTATCCTCGTGCTCCATGGCACACACATTCGCAACCGGGCTTCCGTGGCGGTTCCCGGCGTCGATTGGCTGGTTCTCGCGCGATTGGCCGCATGCGGTTTTGCGTTTGTGATTGGAATCATATTAATTCCGAAGAACGTATCCTGGGGATTTGGCGCCAAGGCCGTCATCTTATATGTACTCGCGGCGTGGATTTCAATCGTCAACACGCCCTATCCGATGCTCGTTGGGGGATATGCATGTTTGCTGTTGGGGGTGAGCACCTTAACGATCGCACTCGTTTATCATGCTCGAGATATTGCTCAATTAGAGAAGATCGAGAAGGTGTGGTTTTTCACTGTTGCGATTTTCGTTGTGAAAGACGCCGTAACGGCCCTTGTTTGCACACAGGCCTCCCCCTTCCCGGGGCACAGTCGATTAGGTATGGGAGTCACCCACGCCACGGAACTGAGCCTGTTTAGCGTTTTGATCTTTTGGATGTCCTTCGGTATGAAATCGAGACGGTATCGTATGATACTTTGGCCCTTTAGAGTCTTTCTGATTTTTGTGATTATCGCCGCCAAAAGTCGCATTCCGATTCTTGGATTCGCCATGGGCGGCTTTTGTTACTTTCTCTTGAGTACGAGAGATTACCTTAAGCGCGGAGTTGTTATCAGTTGTGCGGGGTGTTTAGTGGTTTTTCTTCTTCTTGCTTTGACCCTGGGACAGACCTGGGCCAGCGGCATGTCGAATTATATGAAAAGGGGGCAGGATACGAAAGAATTGACCAGTTTCACGGGGCGTACGTTTATATGGCGGCACGTTCTTAAGGAATCGAGACGGTCGCCTCTCGTCGGCCGTGGTTTTAGTGTGAGCCGATTGACCATGGGGGATATACGTGATGCGGATTGGGAATGGGAGCCGCCTCATTGCCATAATGAGATGTTGGAAGTTTTCTTCAATACCGGTCTTTTCGGACTGGTTCCTTTTATCGCCATGCTCCTTTACAGTTTAACATGGATCCTTCACTCTGCAAGATTACAAAGCATCTTTACAAGATCCCTGGCGCTGCATGCGATGTTTCTCGTGGTCATGCTCTTTGTATCGGCTATGTTCGAAGTAAGATTGTCCGGAAAAATCTCACCCGTTCAACCGCTCTTTTTTTTCTATCTGATGATGCTTGATCGCCGGGGCTATTTTCGCAAACTTCAGCGTCAGTTAAACAAAGAAGACATTCCGCGTGTTAAAGGTTTGGCACGGAGTAAGGAGCAGGTGTTTCCGGCTCAGATCTTGTTCAATCCTTCGTAAGGATAACGGAGTCCACGATGAAAGACACCTACGTTCTTGTAACAGCGGCACGAAATGAAGAAGAATATATCGAACGGACGATCAAATCCGTTATCGAGCAAACCATTTTACCGCAGCGGTATGTTATCGTCAGCGACGCTTCGACGGACCGTACGGACGAAATCGCAAAGCGGTATGCGGCAGAATATGATTTCATCGAATATGCGCGTTTGGATTCGCAGTCCGAGAGAGATTTTGCCTGCCAGGTTTACGGTCAGCACGCCGGCGTGGATCGCCTGGGAGGGGGCGAGTACGACTTTATCGGTATGCTGGATGCGGACATATCTTTCGAGCCGGACTACTATGAGAAAATTCTGACTGAATTCGATCGTGATCTCCGGTTGGGACTTGCGGGCGGGATTCCGTTTGATCTGTGGGATGGCAAGTGGGTTCGACAGACCGTTAGTATCCACTGGGCCGTGAGCGGGCCGATCCAGATGTTTCGGCGCAAGTGTTTTGAGGATATCGGCGGCTATATCCCGCTGGAAAAAGGGGGGCAGGACGGTATTGCCGAAGTTATGGCGCGCATGCATGGTTGGAAGGTCAGGTCTTTTCCCGACATCGAGGTCTTCCACTATAGACCCACAGGCGCGTGCGGCGGCAGTGCATTGGTTCGCCAGTTCCAGTTTGGGATTCGGGAATACTCGTATGGTACGCATCCTTTTTTCGAGGTGGCCAAGTGTCTCTCTCGCCTTCTCGCTATCAAACCCTGCGTGTTCGGCGCTTTCGTAAGGCTTGGCGGTTACTTCTGGGCGCTTCTGCGCAGAGAACAACAAAAAGTGCCTGGTGACGTTATCAGGTTTTTAAGACGTGAACAGATTCAGAGGTTATGTCATGTGGTATCCAGCAGCCATTCGTAAGAATAACAACGGGTCCAGGCCGAGGATATGTCTTATCCGACACGGTCGCTATCCGAATGATCCGCGGAGCCGCAAGCAGATGGAGGCCCTGGCGGAGGCAGGTTACGCTGTGGATGTTCTATGCCTCAAGGGGGCGGGCCAGGCTTTTCGGGAAACGATGGGCCCAATCAGGATCTACAGGCTACCCATCAAGCGCAGGCGCGCCAGTATGTGGCGCTATTTCTATGAGTACGGGCTTTCGTTGTTGATGTTTGGCTTCTTGGTTACGATCTTCCATATTCGCCGTCGCTATCGGTGTATCCATGTGGCGACAATGCCGGATTTTCTGGTTTTTACGGCGATCATACCGAAATGGCTGGGTGCCAAAGTCGTCCTCGATCTGCACGAACCGACGCCGGAACTCTGGCAGACCAAATACGGCGACCGGTTGCGAACCCTTTTACACCTGCAGACCTGGATTGAGCAGGCGGCCATTGAGTATGCCGACGCGACTGTGACGGTCACGGACGAACTGCGCGATCGAATCATCGAACGCGGATCGCGCCCGGATAAAATCTTCGTCGTCAGTAACGTTTGTGACGACCGTATCTTCAGCGGAAGCGGTCAGCCGGCGCCGTCGTCAGGCCAAGGGTTTCATCTCATAACGCACGGTTTGATTGACGAGCGATACGGTCACGAGGAGATGGTCCGCGCCGTGGCCGGCTTGCGTGACGAACTGCCGAATCTACACCTTGAAGTCCTGGGGCTTGGCGAGTACCAATCTCGCCTGATAGACCTCGTCCGGGCCCTGAATTGCGAGGATCTTGTGGCATTTCCCGGCTTTGTCCCTCATGACGATCTGATCAGACGTTTGAAAGCGGCCGATGCCGGTGTGATTGCGATGCGGAGTTCGCCCTATTCCGAGTTGATTGATACGAATAAGATGTATGAATATATGGCCCTGCACAAACCGATCATCATCTCCCGGCTGCAGCCCGTGGCCCGTAAATTCGATGAATCCTGCGTCAAACTTTTTACGCCGGGAGATGATGAAGATCTGGCGCGGTGTATCCGGGATTTGTTTCATGATCCGGAGCGCGGCCGCAAACTCGCGGACAATGCCTATAGACGATACGAGCAGTTGCGCTGGGAGTACGAGAAAAAGAAGTATGTCCGAATTGTAAATGACCTGGCGACTCATGGGATACTGACGGAACGTCCGGGTGAAAGAACCGAGCCTAGGATGGGTAGCTTGTCGAAAGAAAACATCTCATCGAGTTTCGATTCGGATGTGTTGGACGAAGATCTGGAACCCGTCGGACAAACGACAGCCAAGTAGGAGAACAAAAATGGACGAGGCCGCTGTAAGGTGCAGAATCGCGCCGGATGTTAAGCTCGGCACGGACGTCAAAGTTCACGCTTTCGTGAACCTCTATGGGTGCGAAATCGGGGACGGTACAAAGATCGGCACCTTCGTAGAGATACAAAAGGGGGCTTGTATTGGCCGTAACTGTAAAGTTTCCAGCCATACTTTCATCTGCGAGGGTGTGG
>CAYZAT010000231.1:0-6934 GCA_964476475.1 uncultured Pirellulales bacterium
CCAAAGCCACTGAATATTCTCCGCATCGTACTCAGCGTACAAAGGACGACGTTTCGACAAGCGCGCGATACAGGAAAGCAATGCCTGGCTATCAATTTCTTTAGCCGTGCAACCATCCGGTTGTTTCGGTCGTATAGGACTTTTAGGAATGTTCAGTGCGATAGAATCCATTAATGAACACACTGGCCATGACACGGCGCCGATCCATTTCAATGCGTTGTACTTGCCAATCATATTTCTCATAACGGCAAACGGACGCAGAAAACATAGCCAGTTCATACTATATATTTTTGACGTCGTTGCCCCCATCCCCTCCATGAACTTCTTACCAAGATCGTTCGCGCCGTCGCCGAGCGATAAATCCTGCGGTCCGGCTAAGAAACGTTTAATAATTTTCAGCACCGCCATCGGCGAGCTGCAATCCGGCGCCACCATAAGACGGTGCGGAATCGCCACCCGAATCGATTTCCCGTTAAAATTCATGCGGCGGGTAATCACCCCCACGAATCCCTCGACGTTGCCATCCTTCGACCTATAGACCAGGGAGGGTAGTTCCTCATCACACCAGGGATTCCCACTCAAGACCATCTTATAGTATGATTTGAGGCCCTCGGACGGTTCGTCGCTCGGATTTCCAAAAATCTTCAGATGTATGCGTGCGACCGCGGGGATATCGTCTTTCACACAACAATCCACTCGATCCATTTTATTCTCCGCTTTGACAATCTCGCTTCTCGAGCAAGCCCGATTCGATAATCATCGCCGCCAGTCCCTCACCGACCAGACAACAGCCGAACGGCGTAAAATGTCCCTGCGATTCTTCCCAATAAAGCTTCTTCCCGTTCTGCTTCTTGAAGATGTCTATCGGACAGAAAATCTTGAACCCATGCGATCGATCCCCTTCCGTCGGAAAGGTTGACATAAATTCCATTCGACCGAGCTTGACGGGAATATCCAAAATAAGCAGATTCGACCGGTGGGCGGAACACTCCTTGTCGATCTCTCTTATTAACGCCAGGGATAGTTTTTCATAGTAGGCCACCCTTTGTTCCTGGGTGTCCTCAGAAGGTTCTTCTTCTGAATCATCCGCGTTCGAGAGGCTGCGGATCGCCGGGAGCACGGTGTACTTGATTAAATGAGCGGCGTTCTCGCGTAAACAACTATACATATGCGAATATTCCGCCATCCATCGGTACACGGCAAACTGAAAGAGAAGCTCGCGGGTTTTGACGCCGGGCAGATACGTTTTGCTCGCTTGAACCACCCCCCCGTCTTCGAGCCGATACAAATTGGCCCGAACATTGTCCTGCAAATCCGAACCGTGCCACGCCACCAGAACCAAATCGGGCTGATACTTGAATCCTTGCTCTCGAAGGGTAATCAATTGTTCGGCCGTGCCGTGACCGGAGACGGATAAATTGACGACTTCACACGGCCATCCGGCCGCATGGAGAGCCTTTTCCATCTGACTTGAAAACGTATCTTCCAGATCGACGCCATACCCCATTCCAAACGAATCGCCCAACAGGACGATCCGCTTAACGCCCGAACATTTCTCGTAGGATATTTCCTTGTCCGCCCGAATGCCCGCTGAATTCGTCCGAATATTGATGCGATATTCAGGGGTCGTGTGCCAGTAGTTGCGGTTCGCCTCGTTGCCACGGATGCCGTACGGTGTCGCGCAGACGTAGCGAGGAAGAATCGGCTCGGGGGCAAAAACACGAAGAAAGAGTTCTCCCGCGAAGACAAAGTATACGATCGCGAAGACGATTTTGCCTGCTAACCAGCCATATTTTCGAGTAGTCATGCTCATACGACTAAAAAGCAAAATAGATGAATTCCTGCCCGCTTTTCGCTGCCAGGCTAATCAGCGAGACAATCAACAACACCCACACGTTCAGCCGGGCGAACCAGGGCCACCGGGCGATGGGACTCAGTTTGCCGCTCACGCCCTGAACGACCTGGAACAAAACCAAGAACCAGGAATAATATATCAAACCTCTCAAACACTGGATTGCATCGGGCGACCAATGAGGATGCAAGACAATCGACTTCAAAAAGATGCCGATTGTCGCCAGATTCTGCGCCCGGAAGATCAGCCATCCCAGGCAGACAAGGTGGAACATGACGACCCCCTGGATCAGACCGAGCCACCACGTCGGCCGCTGCTTGTCCACATTAGGCGCAAAGACACGATAAACAACCAAGATGGCGCCGTGGAAGGCTCCCCACAAGACAAACGTCCAGGCCGCACCGTGCCAGAGGCCGCCCAACAACATCGTGATCATCAAATTGCGATAGGTCTTGTAGGTCCCGCCGCGATTACCGCCCAGGGGAATGTACAGATAGTCGCGGAGCCATGACGAAAGGCTGATGTGCCAGCGTTTCCAGAACTCGGACGGGCTTCTGGATATGTAAGGCAGATTAAAGTTCAGCATGATGTCGAAGCCCAACAGTTTAGCGGTGCCTCGCGCGATATCGGTATAGCCCGAGAAGTCACAGTAGATCTGGAACGCAAACGCATAAACCGCCACCAGCATGCGCATCCCGTCTTCGGGAGCCGCCATCATCGACGTGATATTGTCAAAAGGCCCGAACACATCGTTGACGATAAGGGCCATGTTGTCGGCTACGACGATTTTCTTATACAGCCCCCAAGCGATCAGCCATACGCCGTCGCGACAACCTTCGGCATCGACCGTGCGAGACCGCTGAAACTGCGGCAACAAATGCTTCCCGCGTTCGATGGGACCCGCGACCAACTGGGGGAAGAACGAAACATACACGGCCACTTCAACCAATGAGGAACTGGCCGTCATGTTTCTACGATAAACGTCGATGGCATAACTCATCGTCTGGAACGTGAAGAAGGAAATGCCGACCGGCAGCACCACGTTTAAAATGAGAGCGTTAGGAACGCTTCCGAATAACGACTCCGCCAGATACGAAAAATTATCCATGAAAAAATTGTAGTATTTGAAAAATCCGAGGATCGTCAAGTTGGTAACGATGCTGAATCCCAACAAGACTTTCCGATGACGCTCGACGGTCAGCGACTGTAACAACGGATGGGCCGCATTCACAAGAACGGTCGCCAAAACAATCGTTCCGATCGTCCATCGATATTCCGTGAAGCCGGCGAGGAATGGCGCCCAGTCTATATCCACGCCGCGGATTCCTTCGGAGAACGCCACATCCACGGCACTCCACCGAAGGCCGAGAAAGGCCATCGCGGAAAAGATGATGAGTCCGGAGGCCCGCAGCCGCTGGCCGACGGTCACGTGTTTGTTCTCGATGGAGAGCGCCGAGTAGTAGCTGACTACCGTCGATATCACGATCAAGACCAGGAAGCGCACGTCCCACCAGCCGTAGAACAGATAGCTCGCCACCAACAACAGGACGTTTTGCCACCGATACGAGCGGCGTAACAACCAATACAGCCCGAAGACGATGGTGAAAAAGATGCCAAAGGTTAGACTATTGAACAGCATAGGATTTGTTTCACTTCAAAAGGTCTTGTATGAGTTCCTCTAAGATCGGACGTAACGCATCATTAAGGGCGAGATACCCTGCGGAGGCCAGATGATATGTACCCTGTGCATACGCCGGCTTAACGCTTTGGTCGGGCGATAAGATAGCATCGCAATCGACGACGGTTATCCCCGGACCAATCACACCTATCATCTTTTCGTTGACCTGATCGACTCCCTCACGGATATCATTCGACCATAGGGTTCTGTGATATAGATCCACAGGCCCCGGAGAAAATACCGTCAGGAGGACGACGTGAATATTGTGCTCGCCCATTCGCCGGGCGATTGTGTTCAGATTCTCCCAGCACGACGTGACGATCTTGTCCCTGCGTTCCGGAAACAATCCGATATTTTTCAGATCGTTGATCCCGACTTGCACGACCGCAATATTCGGCTTGAGATCCAGCACATCCGGCTTGAGTCTCAAGACGGCCTGGGCCGTTGTTTCCGCCGGCATGCCGCGATTCAACAATTGGCTATTGGCCGGGGCGGGTAGAGGCTTCCAATAGGCCATCCGGGAATCGCCGAAGAAGATGATGCGAGCGACGCCGGGCGCAGGCTCCTCGAGGCGGGCGTTCGCTCCCGCATACACGCGGGCGGATGACGGATCGAGCCGAACCCGCTGAAGCATCCGATATTGATTCATAACCTGTTGATATAAGACCATATTAATACAGAGAGAAATGATTAAACCAACAACAGTAACAACGACTGCGATCGTTTTGAGTTTCATCACTTCATACTTGCTTTCGCAAGCTCGTCCAGGAATCCCGCAATCCGCCGGGCGACCGCTTCCGGTGTGGCCGTCCTTTGCTTCGGAACAAAGGTTTCGAGCTGTCGGACCTTCTCCGGCAATTCCTCTTCCGAATACGCCACAACAACGCATCCCAGTTTTTCAAATTTTTGGGCCGTCCCCAACTGATGGTCGTTGACGTGCTCACCGAACCGTTTGAGCCGCGGCATGACGAGCAAAGGCTTGTTGTTCGTCAGCGCCATGGTAATACTGCCCATCCCCGCATGACTGATGATACTGGACGCCTGATTAACCTTCGCGCCAAAGGTGTCCTTATCCAAAACGTCGGTGGACTCGATATATTGGGGGACGGTCTTCGTCTTTCCGATCTGAGCGAAAACCTCATCCTGGATCAAACCATGACCGACCGCGGCGTCCACGGCGCGGACTAAACGGTCAAAAGGTAATATCGTTCCCACGGTGAGAAAAATCATATCACGTTACCCACATAACTGACGTTACTATACTTTTGCGCGACGTCGGGCCATTGCGACAGGATCAAATCGGCAAAAGGTCGGATCATCCGCCCGCTCATCGAGAGCTTTTCGGTATTGGCAATACTATCCAGCCACGTCACTTTGGCGCCGATGAGCTTGGCTAAAAAACAGCAAATAACGCCGGGTGCGGCGCCCGTGCTAATGACCACATCCGGCCTTTCACGGAAAATAATCCTCATACATCGAAAGAGAACGACAATCGCCTGTAACGGATGTTCTCGATTGCAATCCCCCACCACATAGACCTTCCCGTATTTTTCAAGCCGGGCCACCGCAACCTCCTTTGACGTAACGCAAAACGTGTCATAGCCCTTCCAGCTCTCCTCCACGCGCAACAGTTGCGTCAAATGCCCCCCCGTGGAGGCCGCTAAACATACTCGCAAGTTACCCTTATGTTGAGACACGTTTTCGTCGCCCGAAAAGCTTAACAATACCGAGTCATCGACTCGTCCCCATTGACATTCAGAGCCGGGGATCGAAAGATAGACGGCCTGCCGACGCTATGATATTCAATGCCCGCTTCACCCACGACATCGAGATCGTAGAGGTTTCGTCCGTCAAAGACGACGGGATCTTTGAGTTTCTGCGCGATCGCCTCGAAGTCGGGATTGCGAAACTCTTGCCAGTCGGTGAAGATAACGAGAGCATCGGCGCCATCGAGAGCATCGTATCCATCCTGGAACGTTTGCATCGCACCGTCCAGCGCCGCCGCGGCCGGGCCCGCGGCCTCGGGATCGTAAGCACTGATCTTCATGCCGCAATCGAGCATTTTTCGTACGCAATACAGGGCCGGCGACTCCCTCACGTCGTCCGTGCCGGCTTTGAACGCCAGTCCCCACACGGCCAGGGTCGTCTGGTCCTGACGGCCATGATAATAATCGATAATACGCTTTGCGAAGCGCTCGTGCTGATCGAGATTCGCCGATTGGACGGACTTGGCGATCTTCATTTCGACACCCTGCTCGGAACCGGTATGAATCAAAGCCCGAATATCTTTGGGAAAACAACTTCCTCCGAAGCCAACGCCCGGAAACAGAAACGCCGAGCCAATCCGCGAATCACTGCCCAATCCCTGCCTGACGAGTTCCACGTCCGCCCCCAGCTTTTCACACAGGGCTGAGATTTCATTCATAAAAGAGATTCTGGTGGCCAGCATCGTATTGGCGGCGTATTTGGTCATTTCCGCCGACGCCGGGTCCATGAACCGGATACGATTTTGTCTTCGCATGAACGGGCCATAGACCTGTTTCATGATGGCCCGGGCGCTCGGGCTCGTCGTCCCGATGATGATCCGGTCCGGCCGCATGAAGTCATCCACGGCGGCCCCCTCCTTGAGGAATTCCGGGTTGCTCACATAATCAAACGGCACGTTCGTCTTCGACCGGATCACGTCCGTCACCTGCCGATGGGTTCCGACGGGCACGGTGCTCTTCGTAGCAATCACACGGTACTCGTCGATATTTTTCGCGATCTGATCGGCCACGGAAAGGACGGCTGAAATGTCGCTCGAACCATCCGGCGCCGACGGCGTGCCTACCGCAAGAAAGATCACGAGACAATGATCCAGCCCCTCCTTAAGATCCGTGGTGAAGTGCAGGCGTCCCAGCTTTTCATTGCGCTGGACGATTTCGGTCAGGCCCGGCTCGTAAATGGGTATGACGCCCTCTTTCAGACCCACGATCTTCTCACTGTCCTTGTCCACGCAGACGACGTGATTGCCCGCTTCCGCAAGGCACGCTGACGTCACCAATCCGACATATCCCACACCGATTACACAAATTTGCATTTTATTCACTCCCGCTTTTTAATACTCGTTTAGACTCATCATTTCGATTTGACGAATAAACGATCCTCCTCTGATGTGTTAGACGTATCTGATCCTATCGACATCCGACCGTTCGGTCAGCCGGATTAGGTATCATCGTCTCGCCCGGTTCTCCGCTCTCAAATAACCTCTCAAGAACCAACGCCGCTTTGCTGTCCCATGTCGCCTTTTGGATTTTCTTCCTCCGCGCGGCGACGCGCTCTTCATTATCCTCCGCCAATCCCCTTTGTATCGCTTCCGCAAACGCTTCCGGCGTCTTCGCTTGATACACAACGTCGAGATACTT
>CAYZAT010000232.1:0-6777 GCA_964476475.1 uncultured Pirellulales bacterium
GAATCGGGGATAAATCGCTGACCCATGAAGCGCATGCCTTTGGTTTTTTGAAGAATATCCTCCAAAGCGTCTTCCGTGACTGGAAATGGGGCGTTCGCATCACCGGTTCCCCCGTAAATCTCAGGGGCCGGCAGCAAAGCCAGTTCGGTTTTGAGCTCATGGAAATGATTGGGATCGTCCAAATCAGACAGGCTAAATTCCCGGCCAAAAACTCGATCCAATGCCCATAGATAGTCGTGGGCAATCAGATCGTCGGCCAAACCGACGTAAAAAGCCGTAACGGTATAGATGCGATCCCATATCTCACGCGCAGAACGATCGTCGATCTGTTGTGTATCAATGGAAAAAGCCAAAAGAAATGCCTGCAAGGTTTGTATTTTCGCATCGTAAGGGCTGATTAAGGCTTCTTGGGACGGATCCGCTCCCCAATTCTCATGGCCCTTGAGCAGGAAGGCCATACGTCCATACCACATCAGGGTCTTGAAGTACTTCTTGAGAACGTCGCTTCGAGTGTAATGACCGCGCGGGACATATTGAGAGTAGTCCTCTCTATAGACGAAGATGTCGCTGGGAGCGAAGCCCGCGTGCGCATCGATCTTAGCCAGTTCACCGGCGACCTCATCGTACACCGCTTCCGGGGCAGGAGTTGACGAGCCGACGAGTTGAGAGGCCACCGATAGATAAGCGATGTTTCGCCGGGTTGCTTCCTTGAGGTCCCCTTCGAGCTGGTCATAAAGCTGTAGAGCGTCATCGAGGAGTTTGTCCGTCAGCATTCGGATATCCGAGTAGAACTGCCGCTCTTCGATCTCCTTCAGCGTTTCATCAAATTGAACATGGTACAAGTGCAAAAGAGTATCCGCGGTCATAAACATCGGGATACCTTCGTCCCGTAGATACTCGTATGGCTTGGCGATGTCTTCGCGGGTCGGATCATACGAGCCGATATCATGCTCGATGACGACGAATCCATTTCGGCTAATGAGATCTTTGGCGCCGTCCAAGCCCAACTTTTCATTCACTTTTTCAAAGTTAGTCACGAGGCCCAGATCCAGCGGCAATTCATAGCTCGCTATGTTTGGCTCAATATGGAGTTCCAAAGGCTCGTAATAAGCGGCAAAATTCGGCTCAACAGGGCCTTGCAAATCATCGGCATTCGGATCGTTCCCATCCACGGGATCGGCCCAAACCCGGCCCGCGACGGGTAAGCGAATGACATCCCCATCGATATGAATCAGCTTTCCTCCGGCAATGATGAGCAGCATGACCAGGATCGAGGCCGATATCCTGGCCATCCGTTTGATTCTCAAAATGGATTTTCGCACCATTGTCTCAACCTCCTTCCCCCTCCATTGGAACGATGGATTCGTTAACTTCCAGGCATGCTTGCCTTACCGCCGTCAGAGACGCTGATTTGCCCATCCAACGCCCTCTCACCGCGACCAGTAGTTACGTAGTACTACCCGTCAATAAGGCTCACCCGACTCATTGGCCAGAAAGGACGAGGTCCACGCCGGACGCCTCGCCTGCTGAAGGTAAGTCGTCTCCCATTCCTCGTCCGTCAGTCGCTGGAAATCCGTCGTCGTATATTCGTAGTAGCTCATGACCGGCCCGACAAAAGCGGCTGTGGCCGTACCCGGAGCCTTTGCCGTGATGATCGCCAGGTCCGCCGGGCCGGTCCCGGCATGTAGCACGGCGCCGAGGGTGTTGCCCGCACAGTCTGTCGGGGTCGTATGATAATCGGCCACCACGTAGTCGGCGAAAGCGTCCGGTTGCGTCGCAATCGGGTAACCATAAAGCAAAATAATATACCAACCCTCCAGACTTCCATACGAGTCTTTGTAGAGCATTTGTTTCGTGAAAGTGATTTCTTCCTCGGTCAGCGGCACATTATCCAATTCTTTCCGGGCAATCGTCGCCAACGTCTCGGTCACTTCAGCAAGATTTTTATACCAGCTTACAACAAACTGTTTCAGGACGGTATAAGAGAAGTCCAGGCTCTCGAATTGCGCCTGGGCCGTCACCGCAAGATGATTCAGGTGCTGATAGAACTCGGGGAACGGCTCGACATAAGCGCACGGATAGGAGCATGAATAGCCGGACGTGAAAGACTGCTTGGCATAGAGTAGATTGTCGTGTCTTAGCTGAATCCAGGAGGCTAACTGGGTGTTCAGTTTCTGGCGCCACCACGCCGGGGTTTGCATGAAGAGTGGCAAGGCATCTCGATTCAAAGGCGGATTCAAGCTTCTGATCGAATTCAGCCACATGTTGTAGTTCGAGCTATCCCAAAAAGCCGCGTCATGAGAATCGACCAGGTAGCGCAAAGCCGCCAGGTTCGATGAATAATGGTACGCTTCCAGCTCAGGAACCAGCAATTCCAGCGCGACATTGTTTCCCAGTCCGGCCATCACGTCCAGAGCGGACGGAAACAATCTGCAAATGGGATGGCCCTGGTACGTGATCTTGTCGCCGACCACGTGGCCCGTAATGTACGAGTCGATGACGAACCTCTGGCCAAAGAGCATGAAGGCCGACGCCGGCCGGACACTTTCCGGCGCGGCGGGATCGTGCCGGAGCACCTGAGACAGGATTCGTTGGAAAGCGAAGGCTTCCCCTGCGAGCCGCTCCTGGAATGTCTGCAACCGTATAGGGTCCAGCAGCGACCTTGCATCCGGAAGATCTGCCGTTTCCAGAACATACCGCAACTGTTCAACGGTCACATTATCCTGCCCGCCGACAAGCAACGACAGGACGTCCTCGATCTCGTGATAGAGCGAGTTTACGCCGGCCAGGTCCATCAGCTCCAGCACCAAAACAGCGTCAATCGTCTGCCGCTGAATATCTTCGGGCCTTGGACGCGGGCAGGGCCCCTCCGCGACGTTTTGCGGCGCCAGTAAGTACATCTCCGTTCGGCCCAGCCACATCATGGCTCGGAAATATTTCGCCAATCTCTCATTCTGGGCATAGTGGCCTCTGGGAGTGAACTGGCTGAAATCAATCTCCCGGCACGTCCGGGAGAAGAGCGGATAGGGAGCCATCGCTTCGGCCTCAATCAGGCCGAGTATCTCGTTGAGGGTGGCGCTGCTAATCACGTAAGGAGTCGCAGAGTCCCCTGCGAGCAGTCTTTGGGCTACCGTCAGGTACAGATCGACGTCCTCAAGCATCGGCCACAGATCGACCTCATCGGAATACTTCGCCGACAGCATTGGGATTTTGGCGTGCATCCTGGAGAGCAACTCTTCGAGCAGACTGCACAATGCCCCCGATTCGATATCGCTGAGCATCCATTTGGAGTAGTAATAGTGGACGGCGTTAAGCAGTGCATCCGTGGAGATAAACAGCGGCAGATCTTTCCTCCAGATATCCAGAAGCTGCTCCAGAAACAGGCCGTTTCTCAAACGCTCGGTCACCACAAAGCCATTCCTTTCGAGCAGGCTCTTCTCGTAGGCGGTCAGGCGGTACCGCGCGTCGATCAGCTCGTGATGCACGACGGATTCCCAGGGCGGCCCGACGTCCTCTTTGAAATCGCCCGCCGGGTGCATCGCCAGCAATTCGGAAACGCTCATATCCTTGTGCTGATCGAGAAATGCTCGATAGGCGGTCACTTCGACCGGGATAACTTGCGCCGGGCAGATCTTGGTTGGGATGATGCAAACGATCACGAAAAACAACGCCCTCGGAGATTTCATGATAGGTCCTTTCTCAAAATCTCGACGTCGATATCAATATCCGTCAATCGGGTATTGAACTTTCCGCTGTTGTGAACAACCATTGTAGACCTTTGAAAAAATAAAGCAAGACGAAATTCCTGAAAACAGGACTTTTTTTTACCTGGCTCGTCCGGTTGCGCATCGATCGCCCTGCATGGACCACCGAAAACAGGATACGTTTTCGATGTGAAGCCGATGAAAAGCCTGCTGAAAGGCTCCTAATCACATTAAGTGTTGAAATTGCGATGACGTTTTGGTATAATAACAGGGCGCATTAATAACCTATTCTCTATGAAACGATAGGGGCACAAAGCGGTTTGCCCAAGAATGATTATCTCGAAAAAAGGGAAGGAGCTATAGAAATGATGAAACGAAAAGGCTTCACACTCATCGAGCTTTTGGTTGTTATTGCTATTATCGCGCTCTTGATGGCGATCTTGATGCCGGCCCTGCAGCGGGTTAAGGAACAGGCGCAGTCGATTGCGTGCCAGGCGAAGTTGAGACAGTGGGGGCTGGCGTTCAAGTTCTACACCGACGACAACGAGGGCTATTTCAATCGTCGAGAACAAGAACTGTGGATGTCCGCCATGGAGCCTTATTATAACAGAGATCCGGATATGCTCCTGTGCCCGACAGCGACCCGGCTGATGCAAAACGCGTCCGACTGGGGCACCTTTAAGGCCACGACGCTCAACGATTACATCTTTAGCTATGGTATTAATTCCTGGGTAAATAACAACGCCGGGGACCGCGGCAGCACGCGCTGGGTCGAGTGGTTCTGGAAGAACGTCCAGAACACCACGTCGGTGGCAACGGGAACCCGGACGTCCACCGGTCGAACGGTAAGCGCTAATCTCATACCGGTTTTCGGCGACTCGACGTGGTACGACGCGTGGCCGCAGCACATGGATCAGCCCTCCCCCCATCCCGATGCGTTCGGGATCGGCAATCAGGGCACGAGCGGGGAAATGAACCACTTCTGCATCGACCGGCACAACGGATTCTGTAACCTGACCTTTATGGACTGGTCCGTCCGGCCCGTCGGGCTCAAGGAGTTGTGGACGTTGAAATGGAACCGCAACCATGATACGAACGGCCCGTGGACGAAAGCCGGCGGCGCGATGCCGGAAGACTGGCCCGTCTGGCTCAGACTCTACAGAGATTACTGACAAGCGCCATCTGCTACGGTCATCGTTTTCGATGAAAGAGGCTCTCTACACGTAGAGCGAATCCATATAAGGCCGATACACCCGGCCATCAGGTCCGTTATCAAACGTCCAGTGAACACACCCCCAACACCCCCGACATGGGCGCCCAGCAAGGATAATGGAATCAATAAGACCAGGACCCGGATGCCGTTGAGTACGGCCGAAGAAATGGGTTTGTGAAGTCCCGTCAGGGTAATACCGCAATATCGATGCACTTCCATCATGCCGTAACCGAATGACACGATACGGATGTACATAACCAGGACGTTCGTCACATCGGGATCCCGACTGAAAATCGAGGCCAGCCACGGCGCGCCGAGGAAAAACGTCACGGCTACGCCGCCGCCGTAGAGCATCGCGAATCGGGTGGATAAGGTGAAGGATTCGCAAATTCGGTCGTACCGCGTGGCGCCGAGGTTTTGACTCACGAACGGGGCCAGAGATATCCCAAGGGCCATGGGGATGACGAACGCGAACATTTCGATGCGTTGGGCTGCGCCAATGCCCGCAACGGCGGCGTTGCCGAAGTGGCTCAATATCCGCGTCACGGCGGTTGCCGAAACCGGCATGAGGACCATGCTTAGGATGCTCGGTATTCCCAGACGAAGGATGTTTTTGAAAGACGCCCCATAGGCCTTCAGGCCCCAGCGTTTGAGCACCAACAAACCGTGTTTTTTGTAGAGTAGCTGGAACAGCCATACCGTTGAGGCCCCTTGCCCGATCACGGTCGCCAGGGCCGCACCGCGTATCCGTAAGATTGTAGGCGTTCATGGCAAACGTCCCGGCCAGCATGGGAAAAGCCATGTTGAACAGGGTTCGCTTGACGTTCTTTTCAAATATTAAGACTCAAAGGACGTAGTGGACGCGATGTGATGCAGGGCACTCTATTTCTGATCTCCGGCGACTGCCGTCTAAAACCGGAACGTTTCGATCAAATCTCTGAGTTTCCTGGTCTCGAGGGTGCGTTCGTATAAGGGGGCTTGATTTTCTTCGTACGTCCCGACGTTTTCTTCGAATGTGGGTTTGGAGGGACTCGTGTAGAAGATACCAAGAGGCAGCTTGTCGGTTTCGGTGGCCTTCTCGAACGCCTTCAAGCGGTCCGTAGGATCGTGGTTATCGAGAGTGTAGGTATGCTCCTTGAACCACTGGAATGTATTGAGTTTATTGAACGACACGCAGGGCTGGAAGACGTCCACGAGCGCATAGCCTTTGTGTTCGATGGCCTTTTTGAAGATTTCGGTCGTCTGCTCGACGTCGCCGGAGAAGGCCCGCGCGACGAAGCTCGCGTCCAGGGCGATGGCGATTGCTAACGGATTGAACGGTTCGAGAAAGACGCCGCCGACCTGAACGGGCGTGACGAAACCTCTCCGGCTGGTGGGCGAGGCCTGGCCTTTGGTCAGGCCGTACACCATGTTGTTGTGCACGATGTTCGTGATGTTCGGATTCCGGCGGATCGTGTGGATGAAGTGGTTGCCGCCTTCGCCGTACATATCGCCGTCGCCGCTCTCGGCGATGACGGTCAGGGCCGGGTTGGCGGCTTTGATGGCCGTGGCGGGAGGCAGCGCGCGGCCGTGCAGGCCGTTGAAAATGTTCGCCCTGAGGTAATGGGGAATCTTGGCCGCCTGGCCGATGCCTGAAACGAGCACGAGGTCCGTCGGATCGATGTCCAACTCGGCCAGCGCCCGCTTGAGGATCTTAAGGATGGGGAAGTTGCCGCAGCCGGGGCACCAGGCAATGTCAATATCGGTCATATCGAAAGCGTTCGCGTCCACAATGTTGTCCTCATTTCAGAAGTATTCGAAGTTTTTTTAAAGGATTTGCTGCGCAAAAATAAAATAATAAAGAACGGAGATATTTTTATC
>CAYZAT010000233.1:0-6738 GCA_964476475.1 uncultured Pirellulales bacterium
CTGGGCTGCTCGACCACCGACCACATCACGGTATAAGGTTGAATGGCGCCATCGTCCGTGACGGTTCCGCTCACGGGGCCGGTGCGTTCACCGTCCTGCAGAAACGTGCTTATATCCGGGCCGGCGTTGACAAAAGGAGGTGCATTGTCCGCGACAAAGCTGAAGATGGGCCCCAAAATCGGATCATTGTCGCTGCCGATATACGTATCGACGGCCCAGTAGTACACCGTCTTAGGTTGAGTTTGCACGACGACGGATGTCACGTTCTGCTGGTTGACAACCTGGATGGCTGCCGGATCCGTAAACTGAGCCAGCGCATCATAGTTGTCGGTGAAATAGACATCAACCGGTACCGGCTGACCCGGCACAAGAGAATCAGGCAAAATCCAGCTCAGCTCCACCTCGCCGGGGCTTACGATCGCACGGTTGGCCGGACTGGGATTGAGCTTGTGGACAGCCGTCAACGTGGTTTGGCCCGGATTCGCAACGTTATACTCCAAATGCGGCGTGCCGTCGCCGTTATAGAAGGTAATCCAGCCATTGTCAATGTACCCCTGGATCAACGCGGCATCATCGCCGTTTGTTGTCAGCATACCGCCGCCCACATCCATCGTACCGACGGCACCTTCTTTCTCTCTCATCAGAAAGTTGTTGACGGAAATCGTACCTCCATCCAGATTGATGTGACCGACGGCTCCAGGATCCCTTCCAATCTTGAGGGTCCCCGGGACCAGAAGCGTTCCGTCGTTTATGTTGACGGTGCCCGTCCCTTTGAAACCGCAGTTGAGGGCGCCGAGCACCTCAAGGGTCCCCCCCTGCACGGTTAGCGCACCCACTTGAGCATCATTATCATTTCCCAGATGTATCCCATTAACAACGAAAGATTCGTTCGCCATAACCGTTGGGCCCGGGACCATGAAGATTCGGACGTATCCGTCGTTGAGTGTGGGGACTGCGCCGGTGGCCCAGTTTTCCGGCGTGCTCCAGAGGTGGTCGTCCGTGCTATCGTTCCACATCACGTCCGCTGAAACATGACCCGCCAGTCCCAGCACCAAAGCCAAAGAAACTAAATAGACCGCATTTCTAAACATGGTATTTCTCCTTCCTTACAAAAACGTAACCGTTCACGGGTATTTTCATAGCATGGGTCAGCACGCCACGATCAAATACCCCTCATCTTAACCGGTATTTTCCATATTCACTTGACCGCTCCTTTAAACGTCAAGTCTCATAATACCGTAATTTCACCTCAATTTCAAGACAATTTCGAGGAGGTTCAGCCTTCGGGGCCGGAAAGACCGCCCAAATGTCGCGCACCGACGTCAAGAACCCATTTTATTGAAAAACCGGGGGCAATCCCGAATGGCGGCCCCGGGTATCAATGTAGCGGTCGCGCGCCTTCGTTTTTCAGGCGGAAACAGGGTTCGCCTCGCGCCTTGTCTTTGGGGCAGGGCTCCTGGCACCGATAACAAATCTCATTGATCAAATAACCCTTTTCAAAGAAATCATATAGATTTTTCAATGTTGTATGCGCAATATTACCCAAGGCCTCGGAGGTGAAGAATCCCTGATGGGAAGTCACCAAGACGTTGGGGAATGTTAGCAGCCGGGCCAGCACATCATCTTGGATCATCTCGACCGAACGATCTTCAAAGAAATACCCACTCTCTTCCTCATACACATCCAAACCGGCAGCACCAATCTTCCCGGATTTTAAGCCCTCGATCAGCGCCTTGGTGTCAATGAGTTGGCCGCGTCCGGTATTGATGATCATCACCCCGTCTTTGAGGCGTGAGATGGTTTCTTGATTGATCATATGACGCGTAGCAGGAGTTAAGGGACAGTGCAGAGAGATCACGTCTGATCGGTTGTACAACTGCGAAAGCTCCACATGGGCAATATGCTGATCCCGAGTATATTCTTGATCGGCGAGAAGATCATAGACCAGGATGTCCATGCCAAATCCTTTGAGTATGTTGATCAGGCAACGGCCAATCTTCCCGGCGCCAATGATCCCGGCGGTTTTGCCGTGCATATCGAACCCCAGCAGTCCGTTGATCGAGAAATTACCCTCACGAGTGCGGTAATAAGCCTTGTGCGTCTTTCGATTCAACGAGAGTATCAAGGCCGCCGCATGTTCAGCCACCGCAAAGGGTGAGTACGCCGGAACTCTCACGACGCGAAGTCGGCCGAAGGCCGCAGTAAAATCAACGTTATTGTAACCGGCGCACCGCAAGGCCACGATACGAATCCCCTGATCCACAAGACGATCAATCACCGGCTTGTCAATCGAGTCATTAACAAACACGCAGACGGCATCGAATCCATGGGTCAACTCTGCCGTATCTGCATTTAGGTGAGTGTCAAAATAGGTGATGTCAAATCCAAATTCCTCATTGACGTGGTCGAAGAACCGGCGGTCATAGGGCTTGGCATCAAAAAAGGCTATTTTCATATCTTTCTCTTCCATTTGTTTCTCATTTGGAGTCATAGGGATGCACCCAATTTTTGAATTTGCTTTTTGATTTCCTACCAGTCGAGGCCGGCATACTCATGCGAAAGCGCTTCGCGCCGCTGACGCTTGAAGGCTGCGGCGGCACACGTATTCTTCATAGAACACCTCTTTGGGCGTGCGTATTTCAATCAACGCAATGACAGTCCACTTAAACATTCCTGCTTTCGACAAGTCCACACATACAGAGATTTCATCTCAACTTCAAGCTAATTCCAAAGGCCGGGCAACAAAAAAGGTGGCCGTTCGTAGGTATCTCTATGATCTGAAATTCTTCAAGGTTATCATTGATCTTTATGACTGCTGTGTCGGCGGACTTCGCGGTCAAAATCGTTGCAACCGAACTGTATTTTACCTTATGATGGAGGGCGAAACATGTAAAGGTGCCGTCTTATGACGTCATGTGGAAAATATCAGATAGCTTGTCATTATAAACAGGATGAAGAAATGACATCAGAAAAGAATATGCCGTTGATAAAACAAATGACTCTGGCAACGACCTTGGTTTTGACCGGCCTTCTCACAACGGCATCCGGAAACGCACAGAGCGCGAAAGCACGGGCGGCCGGACTTGGCGCCGTTACCCTCAAGGGCGCACCCCGTAGCGGTGCCGTCGTCCAAACGGCCGATTCCGACCCCTGGAGGTTGGTCATATCCGAAGACCGCCTGCGCATCCAAAAAGCGGACGGGTCCGACTGGTTCTGGCTGGGCGATACGGCATGGAGCCTTTTCCAGGAATTGAATCGGGAAGATGCCGAAGCCTATTTCTCGACAAGAGCGTCTCAGGGATTTACCGTTGTACAAGCTGTTGTGGTGATGGGATGGAACCGAGACTGGAATGATAAAAATGCATACGGCCACCGCCCGTTTCATAATGGCGATGCCGGCACTCCAAACGAAGCTTTTTGGCGCCATGCGGATTGGCTCATCAAGAAGGCCGGAGAATGCGGATTGTATGTGGCGCTGTTGCCTGCCTGGGGTTCCTATTGGGGCAAACAGGCAACGGTTGAGTATGCCCGATGGATAACGAACCGTTACAAAGATTATGATAATGTCATCTGGGTCAATGGGGGGGATAGAAAGGTGGGCAGTGCAAAAGGGCTGTTTAATGCAATCGGCAACGTCTTTCATACGGATGAAGACGCCTTGGCTACTTTCCACCCCAGAGGAGGAGATCATTCTTCAAAACATTTCCACAATGAGCCATGGCTCGATTTCAATATGCAGCAGAGCAGCCACGGCAAGCGTGATATTCGCGCGGATAGTCGAGTCGATGCCGATTTGGCTAAAACGCCCACCAAACCCACTTTGAATGGGGAACCAAACTATGAGGATCATTGTGTAGGCTGGAAGTCCGATTGCTCCCTGGGAACCTTCAATGCTCACGATGTTCGCCAGCTCGCATATTGGACCGTGTTTGCCGGAGCGACGGGAATCACGTATGGTCATGTTCATGTATGGGATTTCTACCACGGCGGGAACCGCGAAGACGGTTATAAGGACTGGAAAGTTCAACTGAAGGACCCCGGGGCCGTGCAGATGGGCTATCTTGCGAATTTAATGATGTCCCGTCCACACACCGGTCGAGCGCCGGCACAACATATATTAACGAATGCATCTCCAGGCGGTTTAAAACAACGGGCGACTATGGGGCATGGCTATGCCTTTGTTTATACGTCTCAGGGACACAAAATGCATGTTAATTTGGACGAATTGCCCTGGAAGCAGAAGAAGGCCAGGTGGTTTAATCCGAGAGAGGGCAAAACCACCCCAATCGATGACGTCCCCAACAGGGGTAACCACACGTTTGATCCTCCGGGTGAGCCTGGTGGAGATAATGACTGGGTTCTGGTGATTGACGATGCCGGCAATCCCGGCGATCCGATCGGCCGGTGAGTTCGGCTGGAGGGATAGGTCGGTTACCCGGCGAGGGTTCGGGTGAGGAAACAGGCATGTCTTGAGATGGCTCGGCCTGGAGGGGGGCGCTATGGCGGGATGAAAAATGTCTCGAAAAATAGTTTGCAAACCCACTCCAAAGGTCCTAATATGATCCGCAATAAGAACTGCGATTGGGCAGGAATGCGATCCCATTTATTGAAAGGAACCCAAAATGACGAGCTCTCGTACAACCCTGAAAATGTATCTACTGCTTTTTCTCACCGTCGTTTTTATCCCCTCTGCGGCGGTTTTTGCCCAGGCTTCACCGGCCCAGAAGCTGGTTTCGGCGACGCCGGACGCTGTGCTGGGCTTCATCGCCACCAGCGGCGGCGATAACATCGAGCCTGCATTCGACAAAACCGTCACCGCCCGGCTGTGGCGCGATCCGGGGGTGCAAGGTTTCATCGACGCGATCGAAAAAGGCCTCCTGGCAAAAATCACGGACGGCTCCGACGATCCCGAGACGGCCAAGATCATTGATATGGTTCGCAGCTCCATCCGGTTGGCCCTGACCCGACCGCTGGCCATCGGCGTCGCTCAGAAGGAAGCTCAGGACGGGCCGCCGATTTACGGCTTTGCCATGCTGGACGCCGGGCCGCGCAAGGCGGAAATCGTCTCGGCCCTGGCCAAACTGGAAGCATTGGCGGACGAAGGGGATATTGTCGATGTCCAGGTGGGTTCACTGACCATGCATGGGCCGAAAGATCCCGGCGGTGTTCCCGGATATTGGGGGTGGAACGGGGACCACTTTATCTTTTCGTTCAATGACGGCAGCGGTCTGGCGATGAAAAACCTGAAGGGCGGCAATGCACCGGCCTTACGCCAGATTCAAAAGGTTCCGGGAGCCGGGGATGCGCTGGTCATTCACCTCAATAAGGATAAGATTTTCAACCTTCTTGACATGATCGCCCAAATGGAAGGCGGCGAAGAAGAATTTGGCATGGTCAAAACGGTCATCAAAGAACTGGGCCTCGACAAACTCAAAACGATCACGGCCCGAATGGGTTTTGATGGAAAGGACACGGTCAGCAGCTCGCTGGTTGAAATGCCCGCGCCGCGAACGGGTTTGATGACCAATTTCAAAACGATCAACCTCAATATGTTCGATGCGGTGGATGCCAGCGCGATGGGCGCCTCAGCATTCAATTGCGACGTGGGCGGTCTCTACGATACGATCATGAACGCCATCAAAACCGTCGTCGGGGAGGATTTTGCACAAGTCGAGCAAGGCATCGCGATGATAGAACAGCAACTCCAGATTAAGATTCGGGATGGTTTGCTCAAGAGCCTCAGTGGTCCGATGGTTGCCTATTCCATGCCCGGCGGCCCCGCGACCGGGTCCCCTCAGGGGGCGTTCGCCCTCGTGGCCCAACTGGAGGATGCGGCGTTGTGGGAGACCTCCATCACGGCCCTCGGGCAGTTCGCCGCGGCGGCGAGCGAAGGCATGGTCCAGATCAGCTCGCAAGAGCAGGGAGACAAAACCATGCATACCTGGACCGTTCTTCCGCTGGCCATGGCGCAGATCATGCCCAGTTGGTGCGTCGCGGGGGATAAAGTGGTGATTGCCTCCAATCCGACGTTCTTGAAATCGGGCGTGGACCAACTCGGTTCCGGCAGCAAATCCATCCGCAGTACGGACGGCTTCAAAAAAGCCACGGCGAATTTGCCCAATAACCTCGTCTCGTTCAGGTACAACGACGCCAAGGTCCAGTTCAATCAGATGATGATGGGCATGCAGCAGTTTTGGCCGATGGCGACCATGTACGCACAGAAAGCCGGCTTCAAGCTGCCGGTCGTGTTGCCGAATCTGACGCACATCGCCGAGCATATGGGCCCGGCCTATCAGTATTCCTGGTACGACGACCAGGGGATTCATTCGTACTCCCGTGCCGTCGGCCTTTAGCCGAACCTATCGGACGCGGCACAAAGAATAGGCTGTAGCGGGATGCCTTGAGAAAAAGCCAGGGCATCCCGGGACATCCCTTGTGGATGTGTGAAATCCCAGTTTGCGATGGGATTCGGTCGGAAACCCCGTATTCGTTCTCCATCCGTTTTGAGAGCAGGCGGCAATGTCTATACCGCTGCTCTCAAATGCAGAGAAATTGCCGGGGAGGCGGATTCTTTCTTTTTCTCGCCCTGCTGATTGTTTTCACCGCAGATGGCCGATATAATTCATTATAAGAGTTTTGCAAAATTGAAGTTAGGCATACTTTTGGAAAGAAAAAATCTTGTTTCTTGATTTTTTCTTTCTAAAAAACCGATGTGTAATGTCGCACGGGGCAACATGT
>CAYZAT010000234.1:0-6719 GCA_964476475.1 uncultured Pirellulales bacterium
TCACCTCGTTGAAGGACTGGCCGAGATAAACGGTGTGCAGCTTGGCGCCGTACCCGGCCGTCCACGTCAAAGTGACATCGTCCGGGCCGACGTCCTCGGCGCCGTCGGCCGGGATGGGCTCGTAGGCCGTCTTGGGTGCGATCGAGAAGTTCCAGACATCGCCTTTCCACGGACTGTTGGGTTCGTCCGGATTGACCTCATCGATCCGCCAGTAGTAGGTCGTCCCCGGCACGAGACCGTCCGGATAGGCATACCCGGGAAAGCCAGCCACATAGAATGTTGTTGTCTGGTTTCCTCGGAATATATCAGAATCTGTCGCAGCATTATTGACGTCGTCGTAAGTCTCACCCAAATAGACATCATGTGAGACGGCAAAATCACCCGCTTTCCAACTCAGGTTGATCCATGCGTCTAAGTGCATGGCGCCATCAGCCGGATCAGGAGATCTGGCAAAAGGTATTGCCCGGGGCTGCCCGTTCGCAATCTTAACCGCTCCATCGTCAAGAACCTCAAAGCTTATCTCTTGGCCTTCTTCGCCTGGAAGCAGTGAGCCATCCGGTATCCAGAAGGAGGGGTCATAGAACTGATGACCATCACCGTAGCGCGTACGAACAATTAGTGTACTGCCCGAAAAGAGTTTAATCCAATCTCCTCGCCCTCCACCATCGGCTTCCTCACCACCGGCACGGTTCTCGATGTCCCGCGCGTCCCACAGACCTCCATTATAGATGAACGCCTTGACGCCCTGATAACCACTGCTATCAGGGAACTTGCAGGTATCCTCTGAAATGACTGTACCATAAATATGGAGTTCGTCCCCTCCGTCAAAATCCAGCCTGGTCTTAAAGATCAAGGTCCCTCCGGCTTCCACCACGGTGTTGCCATCAGGAATTCGCGTCCTGGACTCATACGTTATCGTATCGCCGGACTTAACCACAAGGGCCGAAGCGCCGCTATAGAGGCCGAGCACCAAAACAAAAGAAGTTACATAACTTAGTTTTCCGAACATAACGAGCCTCCTTCACGTTAAATGAAACGATTGATTACAACTCTTACGCTCACCATGGCGTCTCGGCAATTCTGTCAGGAAGTGGATATCTAAATTGCCTATAGGTCCACGGTATTTCTCTATTTCATATATACCAAATCAGACATCATTTCGTCAAGGAAAAACGTTATCTTGTGCTTTACACGCGATCTGGCGTGATTGTCGATGATGCTCTCCAAGCAAAAGGGGGGCCATGCCTGAGATCGATATGGCCCCCTTGAAGCTAACTCTATTTTCCTTCGACATTGCCGCTTTAGCAGCCAGGGTTACTGTCGATATAGTCGGATGTCGTCAACGAACATTGTGCCTGAACCACCAGCCGAGGCAATGCCGGATTTCGTGCCGAGACCGAGGGTGATTTTGTCGACGTTGCTTAGGTTGATTCCCTGATCGGCAAATGCCTGCAACGGAACACGCCATTGCGTCCACGAACGAACTGTGGCCGCACTTGGATCATCCTGCGCCACGACCGCAGGGGACCCGGCGCTATTGGAAACGGCTACATACAACGGCTCTTCCGCATTGTCCGAACCGCCTCGGAACCAGAGTGACAGTTCCGTGATATTCGCTTGTGTCCAGTCGCGTGGGGCCGTGAGTGTCAGCGTCGCCTCCGAATTCGTGACGCCTCCTTCGTTGACGTACATCAAGGGCATGGACTGAGCCCCGCCATGGACAATCGTTTGCTCGGCGTACGGGGGCATGAGATAACCGACCTGCGCACCGTTATCAGCAACGCCAAAGCCGTCGATCCACGTCTGCCAGATGGCTTCGTTGTTCGGATCATCATCCGTATAGCTCTCGAAGTCGTCCACGAGAAGGAAAGCGCCCGTTGTGAACATCCAGAGGGGCCCGTTATCCGTATTGCCCTGACCATCGACTTCGTCGATACGCCAATGATATGTTGTGTCCGGTTCGAGCAGGCCGGGATCGTAACTTTCCGAACCGAGGTCCACGTTACCTTTGTACTCCGGCGAACCGGCATCCGCCGTGCGGACGGTCTCTTTGTCCGGTCCTACGTACAACTCGTGCGAGGCGGCACTATCAGAGGGCGTCCAGCTTAGAATGGCATTCATCGCCACATCCGCGGCGCCGTTTGCCGGCTGCGGAATTCCGACCGCGCCCGGTGTTGTGAAACTCCAGATTGTGCCCTTATGCGTCTCGACAGCGTCGAACTCATCGACGCGCCAGTAATAGACTTTCTCCCGTTCAAGCGGTTCGGGTTTGTGGTTCGCGCTGCCAATGGGAGATCCTCCTGCGGCGTTGTTGACTTCGTCGAAATCATCGCCGAGATAAACCGTGTGCAGTATGGCTCCGTAGCCCGGCGTCCAGCTTAGCGTGACATTATTCGGATCCACGAACTCGGCGCCGTCCGCCGGATCGGGATGATACGCGGTTTTAGGAGGGATCGAGAAGTTCCAGATTTCTCCCTTCCACGGGCTGTCGGGCTCGGCGTCGTTGACTTCATCGACCCGCCAGTAGTAGGTCGTGCCCGGGACGAGCCCGTCGGGAATGGGGAAGCCGGGAAAACCGATGGTCAGCATCGTGCCGGCTGTATTGCCGGCGAACAGGTCCGCGTCGTCCGGGGTGGCGTTGTTGACCTGATCGAGATCATCGCCGATATACACATTATGCGAGGCGGCGGAGATCCCGGGCTCCCAACTGAGAACCGCCCAGGTCTGATTGATTAAGGCGCCCACTTCCGGATCGGGGCCGAACGCTGTTTTGCGCTCCATGCGCAGATTGGCCTGAAGCCACTCGCTGATCCCACCGATCTGGGCCTCGGACAGATCCGTGTTATAGACGATGGCTTCGGCAATCTCGAACGATGTCCGAGAAAACGACGTACCAATCGTTGAACTCGTGCCGGCGCGCAGATCGCCGAGATAGAAATTGTCTGTGGACGTGGTATAGGACGATGCGCTCGCCGTATGCACATTCTCCAAGGTGCCGTTAGTATTGAACCATTGATCGATTTGACTACTATTCATCCTCGCCGCGCGAATGAAAAATTGATCTTCGGGATGTGTCGCCGTGCTGCCACCGACAAAGCCGTTGTCTTTACGAATACTCACGTCGTTTGCGAGGTTGAAGTTATCACCCATATTTTCTCCCTCGCCGGATATCGAGCCGAAACCCATTGTCCGGGTAATGCTTCGATTGCTTTCATCGTAGTTGTAGTCTTTATATACAGTAAGGATGGTCAGCTCAGTCAGGCCTGAACCATCGTTAAGGTTGGCGGCGCGCATTAGATCATCGATCTCTCCGGCGAATTTAACCGTACCGAACGCGTGATTGAACACGGTCGGATTGCTGCCGAACGCCAGCGTAGGGCCGACATAGGTGACGCCCCAGACTTCCATCTCACCTACGGCGACGGCATCGTGCCCTCTGCCGCTCAAATCGGTCCACACACCGCTACCGGCGTCGTAGTTGACGTCCGGGCTTCTCAGCCATAGACAAAGGTTCTCTGCAATACTGCCGTCGTCGGGGGCGAGCATGGCACCTTGAATCGTCCCAACCAAAACCATCGCCAAAGCCAAGCCAATCAGAAGATGTGATTCTTTGTCCATGATGTTTTTCCTTCCAGAATGAGTTATAAAACGTTATTCTTTGGCACTGCGCCAAAGCGGCTGATGATCGATTTTCGTTTTCGAAATCATCCCTCAAACGGATTCGATGTCATCCTATGTAGATGTGAAAGTGCTACCTTTAACCGCAGCCGTGGCCCGTGCCGGCTTACCCGGCACAGGCCACGGACTCGCGTTCATTCTCATTTTATTCAACCGTTATGGTTGCGATTGGCGATTAGGGCGCCGATCGGTATAACCGGATGTCGTCAAAATACATCGTTCCTGTGCCACCGGCGCTTGCCATGCCGGCGTTGCTGCCTAAGCCAATCGCGATACGATCGACGTCGGCCAGGTTGACGCCCTGGTCCGCGAAAGCCTGGAGCGGGATGGGCCATTCGGTCCAGGTATCGATCGTCGCGGCAGCCGGGTCTTCATTGGCCACCACAGCCGGTGCGCCGGTCTTATTCGAGACCGCCACATACATCGGCTCAGCCGCATTATTGGCGATACCGATATCCTGATGCGCCCATTGTCCGCTGACGTTCCCGGTCGTCGTGACGTTCGAGAAGACCGCCTGGCACGTCGCCGCGGCGCTCGTGCTGCACACCGCCAGACCGATATAGACAGTCGAGCTCATCGAGATATTCCGGGGTGCGGCGCCTGATATCTGCGACCAGGACGTCCCGTTCGCCGAATGGGTCACCGTGAAGTTTCCGAGGACATCGCGTTCCAATTTCACCCAATAGGGTGCGGTCAAACCGGCTTCATTCGTATTAAAACTGGTCGCGTCCGTATCGATGCGACCCTGGAAGGCCACGCCGTT
Source organism: uncultured Pirellulales bacterium (assembly GCA_964476475.1). Lineage (GTDB taxonomy): Bacteria > Planctomycetota > Phycisphaerae > Sedimentisphaerales > Anaerobacaceae > JAFGTG01. The sequence goes on from CAYZAT010000234.1 coordinate 4,442, forward strand.
GGCGGGTGTCACGCATCCGAAGGCGTGTTTCGAGCCGGGATCCAGCGTCTCGCGGATCATCACGCCGGCCTTGGCCCAGCCGCTTGTATTCTGGAGGCTGTTGACCCGTGTGATAATCGTTCCGGTGCCCGTCAGCGTCTTGAACGCGTAGTGGAACTGATCGGCCGTGCCCCAGATGTCGGCGCCGGAGCCGGTCATCGTGAACGTGCCGGCCGGAGCCTCGACGAAACTGCCCGTTGAGGCCGGATAACCCCTGAACCACAACGATAAGTCCGTCAGGCCGTTCCGTGTCCAGTCGCGCGGCGCGGTTAATGTCAGCACCGCCTCCGAATTCGTCACGCCCGCGGTATTGTCGTAGAAGAACGGCATGGATTGATTGCCGCTGTTGACAATCGCTCGCTCGGCGTATGGAGGCAGAAGATAGCCGACCTGGGCGCCGTTGCCGTCGATGCCGAAGCCGTCGATCCAGTGCTGCCAAATGGATTCGCCGGCGATGTCGTTGTCGGTATAGCTCTCGAAATCGTCCACGAGAACGAAATCGGCGACGGTAAAGCTCCAGAGTCGTCCTTTGCTGATCGTCCCGTCGGTATTGACTTCATCGACTCGCCAGTAATACGGCCCGCCGCCCCATTCGACGCCTTCGGGGGGCGTGTAGCTCGTGGCGCTCTGGCGGCCTCGATAGATGTCTGCCGTGGAGGTATCCGCATCCGCAACGGTGTTTTCGCCCATACCGAAGTACACGTCATGCTGAGAGGCATTATCGCCGGGCGACCAGCTTAGAGGCAGCGCCTGGTCGATGTCCGGCGTCGAGCTGTTAGCCGGACTCGGTCCCCAGGCAACCAGCGGATCGCCGCGCATGGTCTGCGTGATCTCGTCGGCGGTCAGAATTTTGTCATAGACGCGGACGTCATCAATCATGCCCTCGTAGTATTGGCTCCATTGATTGTTGGCGATAAGAAACGGTCCCGATCCGGCGCTCATACTTGAAGCGTCCATCCGGTCCAATTCGACCCCGTCGATAAAGAACGCGGCGCCGCCGACCTGATCAGGCTCAAAGGTCACGGCGACGTGCTGCCAGGTCCCGACCTGGAGGATGGCGTTAAAGGCGTCATGGTCCAGAATCCCCGGCGTTGTGAACCGAAGGTGGTCGCTGTTGGACTTGAACGCATAGGAGGCCTGTCGCGTGACCCAGCCGTTGTCACCGCTCAGCCCGGCGGGATTGACCCAGCAAGTGATGGTCAGGGCGTCGGTCATGGTCAGGACATCGCCGCAGTCGATCCAGTTGTTGCCGTCGAACTCGAGTGCGCCGCCGACCTGTCCTTCCACCCACAGCGGCTCGCCTTCGAGCTGACCGTGATTGTCATGGCCGGACCAGTCCACGGCCACATCACCGGTACCTTCATCGAGACTCCACCAGCCCAAAAGATTGGGATTATTAATGGGGATATCGGTGATGGTACTAAAGCTCCAGACGTCGCCCTCATAGGTGGTGGCCCCGTCGAACTCATCGACGCGCCAGTAGTAGATCATGCCTTTTTCAAGCGGACCCGGATCGAAGGTAGATTCTGTCTGTGGCAAGCTGCCAGCCGCGTTTGCGATGGTGTCGTAATCGTTGCCGAAGTACACGGTGTGCAGTTTCGAGCCGAAACCGCCGGTCCAGCTTAGCGTGGCATCCAGGGCGATGAACTCGGCCCCGTCGGCCGGGCTGGGATCGTACGCGGTCTTGGCCGGGACGAGGAAACTCCAAATGTCGCCTTTGTGTTTTGTTACGCCGTCGGCTTCGACTTCGTCGACTCGCCAGTAGTACGTCGTACCCGGAACCAGGCCGTCCGGATAAGGGAATCCGGGAAATCCGGCCACAAAGTACGTCGCGCCCTGGTTGCCCCGGAAGGCATCGCCGGTCCCGTCGTTCGCCTCGTCGAAGTTATCACTGAGGTACACATCGTGCGAGGCCGCGGTGGATCCCGCCGTCCAGGTTAGACTCACCCAGGTATCCATATAGAGCACGCCGTCTTGCGGGAACGGATTGGTGGCCTTCACCGGAAACGTATTTGAGGCGTGATCGAAAATTTCCGCATCGGTCAGGAGCCGGTCGAAAACAACCGCTTCATCCAAGACGCCATCGAGTGCATTCGTGACTGCGCCATGGCTACCGAGCCTCAGGCGTCCCAACTCAATGCTGTCCGTGCTGGTTCCCATCAATACACCATCGATGAACAGTTGCATCGTCTTTGCGGTGTCGCTTCGCCATACGATATGGATCCATTTATCTTGAGGA
>CAYZAT010000235.1:0-6686 GCA_964476475.1 uncultured Pirellulales bacterium
TACCAGGAAGTGAGAATCAGGACTTCAAAAAAACAGGGAAGTGAATATCGAACGCCCAATGTCCAATATCCAATATCGAAGAGAAAATCAGTGTTAATCGGTGTCAGTCCGTGTCGAAAACGGTTCAAAAATTTACAAAAATTCACAATATTTCACAAAAATGCATAAAACGTTTCAAAACGATGTCAAAAAAGAAGAATAAATCGTGTTTATTCGTGTGAATTCGTGGTTCCACCTGAAAAAACAAAGCCAATTTGCCGGCCTTCGGCCGGAATTCCGAAGCTCTAATTTCTAAATTCTAAAGAAGGACATTGTTTTGGAGAACACAATTATGCAAAACAAAGCCAATTTATTCGTTTTGAGTATTTCGTGATGCGTATTGCGAAAACGAATTTGAAAAAACAAAGCCAATTCGCCGACCTACGGTCGGAAGCTCTAAGCATTAAACCCTAAACTCAGAATGCTGATTTTTTACAAAATTTACCAAAAATCACACAAAAGTGGCGATTTCGTGCAGTTTTTTCCTGGTTATGTCGGGGACTTGTGTGCCTTCGGCGGGGTAGCCGACGACGAGGATCAAGAACGGTTGCTCGTTTTCCGGGCGGGTGAGAATCTCGCGAAGAAAGCCCATTTTAGGCGGTGTGTAGGTCAGCGCCGCCAACCCGGCGTTGTGAATAGCCGTGATGAGCATCCCGGCGGCGATGCCTACCGAATGCCGGACGTAGTAGTGCTTAACCTTCTCACCGTCCGGCTGGACGCCGTAGGTTTGAGAAAAGATTACAATCAGATAGGGAGCCTCCTCCAGAAAGGGCTTTTGCTCGTTCGTGTCGAGATCGGACAATGCATCCAGCCATTGTCCTGGAGCTTTACCATGATAGAACTCGAATTCCTCCTTCTCCGCGGCCCGTCGGATTTGTCGCTTGATCTCAGGGTCACTTACCACGACGAACGACCACGGCTGCCGATTCGCACCGCTCGGCGCCGAGCCGGCGGCCAGCAGGCAGTTCTCGATCACCTCGCGCGGGATCGGCCGGGTCGAAAACGTTCGAACGCTCCGCCGTCGTTGCATCTCGGCTCGAAATGCCGCGGCCCGCCGCTTCATTTCTTCGGGCGGATATTCACGATAAGATTCGAGGGGAATATACTTCGCTTCCGTCATATCAATCTCCGAGAATGTCCGGCCTTAGCCAATGTCACTATGCTTCGAGATAGACGCCGGCTTTTACGAGGGCGTCTCTTAAGTCGCGATAGCGCAAGTCGCGCGTGCCGCAGTTCTTCTCGGCGCACATAGCCGCGGCGGTGCCGGTCCCCTGGCCCTGGCCCATGCAGCAGACCGTATTGCGGGTGGACATGTGGGCACGATGGTCCGAGGTGATCATCATGCCGGCGACCAGCAGGTTCTCGATCCCTTTCACGCATAAGGCTTTGTACGGGATGCCGTAGGTGCCGCCGTTCTTCACCTGGAAGCGCGGCGCGCTGTCGTGGAAGCCATAGACCATGATTTCATCGTCGAAATGCCGGCCCTCGATGACGTCTTCGTGAGTGATGTCATAGTCGCATGTGATGAGGCGGCCCCGGCGGATATTCAGCGTCGGGCTGGTCCGGGCCATGAAGGCTTTTTCGCAGCCGGGCACAAACTTTCTGAATAGCTCCACCGCCTTGAGCTGGCGTTTTCTGACTTCCAACTCGGCCTTCGCCATGTCGTCGCGATTGATGACGCTGCCGGGGACTTTGAAATTGCATTTGACGAACATCAGGTAGTTGTCGTGGACGGTGGTGATCATCGAGGACATGCCGATCTTCCTCGCCTGCTTTTGGAACTCGCCGCCGAGGCCTCCGTTGAAACGCACGACTTTGCCGGGTTCGCCGCTGCGGATGCCGTAGGCAAGCTGGTTGGAGCCGCCGTGCTCGTCGAGATGCTCGATATAGCCGTCGAGATCCACGTTGGCCAGGCCGATGCTGTTGCAGCACGCGTAATCGTCCGGGACCTTATAATCGGCGCCGGCGAACGCGGCTAAGTCACCGTATGCCGAGCAATCCACAAACGCCCTGGCGTAGATGGCCTCCCGGCCGGACCGGCTATCGACGATCGCCCCTCTTATCCGGCCGCCGTCCATGATGGCGCCGGTGAGCAAGGTATTAACGGCCATGAAGACCCCGGCCTCATCGAGCATTTGCATCGTGACGAGTTTGTACAGCTCGGTATCGATCGCCGTGCAGACCGAATCATAATTAAATCCTCTGACCATCTCGGCGTGCCCCGAGCAGCCGCCGACGTCCATCATCCGGTCGATGATCTGCTGGGGGATTCCCCGAACGACCTGGCGTTTCTTCACGCCGGGGAAGGCCTTCCAGAGATTGTAGAAACTGTGAAGCGCGGTCCCGCCCTCGGTGACGGTTCCGCCGGTATAGCCTTTGCGTTCGATCAGTATCGTCTTTGCCCCCTGCCGGGCGGCCGCGAGGGCTGCGACGACTCCCGCGGTACCGGCCCCGGCCACAACGACATCGAATTTCCGGACAGGCAACCTCTTCGCCGGCTCTTCATAGTAGTCACCAAGACGAACACCGATCTTCGATATATCGACCGCGCTGCCAACCCGGGGCCCGAGCCCCAGGACGAGCATATGTTTTGAAAATTCCCGACGATCCATTCTTACCTCCATTCTGAACTCTGACACTTCTTCAATCTCTCGGAACAGTCACGACGACCGTTGTAGAATACGGCGCCTATTAGCATTTTTAACAATTACAGTGAATCTAAGCGGTGAATTAAGGTTTTTCAAGAAAAAACGGATCGGGATCGACCCACTTTCGCCGAGCGAATACATATTTGGACACGGAATGACCGGTCCGGCTCTTATGGGGACGTTACAATGGCATTAAGGACATCGTCTGTAATGATCTTCTCCCGTTTAGCGATTTCTATCCAATCCGGCCTGGATAAGAACGCCGTTATTTTTTCAAGCTCTATCCTGACCGTACCCAAGAGGGCGGTGGTCGTTTCGATATCACTTCCCGTGCTGAGACGTTCCAGATCATACGCGACATCAGCCAGTGATCGTGCCCCGACATTTCGACCCGCGCCCCGAATCGCATGCGCATACAGTTTGACCGTCTCCACATCGCCGGCGTTGACCGCTTCGACGAGTTTGCCGATTCGTTCTTTGTTGTCTTTCAAGAAGATCGGCACCACTTGCAGAATCAATTCCTCATCTCCCAATCTGCCGATGAGACGTTCCCAGTTCATTATTTCTTTGGGGTCCGGGTTGTGGTTTTCCCTACCCTCGTCAGGTTCCTGTCGCACCGGGCCGGAATGAGGATCTGTGCGTTGATCTACTGCAGACGCCAACGACTGGCCCCGTACGGTCGGATCGCTCTTCCGTTCCAACAAATGCTGGCATACTTTTTCCAACAATCGAAGGCGTTCAAAAGGTTTGGACAAATAATCGTTGCATCCGGCCTCGAAGCATTTTTGGTCATCGCCCTTCATGGCATGGGCCGTCAGCGCGATGATGGGTGTTTTCAATCCTTTTCTTCTTAGTTCTCTTGTGGCTTCAAAACCGTCCATCCCGGGCATCTGAATATCCATAAAAATCAAGTCAAATTCTTCGCTCATCGCCTTTTGTACAGCTTCATGTCCATCGGCCGCAATGGTGACGTCTAATCCCATTCGGCCCAACAATGCTTTGGCAAGGATTTGATTCGTCTCCACGTCCTCCGCAATGAGAACGTGACCGGACAATTGGCATTTTTCGACGTTCTCTTCTTTCACGTTGCTTCCGGCGATCCGACTTCTGTTTTCTATTCTTGATGACACCGACTGCGGCGAATCATGCTCAGCGGGTACGAGCAGCGAAAACGTGGATCCGCTCTCTTGTTCACTTCTGACGTCAAGTTCACCGCCCAACAGTCTCGCCAGATGCCCGGTGATCGCCAATCCCAATCCGGTACCGCCGTATTTGCGACGCGTGCTTCCATCGGCCTGGGTAAACGACTCAAAAATTTGCTCGCGGTCCTCGATCTTGATGCCGATACCGCTATCTTCCACATCAAAGCGAATATACGGCGTATTGGCACTATACTCTTCTATCGACACCCTGACGTGAACATGGCCATTATCCGTGAATTTGATGGCATTGCTGACAAGATTGACCAGGCATTGGCGCAAGCGCTCCGGATCGGTGTAGAGGGTGGCGGGCAACTGACCGCTCTGCAATATCTTGAATTCCAGTCCTTTATCCTGGGCCACCGGACGCAACATTTCATCCACGTCGGCAAGGGTTTGGGAAATGGCACACTCGACCAACTCCATTTCCAGCTTCCCGGCTTCGATCTTTGAGAAATCCAGGATATCATTAATGATGCGCATCAGGTTCTTACCGCTTCTCCAAATGAGATTGACGTACTTATGCTGTTCCTCCGTCAGATCTTCCTGGGCCAGCACCTCGCTAAAACCAATCACGCTACTCATCGGCATCCGAATTTCATGGCTCATGTTGGCGAGAAACTCGCTTTTGGCCCTGTCGGCTTTTTCCGCGTCTTCCAACGCCGTCGTTAATTCCAGGTTCGCTTCTTCTATCTGTTGCGTTCGCTGTTTGACAATCCGCTCGAGTTCCATGTGCTTGAGCCTTGCCTGCTTTGTCAGATACCATTTCTCCGTCATCGCGATGGCCAACTGGTACACCTCTTCCTTCTCGAAGGGTTTTTTCAAAATCAAGAGCTTTTCCGTCTGTCCCAGCTTCTGGACGATTTCATGCCATTCATAATCGGAATAGGCCGTGCAGATCACCACCTGCAAATCCGGATACTCTTTCCAAATCCGCTGGATCGTCTCGATGCCGTCCCAGCCCGGCGGCATGCGAACATCCACAAACGCCATCGCGTAAGGCCGGTCGTCCTGCAAGGCCTGCTGAATCTTCTCCAAACCTTCCTCTCCCTGAAAAGCCGAATCGACGTCAAACAGCTCCTGATGGACCTGACCGAAGACTCCTCCCAGAATGGCGGCTTCCGCCTCGTCGAGCGTGGCGGTATCCGGCGATTGAGTCGCAAGGATCACCCGGAAGTCATCATGGATCGCTTCGTTATCATCGATAACGAGAACACGCCTGTTTTTTTCATTCGTTCCGGCATCCATTTGTCACTGCCTCCGATTTGTTGAGAGGTAACTCTAACGCAAACGTGCCCCCTATTGAAAACACGTTGCATGGTCTCGCCCTCATTCGTTCGTTATCGTTAATTCTCCCATAGCTTAGAACCGATAAATCAACTTGACGAGGAAACCTCGCTGTATCCCAAACGGAACCACACTGCCAGAGACGTCCCGGCGGTCTTTTGCCCGTAATATTCTCTCACTATTACCATCCGTTCGTCGAATATCCCCCCAAGGACGCATCGTACAACGCCATCGTACACGCGCGCTGTAATGTGACGCATCCTATGGACTTATCGCCCGTTTAAAGAACCTGCTTAACCAGGTTCTGCCTGGGTTTTTCCCGTGTATCATCCAGTGTCCGACCGGCATTGACACAACGAACATAACGCAAAACTGCGACCTCGGGAGAAGGCTCATTGATATCCTTTCGGCTTTCTTGACGAATCGACGGGTCCGGCTCCTAAAGGCTTTACTCGTTGACGTTCCTCCCGCGTCGTAAAACGAGGTTTTTGATGGCAATAACCAGGAATTGGATCGCCATTCGCCGTCCGAAAAGTACCGATTTAGGTAAAGAGACATATCTTGACATCCGATATGATAATGATGAAACGAAAGGCCCGCTCTTAAGAAGGTGGAATCAACACACTGCTTTGTCGTTTTATCCTGAGCACGACTTTTCGATCCCCAAATTTGGGAGAGAATATGATCCGCGAACCGAAAGGATTAGAAGAGGACTAAGAAGGTGAAGAGTCTGAATGCACGTCTCACATTGCTGATCGATGAGCTTTCAAGCTTATTGGACCAGGACGTTAAGGAGTTGGAGCAAATCGGACCATCCTTGGATCGATCCAATACGATTAAAAGGCAGTTGCAGGCCGGTGTGCAAGAACTGAAAATCATCAACCATCATTTGGGCTGCGAGGCGGCCGAACGCACACGGTTTGAGCGAGCTCTGGAGGCTTCAAATCAGGAACTTAAAGATTTCATCTATATGACGTCTCACGATTTTCGCGAGCCTTTGCGCAAGATTGCGTCGTTTGGGGCGATCCTCAAAGAGTCCCTCCGTGGGAAGATCGGACAGGAAGACCAGGGAAATCTGGACTTCATGATCGACGGAGCCGAGAGAATGAGTCAAATGATCGAGGATCTCCTGGCCTATTCACGAATCAATACTCGAGCAATCGTCATCGAGAAAGTGGATGTCAATGAGATTATTGAGCAGTTGAAACAGTTGGACCTCGACAAGTTATTAGAGGACTCAGGCGCCCGGGTTGAGATTCCCGAACCTTTGCCCCATCTTCTGGCCGATCCCGGATTGGTCAGACAACTTCTGCGAAATCTCATAATCCATGCGATCAAACATCTCAAGGAAGATGCTCCTCGGCCAATCGTGATAAGGTCTGAACGAGCGGACAATGGCGAGGTCAAAATGGAATGTGAAATAAACGGAATACGTACTGAAGCGAAAAATGACGAGGATTTGTTCAAAATGTCCCTTCATTCACATTCGCGGCAGGAGTACGAGGAACCCGGG
>CAYZAT010000236.1:0-6666 GCA_964476475.1 uncultured Pirellulales bacterium
ATCGGTGGCGTCGCCGCTGAGGGCGACATCTTGATACTCGTCCGGCAGCGAGGTGCAGGCGATGTCGGCCACCCGGCTGAGAACGACCGGGACGCCGACTTTCTGGGTCAGCCGTTCCTGCTGCGAGAGCAGGGTCCTGGCCAGTCCGCTGCCGACCGTGCCAAAGCCGATAAGTCCTACGCGAATTGCATCTTTCATAATGTATCTGGTGTCAGGGATTGCCGCCCGGCGCTGCGGCAGGCCGCTCGTGCTGCCGGGCCGGTGTGCGGATGATCCGGCAAAAGTACCCATTTTCAGGATGAAAGTCAAAATAATCGGCCGATATTTTTCTGGCCCCGGTCTGCCATTTCGGCTATAATCTCACCTCGCTGCGCCTCGGGAGGGGTACGCTTTCTGCGGAACCGCTCCGGAGCCGATGGCCGCGCCATAACGAGCGGTCACCTCGCCGACGGGGAACGGGGCTCCGGATAACAGCATATCGTTTTTACCAGAGAAAAGGAGAGAAGGAACCTATTTGTTTCTTTCGGATCTAAGGGTGGATTATAGCCCGGCTGTATTATTTACAAGCCCCTTTTTCTATCATAGTTATGACGAAATACAGGAATTGGCCCAGGAGATGGCGATTCGGCACGAGCAATTGTTACTGGATGAAATACCTCGTCGTTTGCAGAAGTATTTCAAAGGCCGCAAGCTAACGCCAAGTCAATTATCCAACTACTTCCGAGCCGGCGAGGTGCCGGATAGCCATAAGGCAAGAAAGAAAAAAGAGAGACAGAAAAAACTCGACAGATTGTATTTTCAGATTGTAAAAGATGAATTTCCGGACGATCAGGCACGGCTCACAAAAGCGCTTTCCAAGGAAGGCTGCAGGCTGCCGGGTGAAGCGTTGAAACTCAATGCTTACCCCTTCTTCTTCGAGGAGTGGATCCTGGATTTAGTCAAAAAAGCCGAAACCTCATCTTCGGCATCCTGACGTTGATCATCCCACCGATTCTCTAAGGCCTATTCACTCGACGAAATACGGGCAAATAGGCGATGAGACCTGGAACATAAGCTGTTTTCACGAAAAAATGCCAATTCGTATTCCCCAAAGGCAAAAATATCCCCGAAAAACTGTTTTTTTGGTCTCGGAGTGCCATAGGGTTGTCACTCCGAGCCAAAAAAGGATTGCAACGGTCCCCAAACGTGGTACGTTTTTGTCGATAGAAGTATGGATAAGGGCCGTCGTTACTGAATGTAAAGGCAATCAGCGTACTTTGGCCTCGTAAGTTACTCCCCTGATGGTTTTGATTGTACAGGGCGGCATAGCAAATGATAGATGCAGAAGTGATCGAGCGTGTCGAGAACGCTCATGTTCGGGAATTTCTACAAGAGTATCTGGATGAATATGTCTCTGATGTTCTGGTCTTTTCAGAACAGATCCTCGTCCACGTCCCTCCAGGGAGTAAATCCTTCGTCAAGAGTGCGGGTTTGGCGTTTTACAGCACGGCGATTGTCAGTTTCGTACCGGACCTTCCCTGGCAAACCATCAAAATGGAGATTGCAAACGCGGTCTCGGAGGTTTTTCAAACGAGCATAAGCGATCGGGGCCGTCACGAAAAGGATGTGTCAGATACGCTCGATCAAGATCACACGGAAGTGGCATTTATACAACGAGCGATCGTGACGGCCTTTGCTTCCATCTGCAAAACGGCCGAGGATGCGATGGGGGCCATTCTCATCAGCGACCTCGCACACCTTCTGGGTAAATACATCGCTTTACTCATCGCGAGCAAGATCGATGAAGCGATTGAGCTCAAGTCTTGGTCCATCGTTCAGGTTCCCCCCAAAGATTCCAACGGGCCGGCACTCACGGATTAGAAAGTAATTGACTTGACTTTCTCAATCCAGCAGCGGACAATTTTAGCTGTTGTCCAAGAGATACACCGAAAATCCATATGCCCAACCGGTCATTAGGAGACTCATTATGAAACGACTTATCATAATGCCTGTCATGATCACTTTCTCTTTGTTCTTCACGGATCATGCCTGGGGACGCCCAATGGCGCGAGATCGCGCTAAAAAGACGGCGCCGATCCGACGAGTCAATCCGGTAGCTCCCAAACTTCCCGGCCGAGCCACTCTTCGCAAGATACCCGATCCGACGACAATCCATGTTGTGAAAACAGGCAAGATTGCCGAGGAAAGACCGTTCCGAATAACCGCGTGCACGCTCAACGACGGCCATATCTTCGTCGGCTGGGAAGCGTTCGCCGACATGGCGGGGCAGCCCCACAGAGGACGAGCCGGACGGGGCGCCAGGTATAACACACAATTCCAGCGGCGTGGTGTCGATATGATCTACACTTTAACGCGAGACAGCTATTTTCTCGAGAGCAACAACTCCGTGCCGCTGGCCAACGGGAACATCCTGCTCGCTTTTAATGACAAGGAAGACCAGCGAACGGGCAGCGGACGGGGCCGATACGTACTACTCAGCCCGGAAATGAGAGTCCTCGTCGGCCCGATCACATTCTGTCAGCGCGATCCGAAAAGTATCTCGGCCACGTCCATGCTCGATGGCGACGCCGCGCTGATCGCCTACGGCGATGCCTCCTCCGAACGATACCAGGGCAAGTTCCTCATCGTCGATTCATCCGGCAAAATCATCACCCGGCCCAAGCCATACACCAATAAAGGGGACGTCACGGAAGTGGCGGCGGGAACCACCTGGAACGGTAAGGCGTTCGTCGCCTATAACTGTTCCGAAGACGGCAGCCTAACCCTGGAAGTCAATGTCCTCGGCAATATATCGCGGTGGTCGAGGGCGCTATTCAATTATCAAACCGTAACGGGCCTTGCCGTATGCCCGTTATTCGACAAGAACACACTCGTCCTGTGCAACCGCCAGGGGGCTGCACGGTCCCTATTGATCGGCCCGGACGGCAAGTACATTGGCGGCTTTAAGCAATTCCACCCGGAACAGGCCCACGATATGCAAGCCACATTGCTCAGCAACGACAATGTCTTCGTTAGTTTCACGACGCCCGGCGAAAAGGCGATGTGCGTTGTGCTGGATTCGACCGGCAAACGGATCAAAGGCCCCAAAGCCCTCTGTGAAGGCTACAATGTCCAGCCCGGCCTGGATACCATCGCCCAGACGAAGCTCCATAACGATATGGTTGCCGTCGTCACCCAGGGCTATAGAAAGGCCCCGCACAACGACGATGTGACACTCTGGACCGTCCTGAAGTAAGCCACTTTGGCTAATCCATCCGTCGTCGTCGGGGAGATACCCATATGCCGAAAATATTGCCGAAGCGACTCGCTATGGGTGCCCGAAGCGATTCGATGGGCGGCTTCGGGTGAGATAACCACCGTCTCGAAGATTCTGACAATAATCATCTACTCTCATAACAATGTTTTCATACGGGTTTAGTAGGAGATGCGCTCGCGTAAAATGATCCTGTTGAACGAAGAAGGAACAAGTCTATCTCACTGAGGCGCAATGGTCAGCCGAAAGCCGTTGTTGTAGTGGACCAGACAGCCGACAACCGTTCTCATGCGGATGTAAGAGCGGCAAAGCCAGGGTGGATTTGCGAACGAGCCGCCGCGTGCAATGCAGTCCGGTTCAAGACGGTTTGATTCAAGCCATGCAGAACCATCCGTCGGAGCCCCGTTGCAATCCTCGTGCCATACGTCGAGAACCCACTCCCAAACGTTGCCATGCATATCATAGAGCCCCCAGGCATTAGGCTTTTTACGAGCAACGGGGTGCGTTTTGGTCATCGTATCCGAATTCCAACGGCACCAGGCCATGTCGCCGAGGCGCCCGGCATAGTCGCCTGAGGTTCCCGCCCGGCAGGCATATTCCCACTCGGCATCCGTCGGCAGGCGGACATGACGGCCGGTCTTTGCGCTGATCCACTCGCAGAAGGCAGAGGCGTCATATAGGCTGATATGCGTTACCGGCTCATTCGCAGACTGAATGAACCCGGGGAAACGCCAGTCCGAGAGAATTTCATAATGCCACCCCGTATCATCAGCCATGTGAGCCCAGCCGCGTTTTTCGCCGAAGGTAACGTAGCCCGTTTCTTCCACAAAAAGATTGAATTGATCGAGTGTCACTTCGGTGGTGCCCATATAATAACTGTAATCGATCGTCACCTCATGAGCGGGAAATTCATATGTCCAGTTATACTGATCGACATAGACCTGTTGACTTCCCATCGTGAATGTGCCGGGATCGATGCGCACGAAATCGAACTTCATATCTCCTACGTTCAACGCTATCTTAGGACGTTCCGTGCCGTGCCGCGCGGCGGGCTTCGGGGAGACTTCGGCGGCAGCTTCAACGGCCTTGATCGTGCCGGCGGCCGGTCTATCGCAGCGTACGATTCTAAAGCCGGTACCGCATCCAGCAAAAGTGCGATGCTCTGCCCGCCGGAATGACGAGGTGCACCGTTCGGCGGACTGGCACCAGTCACCGCCTCTGAGGACACGGCGGTCACGGCCCGACACGGTGTCGCCGGGGATATCCGGCATCGCACTGGCGCTGCCGTCGGTTGGCGCATCCTGATAATGCCAGCGGTAGATATCTTCACACCACTCCCAGGCATTGCCGTGCATGTCGTAAAGTCCCCACGAATTGGCTTTTTTCTGCGCAACCGGATTTGTCCCTTCCCGGCCGGCCCCGGCGAACCAGGCCATTTCCTTCATCTCTCCGGCGTAGTCATCGGTGGTGCCGGCTCGACAGGCATATTCCCACTCCGCCTCGGTGGGCAAGCGACAGCTTCGATGACCTTGTTCGGATAACCACGTGCAGAACGCTTTGGCGTCCTTGTAGCTGACGCAGACCACAGGATGCAAATCGGTCTGATCGAAGCCGGGATTCTTCCAGTTTTTACCCCGCGCGTAACCGACCCGGTCCGGACAGGGGCAGTGCATGGCCCCGCCGCAGCGCTGGGCATCGGTTTCATAGCCGGTAGCGTCGATAAATGCTTTGAACTGCCGGACGGTTACCTCCGTCGCACCTATCTCGAAGCGGTAGTCAATAATGACTTTGTGAACGGGGCGTTCGTCGCCATCACCGGAATGGGAACCCATATGAAATGTGCCCGGTGGAATCGTGACGAACCGAAAGTCCTCTCCGCCAATTTCAACGCTGGATTCCCGGAGCGGCTTTGCGTAAGCAGAATGAACGAAAGAGATGACGACAATGACCGCAATGATCCGAACGGCGCTGTGTAATCTCCCATGTTTGGGTAGCATATCCGGCCCTCAATCGAAGTCTCGACCCAGCACGTAGTGAAACTCAACCGACATAGCTTTATTTCATGTTGACTTGGGTACCATTTCTCCCGGCATAATTCAAGCTATTTATTCGCATAGCGTTAATCCGCTCTTTACCTTTCCTTCCGAGAGCATTGTTCTTGATTTACGCTCGTCGAATTGATATAATGGTTTACATGTGCTTCTGATTTGTTGGCTTCTTGAAGGAAAGGGGGTTTATATTCATGCACAAACGACGGGGATTTACACTGATCGAACTGCTCGTGGTCATTGCGATTATCGCATTGCTGATGGGGATTCTCATGCCGGCGCTCCAGCGAGTGCGAAAACAGGCACGGACGGTCTATTGCCTGAGCAGCCTCAAGCAGATCGGCGTGGCTATGCACGCCTACGTTCTTGATTACGACGATATGGTTCCACGTGCGTTGGATCATCAGGTCAAATGGCTCCTGGTTTTCATGCCGTACCTGGGCACGGAATACAAAAAGGCCCAGGATTATCGTGAAGTGGATATCTATCAGTGCCCCTCCTTTCCCCGCAACGGAACCGGCCTGAACGGTCATTCCAATGCCGACCAAACCGTGGATTATGTCGTCAACGCCTGGGATATGGACAAACCGGGCTTAACCAGCGGCAACAAAGGCATCCAGAAAGATGAGCCGACCAAGCTCTCCAGCATCCGGTCTCCCGCCCGGCGGATTTACATGGCCGACAACGAAGCGGGCGAGTGGCGCCCCGTCGTTCGGGATCGATACGAGCTGGAAGACATGTCCAGGTTCAACTTATTGGACGTCTGGTCGAGCACGCACGTGCCCGCTTCGGACCAGGAGAGTAAGGGCAGCAACCTGACGCGGCGGGTCGCCGCCAATCGCCATCGCGGTTCCGGCTGCAACAACCTGTTCTTCGACGGACGGGCCGACTGGCTGGACAAAGACGAAAACACGACGCGCCTCTGGTGCGGCGACGAACTGCCCTGATCCACGACGCCCAAGCCGGACGGGTCGTCATGATCCAACCGACGTATAAAACGGGATGAGTGTCGTTATCCCTCAGTTGTTTTTCATATTGCCTCCCTCTGTCTTATCTCCCTTGATTTCTGCATTCTGCTGCAAATGATTGGCTTTGTTTCGCCGTGGCGCCGCGCCGAGAAGAAGCTCGTATTTCCTTTTTTCGAAAGCACTTAGCTCGTTTTGACCCTCCCCGGATTGGCTTTGTTTTGCGCATTCCGTGGCGAGGGCCGTGTCGCGGGCATCTCGCCCGCGCGTCTCGCGGGCATCTTGCCCGCGATCAGAGGCCGCCTCCGTCTCGGCCGTCTCGGACTTCTCTCGCTTTCGCGCATCCTGGAGTTTCTTAAGCTCGCCCATCGTCCTGAACAGGCTCGCCTCGAACCGCCGC
>CAYZAT010000237.1:0-6642 GCA_964476475.1 uncultured Pirellulales bacterium
AGAAAATCATGAAATCGATTTTCTGAAATAATATATGCCTAACTTCAATTTTGCAGAAGTTCAGTCATTATAAAGCAGTGAGTCGGATTTCGGCACACGATCTAAAATATAGAGTAGGTCTTTCATCATGGTGGCAATGAGCCAGATAAGAGAATTTGGCCAACGGATTGGTCGTGAATTCGGTGCTGAACAAGTCATCCTGTTTGGCTCTTACGCCAGGGGTACGGTCACAGAGGATTCGGATGTGGATCTTCTGGTAATCGGACCTTATGAAGGAAAAAGCGTTGATCGGTCAGTTCAAATAAGATTACAACTGCGGCCTCCGTTCCCCGTGGACTTACTTATTCGTACGGCAGAGGCCGTACACCAGCGGATTCAGATGGGTGATAATTTCTTACAAGAGATTATCGAAGAAGGGATGGTACTTTATGAGACCCATAACCGCTGAATGGATCGCCAAAGCAGAAGGCGATTTCGGTATGATGGAGCGTGAGTGTACAGAAATGAACAATCCGAACTATGACGGAATCTGTTTTCATGCGCAGCAATGTGCTGAGAAATATCTCAAGGCACGTCTTTACGAGGCAGATATCAAATTCAGCAAAATCCACGATTTAGTCGCATTGCTCGATCAGATTCTTCAGATCGAACCCATGTGGGAGATCTTTCGGGAAGACCTTGCTTATCTCTCGGACTTCGCCGTGGCCTTTCGTTATCCCGGCGAGTCTGCTGATGCTGAGTCGGCACACGACGCGCAGCATCGCTGCCGTCGATTTCGCAGCATGGTTCGTGAAGCACTTGGATTATAAACATAAACTTGTAAAGGATATGTTCGATGGCAAAAAGTCGTAAAAAAACTCAGAAAGTTGTTTTGGCGTACAGCGGAGGATTAGATACCAGCGTGATTCTGCCGTGGCTCAAGGAGACCTACGGCTACGACGTCATCGCCTTTGCCGCCGAGCTGGGCCAGGGGGATGAATTGGCGGGGATTAAACGCAAGGCGCTGGCCAGCGGAGCGACGAAATGCATCGTTAAGGATCTGCGGAAAGAGTTCGTTGAAGATTACCTCTGGCCAATGCTCAAAGCCGGGGCGATCTACGAAAACAAGTATCTGCTCGGTACGAGTATCGCCCGGCCGCTGATCGCGAAACATCAGGTGGACGTCGCCCACGCCGAAGGCGCAACCGCCGTCGCACACGGGGCCACCGGTAAGGGCAACGACCAGGTTCGTTTCGAGTTGACGTTTATGGCGCTCGATCCGTCGCTGCAGATTATCGCTCCCTGGAAAGACCCGAATTTTAAGCTGACGTCGCGCGAGGCCGCGGTGGATTATGCCAAAAAGCATAAAATTCCCGTCGATCAGACGAAGAAGAAGATCTACTCCCGCGACCGCAACCTCTGGCACATCAGCCATGAAGGCGCCGATCTGGAAGATCCCGCGAATGAGCCGAAGGACAATTTGTTTGTCATCTCCCAGCCGATCTCGAAAACGCCGGACAAGCCGGACTATGTATCGGTCGGATTCTTTGAAGGCGTACCGGTGAAGCTGAACGGCAAACTGACCAGCGGCGTCAAGATCATCGAATCGCTGAACGATCTGGGCGGCAAACACGGCGTCGGCCAGGTGGACCTGGTCGAGAATCGCCTCGTCGGCATCAAATCGAGAGGCGTGTACGAGACGCCGGGCGGGGCGATTCTCGTGACGGCGCATAACGCCCTGGAAACGTTGACGCTGGATCGGGAAACGATGCACTACAAACAGCAGATAGCTTTGAAGTATGCCGACCTGGTCTATTACGGCCAGTGGTTCAGCCAGTTGCGCGAAGCGCTCGACGCGTTCGTCGAAGTGACTCAACGCAACGTGACCGGCGAGGTCAAGATGAAACTCTTCAAGGGCCGGTGTTCACTGGCAGGCATCACAAGCCCGAACAGCCTGTATCAAACCGACCTGGCGAGCTTCAAGATGGGCGCCGAATACGATCCGACGGATGCGACGGGTTTCATTCGTTTGTTCGGCCTGCCCGCACGAGTGGCCGCTATCGTCAATAAGAAGACGAAAAGTGCAAAGTGACTAAAGTTGTGAGGTTGAGAACGCCGAGGACATTCAATAGACGGAGCTGATATTTTGTTTTCACCCATGTTAGGCATTTCGCACTTTCACCACTTCGCACTTATGAGCGCCGTTGCAACCGTGCCGGTATGGATATGGCTCGTTTTCGTCTTCGCGCTTGGCTGTTGTATCGGCAGCTTCTTAAATGTCGTGGTCTATCGTTTGCCCCGGGATAAATCTCTGGTCACACCGCCGTCCTCGTGTCCGTCCTGCGAGCGACATATTCGCTTTTATGATAATATCCCGTTGGTTTCCTGGCTGGTTCTGGGGCGAAAATGCCGGTATTGCAGGACGCCGATTTCGCCGCGTTATTTTGCCATCGAACTGTTGACCGGCTCGGTCTTTCTCGGCGTGTTCATTTTGTATTTCTATACGGATGTGTGGAAGAATATGCCGCCGTTCCAGGAGGGAGGCTGGCTGATCTACCTCATTCACATCATTCTTCTGGCGACCTTTATCGCCGCATCCGCCATCGACCTGGAGCACTGGATCATTCCGCTGTCTCTCTGCTGGTTCGTCACCGCGGCGGGATTGATCGGCTCGTCGATAGGCGGTCTGATGATGGCTCCTAAAGCTATTTGGGCCTATACCCTTTTGCCGTTCGCTTCGGCCGACAGCGGCGCCCTGGCGGCGGGCGCAACGATCGGTTTATTGATCTCTCTTGGACTTTTAACAAGCGGCTTGATCAAAAGAAGCTACGAATCCGATGACGCAGCTCACGATCAGGTCAAACCCGAAAAGGACAAGATGGAGGACGAGTCCTCCAAATCGCCGGGACCCTTACAAGACCCGCACTTCAATCACCGGCTGGAAGCATGCAGGGAAATCGTCTTCCTGGCGCCGATCATTGCGTGTGCGTGCCTGGTTTTTTGGATCAGTCGCGAGGTCGGACCGGTCAACGCCCGGTGGGTGGAGTTCACCCGGGAAAATTTTTCCCATCATCCCGTCGTCGCCGGATGCCTGGGCAGCATCTGGGGTTATTTTGTCGGCTGCGGCGTCGTCTGGGGCATTCGCATTTTCGGGACCTTAGCGTTCGGAAAAGAGGCCATGGGGCTGGGTGACGTGCACTTAATGGGTGCGGCCGGAGCCGTGATCGGACCGCTGCCCGTGACGATTGCATTTTTCATCGCACCGTTTTTCGGCCTGGCCTGGGCGGGTTGTCAAATGTTTTTCAGGAAAATTCGACAAATTCCGTACGGTCCGTTCTTGTCTTTGGCCATCTTTGTTGTTATGATTCTACATGACTTGATTCAAAATCGAATCGGTTGTATATTTTATCCGTAAGAAAAGGGATTCTGCAAAATTGTAGGTTAGGCATATATTATTTTAGAAAATCTCCTTTACCTACAATTTTTCAGAACTCAATTAGGAAATCGGATTTATAAGGAGATACCAAATGCGAGCGCTCAGTCACAAAACGATTGTCCTGTTGATCGGTCTTCTTTCGTTGAGCCTGTTATCCGGCTGCACGAACTGGGAGAAGAAGTACCAGGCCCTGTTGGTCGAGCATGAAAATCTTAAAGGGCAACTCGATTACGAACGCGGAGAAAAAAGCCAGCTTGCCAGCCGGATTTCCCAGGATCAACAAACGATTGAAGAACTCCAGAGGCAAATCGAGCAACAGCGTAAAACGCCGGCCGACGCCTCCGGTTTTGGCGACGACTATGATGTCAAATTTGATCCCGACGCCGGGACGATTACTGTCACGCTTCCCAATGCGATCCTGTTCGATTCGGGCAAGGCGACGCTGAAATCGGCAACCAGCAGGGAATTGGATCATATTCGCTCCGTGTTGCGTGAAAAGTACAGCGGCAAACACATTGACGTGATCGGTCATACCGATACCGATCCTATTAGAAAAACGAAAGACAAATGGAAAGATAACTGGGAACTGTCCGCCGAACGGGCCCTGACGGTCACCCGGTATCTCATTCAACGCGGGATGGCCGAGGATTTGATTCGCGCCGTGGGCTGTGGCGAGAGCCGGCCTATCGCGTCCAATTCGTCGTCCAGCGGCAAGGCGAAGAATCGCCGGGTTGAAATCGTGGTCCACATAAGAGGGTAGGGACTCGTTCCGAATTATTCGATAAAGCATTGGGTTCGCAAAGAGCCGTCGTGATTCACCCGAATGACGACGGCTCCGTCTTTACATGTGTAGAACAGCTTTTGCGAACCCCGCAATCCGGCCATAAAACCAGGCGCGCTTCGTGCCCTTTCATATTGGCTTCTGTCGCAACTGCATATCAGGATACTTGCGTCGAGCTGCTCCAAAAACTCGGGGACCAATGTGGATGCGGAGCCGTGATGGGGAACCACGACCACGTCGGCCTTTAAGTGGGGAGCACGTTCAAGAAGCTCTTCTTGTGCGAATGTTTCGATGTCTGAGCACAGCAATAATCTTTTGCCGGCATACTCGATAAGCACGACAAGCGATCTGTCGTTGTCACTGAGTCTCTCAGGATAACCGTCCTGTTGGTCGGGCCAGAGGATCTGTATGTTGGCCGCCCTGCTTACATCCGAATCCTCGCGGATACGTTCTATTTCGAGCCCCCTCTCGTTCATCCAATCGTGAAGAAACTTCGCCGTCCCCCACGTGTCCGTTCTGTCGAAAAAGGCATCATTCGCGTAGATGCGCTCGACGGGACAATGCCCGACAATTTCCGGTATGCCATTAATGTGGTCGATGTCATTGTGACTGATCACGATGGCCTCAATTCGATTTATCCCGGCGGACTCCAGGTATGGCAGGACGATTCGCGAACCGACGTTCCGTCTGTGTAGCGATCCGGCATCGAACAAGACGTTGGCCTTTCCCGGAAACCGGGCCAGTATCGCCTGACCGTGACCGACGTCGAGACATGTGAGGAGTAAATCGTCTCGATACGTCCGTTGCCATTTGACAGCACCCAGATACAAGACCAATGTCAGGATTAAGGTGTGAGTGATGATCTGCTTTATTAGCGGCCGGCGAAGAGTTACGAAACTCACAAAAATAATGATAGTGTAGTATAAAATGATGGGCGTTAGTGACACGCGACCGATGAGTATTTGTGAGATACCGAGATGGGCAATAAACTCGACCATCCGTATAAGAACGCCGGATATCAATATGACGATGACACCTAAGATGGCGCTTAACGTCGGGAGCAGAAAAAACAGGATCATCTTCACGAATCCCAAAATGAGAATGGCTCCCACCAGAGGGAAAACCAATACCGTCCAGATAAAGGCTAAAGGTGTGATGGTATGGAAGTGATAGAGTAAAATGCCCGCCGAGCCTAACCAGGCCGCCAGACCGACGGCGAGAAGTCGGAACAAAAAGACAGTGAATTTAGCAGTGACTCGCCGAACGTTTCTGGTTTTCAAAACTTTATCACCTTGGAAGCGATGAATCCCGCGTTCGAGCATGAAGGCTTCGATACGTTCGGTAAAAAGGACGATCCCTAAAACGGAGGCAAACGACAACTGCCAGCCCACCTCAAACAATTGCGTCGGACGGATTAACAGAAGCAGAATAATCGCCGCTAAGGACAATGTATTGACGGGATTGGCGTGCCGCCGGAGCAGAACGGATGCGCAAAACACCCAGCAGATGATCGCCGCTCGAATCGTCGGCGCTCTCGGCGGGATAATCAGCAAAAAGATGCCGACGGCGACGGCACAGATTAGCGCCCGGGCGGGCTTCATGAAACCGACCGTCTTGCAGAACCACCAGATGATTCCGATCAGTATTCCCAGATGCAGCCCGGACAGGCTGATCAGGTGGAGCAAGCCCGTTTTTTGAAACGCCTGATAGGTATGACCGGCGATATCTCGCCGATAGCCCAACAGTAACGCCTGCAGCAAGCCCCGGCGATGCTCATCCTGCGGCATATCCCCTAAGAGAGCGGTTGTAGCGGCCTGTCTGATCTTCGCTTTGAATCTTATGAAGGCGTTTAAAGGGAGGCGATGAAGTAATGTGATGCCGGCCCGTGATTGAACCGATACGGCGACGAAGATATTTCTCCTCGCCAGGTATCCGGCCATATCGAACTGGCCGGGATTGGTGGCCGGCGCGAACCGGTCCAGCCAACAGTAAGCCTGGATCGCATCGCCGACCTTCAAATCCAGGACCGGCTCGCCCACCTGCACGCGGACCACGCCGACGACGTTTTTCCAGCCGTCGTCTGTTTCGATTTCAGTGGCATTAAGATAAAAACTGCTGGTGGGATCGGTCGGTTTAAAACGGGCGAATGCCCAGTCCGGATAGGTGTTCACTATCGGCTCGGTGACAATCGATCCGCGAATCGTGGCGAGCTTCCGCTCGTCGGCGACGAAGCGGCGAATGTCCCTTGCTTCGGGTCGAGTGAAATGTGTCAGTCGAATTGCGCCGAGACAAACAAAACAACCCAGGGCCAGGTATGCTGTGACGTAGCGGCTTGCCGAGCTAAGCCGTAGGATACTCAGGCAAATAACGGCCGTTAATGTCAAAAGGACCAGTACTCCGCCCCAGAGTGTCACTGACAGGCCGATTCCGCTTTGTATCAGTATCC
>CAYZAT010000238.1:0-6604 GCA_964476475.1 uncultured Pirellulales bacterium
TCGCGCGTCAGGTCGTACACAATCGTCGCTTTTTCCAGCGCGATGTTGAAGCTCATCTCGAATCCAAAGCTCGGCGTCATCGCCCAGCCGCCTTCCGCGGTGACACATTTGTCGTCGTCATAGAGATATTGCGTCGAGATGTGAGCCAGCCCGCCGCCGGGCGCCTTCGCCCCGGCGCTGCACACGGCTTTCGGCATGCCGAACAGATACTGCACGTAGTCCGTGTCGTGGATGTGCAGGTCCAGGGCCATTCCGCCGCTGCGTTTGTCGTCCAGGAACCAGTTATCGACGCTCCAGGTCGGCGCCGCGCCTAAACGTTGGAACGTCGCCGCGACGACCCGGCCGTACTCGCCGCTGTCGATCAGTTCTTTGGTCTTAGCGTATTCCGGCCAGAAGCGAACGCAATGCCCGATTTGCAGAACTTTGCCGCTGCTCTTGGCCGCTTCGATCATCGGCGCGCACACCTCGGGGGTCAGGGCCATGGGCTTCTCGCACATGACGTTGAGATCCGCCGAGAGCGCCTTGATCGAGATGTCCGGGTGCAGATACGTCGGCAGCGTGATCGAGACGGCGTCCAGTTTTTCGCCCGCCAGCATCTTGTCGAAGTCGGTGTACAGCGTCAAGCTGCTGAAATCGACCGTCTCGTTCGGGTCGCCGATGTTCCCTACGGCTCGTTTGGTGTCTTCTTCGATGTTCGGATTGACGTCACAGATGGCCGCGATCTCCGCGCCGTCCAGGGCCTTCCAGCATTTGTAGTGTGTCCGCCCCATGAATCCGAAACCGACGATGCCTACCTTTAGCATGTTGTGATCCTCCCGTTTTATCAGTCGTTCAGTTCGCATTTGTCATAACGTGAGGATTCTAACAAAGTCGGCGGTTTTCTCAAGCTCAATTTTGTAAAAAATCCGCTGTTAACGGCTGGGGGTGGATAAAGCGGCTTGCCAGTTGCCGGGATCGTTGCCATAATCGGCGGAGATGCGTCGCGTTAGCGAGAGTCCAGCGCCGTCCGGCTCGGTCGGCCAGTGATCCACGTCGCCGGGGCAGTTATCAGGATGTGAGCCGTCGCTGTAATTCACCCTGTCGATGCGAATGTAAGCATCGTCGCCCGGCATACTGAGTTCGAGACTCTCGCCGGCATTGCTTAACTTGACGTCGTACGGGCCCAGAATCTTCTCGACCGGGACAGTCGGATATCGCCGGATGAAGGCTTGCGGATGCTTAACGACGAGTAGATGACCTCCGGCGGGAATCGTCACGGGCACATCGGTCGGGAAGGTGAAACCGATGCCGCGGGTGAAGGCCCACGGGGCATCTTTGGCGGAATCATATAATGTTACCGTCTCGTCGCTGATATTATGAAGCTCGATATATTCGTATTGTTCGTTCGTGTACGGGCCCCCGTCCGGCCAGTCGGGATTGTACATGATCTCGCTGATCACAATGGGACCGACCGACGGATAAGCGTTTTCGGAGCCGGGGGTTGTCGATTCCATTGCGACGAAATTCGTGTTGCCCGTGCTGGATTTAGTGTAACGTCCGAAGGACACGCCGGGCGGCGAGGCGCCGAAATCTTCGACTTCGCGATAACCCGTTAGAATACCATTTTGCGACGAGCTAAGGATTACACGTTCGCCGTTATTGCTCAGAGCAAAAGGCTCGTGACAACCTGCATCATTCGTGTTGCCGAAATGGACATCTTCATAGAAAACCAGGCACGCATTTGGACCAATGGTTGTGCCGGGGGCCATCGCGTATTTGAAAAGGTTGTCGCTGTTATCGCTGAGGAACCAGCCACTCAGATCAATAGGCGCTGCGTTTGTATTGTACAATTCGATCCAGTCGGGATCGCCGCCGGGTGAATTGGCGAGGAGTTCATTAATCACGATGTCACCCGGATTGGGGAGGAGGCCGCTATCGTCCTGCCCGGGCGAGCCGCCGATAGAGGTGCCGGCGCGCCATGCGTCGCTGTGAAGGTCCGGGCTGGCGGGGTTGATGAGGGTCAAAGAGAATCCTTCGCCGTCCGTCAGGGATCGCCAACTGTTACTATAATCGAAGTCCAGGATCGTTTGGTTTATGGCGTCATTTAGTGTTATTCTCTCTCCGCCGTTGTTTAGTCTGCCATCGTACTGGCCGGCGATGGGGATGTCCATACCGTACCGGGCTTCGAAGGCTTCGCGGTCCTGAACGACAACGACGTATTCGCGCGGAGCCAGGTCGACGCTGGGGAAGGTAAAGTCGATGCCGTTTGTGAAGCGGACCCGGTTCAGGTTGATCGTGTCGGTTCCGATGTTGGTGAGTTCGATGAATTCTTCATTTGGCTCGATTGTGTCGATGAATGCCAATGGATGATACATAATCTCGGTGATGCGGAGGTTTTCGGCAACAGGGCCGACGGCATAGACTGCTTCATTGAGCGCGCTCCAGGTGTTATTACTCAGGACTCTCGCTTTCACGTTGGCGCTATGATCGAGTGTGATCGATCCCGTATATCGAACGGCGCTGGGCGAGATTTCACCGGACTCGACGTCAGGGCGTTGGCCGGCGGTTAACTCGCACCAGATCAGAAGATCGGAACTGGTCGTAGAGATATTCAAGCCGTGGATGGCGAAAAGATTGTGGCCTCGCTGAAGCGCGTTGAGTGCGGCGGATAGGTCGATGCTCTCGATGAGGACGGCGTCGGAATCCGAATGGCTCGCGCCGGCATTGGAATTCCAGGAGGGCGAGCCGTTGGCATTTCGCCGGGCTACTTCGACGCCGTTCAGGTAGGCGACGAAAGCGTCGTCGTACCGGATATGCAACGTCAAAAAGTTAAATTCGTTCGTACTCGACCAGCACATAAACGGGATACGAATGTAGCACGTCGCGTTCCGTGCATACATCTGCTGTTCAATATCGAGACTGAGAAAGCCCTGGTAGCCGGAACTGCGTTCGTACCCGACGCCGCCGGGAGAACCGGTGCACTCCAACCATGACGAGTCATTGAAGGTCATCGAGTTTTTCCAGTCGTCACTGACGGGACCTGTGGGAACGAGTACGCGTTTGTCGGCGTCCGCCGTTAGGAGTGTCGTGCTCGTACTATCTCCCGAAGGCTCTGTACTCTGTCTTGGATCGTCGCCGTCGAGCGTGTACCAGATATCTCCGGATGACGCGATCATGGAAAGCTCATCGTGCGTTGAGATCGATCCGCCGTGTTGATATGAACCGTTAATGCGAAAGACCGGTGCCTCCACGTTCGGATATAACCCGGCGTTGCGGCATTGCTGCAAAACAATCGCCGTCCGCCGGGGAAGGTAGTATTTTAAAATCCAATCCCGCCCGGCGCGCCCGTCGTTAAAATTGCTATCGCGGTCGTACCAATCCTCCAGCGTCAACGGTGTGGAGTGGTGTTGGTCGCCCCATCGCGCCGATTCGGCGACGATGGCCCTTTCGACGGTGGCCGCCAGTTCGGCATAGCGTCGAATGAGCGATTCCGGCGCGAGGACGCCTCCGTTAAAGAACAAACGATGTATGCGGTCGGCGAAGAACAATCGGTACTCGGGATTTTGTCTGAGTGATTGGTGAGGCACACCGGCTTGTGAGAAATTATTGTTCAGGGCGTTTTTGTCGAGCGGTGAGCGGCCCAGATTGTTGCCCATCGTATTTTCGTAATCCCAGTTGTAGAATTTAAAGCCCGTGCTATTGTCGGGCCGGTACCGGCCGGCCCACCAGTTTTTCCAGGGCCAGTCCCAGTTGCCGCCCCAGAGATTCACGATGAGATAGTCCACATAGTTGGTGACATCCAGATGGCGATTCTGAAGCTCCAAATACGCTTCGTTGGACGTCGCGGCCTGCCGGCACATGGCGATCATCCGGTTCCAGGCCGTCATGCTTCCGTTGCTGGCGGAGTTATCGTGGATGGCGTCCCAAGTCTCCCTATCGCCGCCGTAATAGCTTGCCGAGAACGAATGATCGGGGCGCTCGCAGGGATTGTACAGCCCCCAGTAAATCCCGTTAATGTAAAGATGGACGAAGGTGCCATGTGCGCCGGCGTGTCCCGTAGCGCGTTGCAGGCTCCGGCCGAACTCGTCCCGCGTGTACTGCTCGGTGTATCTGGCGCTGCTCCATGAATAGCCGTCGTTGGCGCCGGCGCGGAGGACAATGGTATCGAAGCTATCCGCCGCGTCCCCGCCGAACAACGAGAATTCCAGCTTGCCTGGCCCGTAAATGCCTTTAAAGAGCAAACGGAAGGATTTTTTTGTCGCCAGACCGAAGTTTCGAAAGGCGCCGCCCTGGATGCGAATCCCACAGTTAACCTGGAATCCTCCCGTTCCGTTGGGATAGATGAGTTCAACCGAGGCCGGGCGCTCACAGTCGAGACCGTGTTGGGTCGGGTTGGAGTAGATGCCGTCGCGCCCGAACATGTCGTCGATGTTCATGGAGATCGACATGCTCGGGATCGACATCAGATCGTTGCGAATCGTTACGGCGTAGAGCCTGTTGTACCGGTCGTCGCCGTTGGGCAGGCCGCGGGTGTTGAACGTTCCGATAACATCCGGGTCCAGGCCATAGTCAGGCGATGAATAACTGCCCCATGATGTTGGAAAGCCCGCGTTGAGGGTGGCCTTGTAATCCTGGCGGATAATATCATCGAGGAATAAGTACGTTTGGGCAACGGTTTTCGTGGACATCCAGCCCGGCTTGACGGCCGCGGCGCGCAGGCATGTCGTTCCGTTGACGAGAATAGGTCCGGTATAAATCGTCCCTAAAGCTATGCCACGGTCTGTCGTTTGACAAGGCTCGGAGCCGTCGAGAGAGTAATAGATGATCGCATCCCCAGTTTCCGTCGCGAG
The DNA here is from genome assembly GCA_964476475.1 of uncultured Pirellulales bacterium. Classification (GTDB taxonomy): domain Bacteria; phylum Planctomycetota; class Phycisphaerae; order Sedimentisphaerales; family Anaerobacaceae; genus JAFGTG01. The sequence goes on from CAYZAT010000238.1 coordinate 4,830, forward strand.
GGTGACGGCGAAGGGCGTATCGTAGAATCCGCGTGTGTGGCTGAATCCGATCTCGGCGACCTCGCCCAAATAGGCAGCGTCGTTTCGGGCTGCCGGGCTTGGGATTTCGAAATAGCGCAGATCCTCACCGGCGTCGGGATAGCGGCCGTAAGAGATATCGGACGTTTGCTCGCCGAATGTCAGGCTGTCGATCAATGTCTCGCCGTCGCTATCGAACAGGCTAACCTGCTCGCCACCGTCATTGAGCTTGAAGTTGGCATGTAAGCCGGCATCGGCTATATCATTATCGGCCCATATTAACAGGAAGCCGCCCGCCGGGATGCGGTTATTAGCCGGGATCATCCACTGAGTGGGAGTGGATACGTCGTCCGTTAGATACAGGCCGCCGAGATCGATCGTCTCCCGGCCGTAATTGTGTATTTCGATCCAGTCGTCGTACTGGCCTTGCGGATCCTGGAGAAAACGGCCGTTGGACGCCATCAGTTCGTTAATGACCAGGGGGATTCCGGTCTCATTTAACGGATCAGCTAATGTCAGCCCGCTTAAGGATATGGATAGCAGCGCGCTATAAAATGAGAATCGAAGAACGCTTGTCATTTCACTTTCTATTCTCTGATACGGATGCCTGTTCGATTATCATGATAAATCAAACGGGGCCTATACTTGGTCTGTCGGCATAGGCCCCGAATTCGTGTTCCCTGAATCACAACCTAAGGTTGCAATTGCTATTTATACAAACGGATATCATCCACATAGATGGTGCCCGAGCCGCCGACGTTGGTCGCGCCTGCGTTGCTGCCTAAGCCGATGGCGATGCTGTCCACATCGGTCAGGCTAATGCCTTGATCGGCGAACGCTTTCAGCGAGATGCGCCATTGCGTCCACCTGCTGCCGGTTGCAGCCTCCGCATCGTCATGGGCCGTTACTGCCGGGGCGCCGGAGGCGTTGGCAATCGCCACGTAAAGCGGTTCGGCCGGATTAGCCGAATCGCCCCGCACCCAAAGCGACAACTCTGCAGCGTCGGCCTGCGTCCAGTCCCGCAGCGCCGTTAACGTCATCGTCGCTTCCGAATTCGTGACGCCGGCGTCGTTTGTGAATATGAGCGGCATGGACTGAGAGCCGCCGTGAACGATCGTTTGCTCGGCATACGGTGGGAGCAGGTAACCGACCTGCGCGCCGTTGTCGGCCGCGCCGAAGCCGTCGATCCATGTTTGCCAGATGGCCTCGTTGTTCGGGTCGTCATCGGTGTAGCTCTCGAAGTCGTCCACGAGCAGGAAGGTGCCCGTCGTGAAGATCCAGAGCGGGCCGGTTGACGTATTGCCCTGAGCATCGACCTCATCCACGCGCCAATAGTAGGTGGCTTCGGCATCGAGCAATCCGGGATCGTAGCTCTCGGCGCCCAGTGCCTTTGAGCCTTTGTACTCGGGCGATCCGGCATCGGCGTTGCGCACGGCGTCTTTGTCCGTCCCGAAGTAGATCTCGTGGGAGGCGGCGCTGTCGGCCGGGGTCCAGCTCAGGATCGCGTTCATGGCGATGTCTGTGGTGAGATAGGCCGGCTGCGGATCCCCGACGGCGCCCGGCGTCGAAAAGCTCCAGACGTCGCCTTTGTAGGTATCGACGGCGTCGAACTCATCGACGCGCCAGTAGTACACTTTCTCCGTTTCGAGGGTGCCGGCGTTATAGAGGGTCACGCCCGCCGGAGCGCCTCCGACGGCGTCGTTCACCTCGTTGAAGGACTGGCCGAGATAAACGGTGTGCAGCTTGGCGCCGTACCC
>CAYZAT010000239.1:0-6597 GCA_964476475.1 uncultured Pirellulales bacterium
ATTATCCAGCCATTAGCTTAGGAACTTCTTACGCTTATTACATCTCTTGTGGAACTTCAAAGCAAGGGAAAGTAAGGTTATCGATTCCACCCCTCAGAAGGTGGGTTATCGCACAGGGGCTTAAATCTTGGTTGAATGACTGCTTAAAAAGACTTAGTTCCAAAGATCAAGCTTACAGAGAATTTAAGTACCTGATTGATAATTTTAATACTGTCACAAATAGGGAAGCAGCTTTGCTTCAAGTAGCTCAGTTTCAGAAGCAGTGGTATGACAAGATTGAAGTAATTCCAAAACCAGGGCGAGCTCTCGGACTATATCAAGACTTATCAGCAGCTTTTGTTCTGGGTAAACAATTACCTTCTTTGCCTGAAAATGCTTTGCCTAACTCTCCGAGTAAGATACGTGAGGCAGGAAAGGTAGCTGAACAACTCATGTTAAAATGCCTTTGGGGATAGTGTCTCCAGAATCTCTCCACGCAGTAGGATTGAAATACAGGATCGGTTCTCTTCTTACGAGACGTTGGTAACCTGAAAACTCTATAGTGTTTACGATTGAGACCGACAATACCAATCCCGTGTTTCATGAATGGCGAACTGGCACTGCTTCTAACAAGTCGCGATGCGGTTTCTATCGGTAGGCCGACATAGGACTCGTCTGCAAATTCGAGATTAGCAATTGCCTGACGAAGAACATCCTGGATCCGCGAAAGCTTAAGTTCTAAGGCAACAACTTTCTTCTGGAGGGGCATCCATCCATTGAGTTTATAAATCGACCCAGAGGGTGTTCTCTGAATGAATTTGTCTCTTTCAAGGCGATTCAGTTCAAAAGCAATTCGCTCGGCAGGCTCAAACATTTGATGTTCATAATCAAATTGCATATTACGACGACCCAACTCCATTAAAGCTATACTAAAAAAGCGTAAACTCTTTTAAAAATTGAACTTGCGAACACTTACCAGTAACACCTCCGGTCACTCTATCTTAATGGTGTTACGTTCAACACATGCCTATGTTCAATATCGGCAACAAGAGTCATGCTTCGATAACGATTTTCTTTGGACTTAGAAAAGATACAGATCAAATACACGGTACATATAAGATATACTCTTTCTGGTTGTAAAACAACCATGATATATCCTGATCAATGAGGGTATTCGTTGATGACGAAGACGTAGCAACAGACTAAACCGCCAGGCAATTCATCAAATCTCGTAAAGTGATACCTTAAGGCACCATACAAGATATTTCTACATTTGTGTTCTGTTTCCGCGGGCGGTTCGGTAGAGCCAGAGGGCGACGGCGATTAAGAGGACCGCGCCGAGCCAGCCGCCGTAGGGGAGGGTTTTGCCCCAGAGGTGCTTGATGATCGGCAGGTCGATATCGATCTGCTTGAGAATGACGATGGGGATCGCCAAGAGGATACCCATGAGCGCTTCGCCGGTGATAAGGCCGGAAGCAAATAACAGGCCGCTTCTATTGGAGCGCTCGATCTGCTCGGACGGCGTACTCTGTCGCTTGTGGAAGCCCTTGATCGCCCAGTGGATGATACCGCCGGCAAAGATCGGCACGGCCAGCTCCAGCGGCAAGTAAATACCAATCGCGACCGCGAGTACGGGCATGCGGAACGTGCTTTTTTTCGCTTCCAGGACGCAGTCGGTAGCGATAATGGCCGCTCCAACGCCCATGCCGATAAAGGCCAGGGTCCAGGGCATATTGCCCTTGAAAACACCCTGCGAAACGGAGGCCATGAGGTTCGCCTGGACCGCCGCGAGGGCGTCCGAGCCGGCGCCGGTCTGGCCTTTGAAGCCGTAGGCCTCATGTAGCAGCATGAGGACGGGCGCCATGACGGCCGCACCGGAAAGCGTGCCGACGATCTGCATAACCTGCTGCTTCCAGGGTGTGGCGCCGACGATTCGGCCGGCTTTGAGGTCCTGCATGTTGTCGCCCGCGATGGCCGCGGCGCAGCAGACGACGCTACCGATGATAATCGCGGCGGCCGGGCCGTTTTCGGCGCTCTTGCCCATGAGCACGAGCAGCAAAAGAGACGAGACGACGATGGTGGCGATGGTAATGCCGGAGATGGGATTGTTGGACGAGCCGACCAGCCCGGCCATGTAGCCCGCTACCGCGGAGAACAAAAAGCCGGCGATGAGCATGACGACCGCCATCGGCAGGGAAACCGAGACATCGGCGACGAAGATCTGGTAAACGAGAAACAACGGGACAATCGAGCCGACGATCAGCATGAGCACCCATTTCATGGGCATGTCTTTTTCGGTTCGATCTATCTGGGCTTTGTCCTGGCCGATCGCGCGATAGGCGCGCAGGCCGCTCTTAACGCCGCTCAAGAGCGAGCGTCGCAGCTTGAAGATGGTCCACAAACCGCCGATGAGCATCGCGCCGACGCCGATATAACGCGTTTTCTTCGACCAGATGCGATAGGCGTAATCGGTGGCATCTACCGGCTGGCCCAACTGTGCTTTGACATCTTCGTTGTTCGTTTCCACCGCGGCGATCTCTTCCGGCGTGGCATTCGGATCGGCCGTCGCGTATTCCACAGCGAAGGCGTTCCAGGCACTGGGATCGGCCATCTCACCGGCGAGCTCGTACTGGGGCCATTCGTCCTGGGCGGCGACGATGGGGATAGCCGCGTACCAGTTAGCCGCCCCGCCCAAAAAGATGAGCACGGCGATATTCAATCCGACGATGTAACCGACCGAGAGCAAAGCGGGGCTGAGATTCGAGCCGCCGTAAAAGATCGTTCGCCCGATTCCCCGCGCGCCTTCGATCGCTTCGGGCCAGAGGCCAACGCCTTTCGCAATCATTTTGAACAAACCGCCCACGATGGCCGCCTGGGCGATGATCCAGACGCCCTTGCCGCCTTCCTGGCCGGTCTCGAGGACCTCGGCGGTGGCGATACCTTCGGGGAACTGGAGCTTGCCCTCAACGATGAGCGAGCGGCGGAGCGGGATCGTAAACAGGACACCCAGCAGACCGCCAAAAGCGGCGATGACGGTGATCCACCAGTAGTTCACTCCGCCGAAACCATCCCAATAGCCCATGATCACCAGCGCCGGCAGTGTAAAAATAACCCCGGCGGCCAACGACTCCCCTGCTGACGCCGCGGTCTGGACGATATTATTTTCCAGGATATTGCTTCGCTTGAACAACCTCAAAATACCCATTGAGAGAACCGCCGCGGGGATCGACGCCGAAACGGTCATCCCTGCGAACAAACCTAAGTACGCGTTTGCCGCCGCCAATACAATGGCAAGGACTACGCTTAATACAAACGCCTTAATCGTAATTTCAGGTAACGATCGCTCTTGTAAATCCATTTCACACCTGTCTCAAATCGTTCTCATTTGACAAACTCGGCGACAAAGTACCTGGCCGTTAGCGGCTCGCCTGTGGCCCGTTCGATCATCTCGTTCCAGTGATAAAGATCCCCGGCCTCGAACACTTTCTTGTGCAAAAAAGTCCCGGCCTTTCGTTGCCCGACGTAGCTGACATTTTCATCCGACGTCAGGTTTAATATCTCGCGGACGATATGGTCATGCAGTTGAGAGGCCAGCAGCTCACCCAGCATATAGTTATGATAGTAGCACGGCGCCACAGCGAAGTGGATCTTGGCGGCCCAATCGGGCGCATCCCGGCCATCGGGCTTCTGAACAAGCTGGTACCTCTCAACTATCCGCCACCACAAGGCGTTCAAATCCTGGTCCGGATCGGCATAGAGCGCTTTCTCGAAATTGTACATCACCATCGCCCATCGCGCGAAGATCAACTGCTTGAGCTGCATGTACTTGCCGCTGACTTGTTCAATCTCCCGCCGCTGTGCATCCGACAGATCGAGCATTTTTTGCATCCACGCGGGATTGCGGCTGAGCCGCCCGAAGAACATCGCCACCGCCTCGGTCGTAAAGGCGTGTGCCGGCTGGCGGAGCAGGTAGGGCACGTCGGGATCGTGGTACTTGTCGTACACGGCATGCCCCAGCTCGTGCAGCGTCGTTTCCATCCACGACTCATTGTTCTTGATATTGCACAGGATGCGAACGTCCCCTTCCTTATCAATATCGGTGCAGAAGGCGTGAGGATTCTTGCCCTCCCGCTCGTACAGGTCGCTGTTAGCCAGCACCGACTCGACATTGAGACCGATCCCATCATAGAAGGTAGCCGCCAGTTCTTTGACGTCCTTATTGGCGTAGTACACGTCCAGGTCCAGCTCATAGACCATCGGCGTTTCCTGGAAGAACGGATCGTGGTAATGCCACGGCATCAACTCGGAGACGTCCACGCCACAATTCGCCGCCAGCTTCTGATCAAGGTCGGCCTTCAGCGCGGCAAAAGGCCCGTTCGTTAGCTCGTAAAGCTCGGCGAATATCTTATCGAGTTCCCCGACGTCCTGCTCGACGAGGGCGAGGGACATCGTATGGTAGTTCTCAAAGCCGAGTTTTTTTGCCGCCCGGTTCCGCAGTTTGATCAGCCGGACCAGGTCCTCAGCCACCGCGGCGCCGACCTGCTTGCTCGCCAGCCAGGCCTGCTTTCTCCGGTCGGAATCCATCTGGGTTTTCAGGATACCCTTAATTTCGTTATCGGTGACTTTTTCCCCTCCGATCGTTCCGCGGAAGGTGCTGAATCTTTCTTCGATCTCCGAGCTTAAATCCACAATGGCTTTGAGCAAATCCGGCTCCATCTGGTTTTCAAGATAGCCCCGGTACAGCACATCCAACTGACGGGCCAAAATGGCCTTCTTCACCCGCCCCGATTCCTTCATCTCTTTGAGAAGTGCAAATTCCTTCGGATCGCTGTAGATTTGGCGAATCTTCAACGTGAGTTTACCGGCTCGGTCGTAGGCTTCGGACGTGCCCGTCGTCGCCGCATCCCACCATGCAAGGCCTTGCTCCTTCTGGAGCGGCTTGACGGTGTCCACATGCGAAGTGACAAACTGCTGCATCTGCTTTTCCTCTACGCTGGACGCACAACCTGAAATAAGAACGCTCATACTTAAAATCAAAATCAGGGACAAAAGAGTTTTCATCGCTTCATACTCCTAATTGATATCATGGAGCTACCTTATCATGCGAATCCTTCAAGTTTGAAGGATATTACCAGCCTCACGAGCTTAAATCAAGCGACTTCTAAAAACATGAATTCTGTTATTTCCGACCTATTTTACTATTTGAATTCGGACGCCAATACAGGTAACATAGGGCCTTATGAATAAGAAAGAATATCTCACCGCACCGTTACCATCGAAGAAAACGCCCCAGGCGATGCCCTATATCCTTATAAGCGAAGCTGGTGAGCGATATGCTTTTTACAGCCTAATGGCAATTCTGGCGATTTTCCTGAAAGACTACTTTTTAACTCGGTCAGGGGAATTGGCCAATCTAAGTGAAACCCAGGTGACCAAGTACGTTAGTCTGTTTCAATGGGCATGTTATTTTACTCCATTGCTCGGCGCTTTAATCAGCGATATGTTCTGGGGCAAATTTAAAACGATCATGATCTTTGCCGTGGTTTTTTGTGTTGGTTTTGTGGCGATTACACTGGACCAGACTTATTTGGGTGTCATCTCCGGCCTTTTCCTGATCGCTACCGGGACCGGGATCATCAAGCCATGTTTATCGGCCAATGTTGGTGATCAGTTTGGATCGTCCAATCAGCACTTGATCTCGAAGGCCTACAATCTTTTCTATTGGTCCGTCAATATTGGCGCTACATTTTCGATGTTCATTGCTCCAATTATTCTCGATAAATACGGGCCAAAATGGGCTTTTGGCACATCCGGCGCAGCGATGGTCTTAGCGACGCTGACATACTGGTTCATGCGAAAAAAACTGGTACATATACCCCCTAAGGGAGCCGGTTTTCTAAAGGAGACGTTGAGCAAAGAAGGATTGCTGGTCATTGCCAGACTTTTCTTTTTTTTATATCTCTTTGTGGCGGTTTTCTGGTCTTTGTTTAATCAAACAATGTCGAAGTGGGTACTCCAGGCACAACAAATGAATCTTACCTTCTTCAACTGGAGCCTTTCAAAAGAGACTTTTTGGGGCAAGGCCCTCTCATTAGTGAGTCTCGATACGGTGAAATGGGATATACTGCCCGAACAAATACAAGCGGTCAATTCATTATTGGTCATTTTAATGATACCCATTTTTACGTATATTATTTACCCGCTCATCAATAAGGTATTCCCTTTGACGGCTCTTCGTAAAGTAGCCTTGGGCTTTTTTATATCCATTCCTTCATTTGCCATTCCCGCCTGGTTGGAAGGGCGTATAGACAGTGGCGAGCTTCCGTCATGCTGGTGGCAGGTTTTGGCCTATGTATTTATAACATCGGGCGAGGTTATGATCTCGATCCCGGCCCTGGAATTTTCTTATACACAAGCACCGAAAAAAATGAAATCTTTTATCGGTTCCTTGTATCTTCTATCGGTTTCACTTGGGAGTCTGTTTGTAGCTGCTCTAAACTTCTTTATCCAAAATCCGGATGGTTCCAGCAAGCTGGATGGCCCGGCGTACTATTGGTTCTTTACAGGATTTTTGGCTATTACGGGTATCCTATTCTGTATTGTCGTCCAGTTCTACAG
>CAYZAT010000240.1:0-6591 GCA_964476475.1 uncultured Pirellulales bacterium
AACCGTATAAACAGAGTTCTGCCCGAGGAAATGATCGAATGTGCATTGATCAAATAGAGAATATACAAATCGTAGAAGCACCAGGTGACAAATCTCCACGATGCCCTTATTATCAATTCGTGGATGAAGTCCGACTGAATAAGCTGGTCGTCAATTTGCTTGGTGCATTGTTTGCGATTCTTCTTTTGGCCTTGTTTGTGGGTATTGTGTTCTTACTGCCCCATAGAGTGAACGTCTTCGATCATATGCTTGTATTCTATATCGCTTTATTGCCGGTTTTAGTCTTCCACGAAGTGTTACATGCCTGGGCGGCTGTCCACTATGGCGGGCTGTCCTTTGCCGACATCAAATTTGGAATGAATTGGAAAGGCCTCATGCCCTATTGTCGTATTGGCAGGCCAATCGCCGAGAGACATTACCGCCTGGCGGGGCTTATGCCTTTGACTGTCACCGGGCCTGCGAGTATCGGGCTCGTATTCTTATACCCGCACATGGGGTCGGCGATGCTTGCTTCCGTCGCTATTTCCATCTGCACGGGCGATCTATTAACGATATCCAAATTACGGCCATATCGGGACAACAATTTATTTGTTTACGATCACCCGTCGGAACCAGGGTTTATCATTTATACATTGCGAGATAGCGATTGCTGAGACGTGACTCGAGAGGGACCGTGTACCTCGGTCCTTCATTCGATGCGTCACGCCCAAACGTCGCGCCGCTTCCGTGACGGTGAGGTTCAACGGCTCAAGCACATCATGCTTTAAAACCAAGCCGGGGTGCGTCGGCTTTCTTTTCATAGCCATAATACGATTTTGCTTAATCTATATTTCCCATCACCAGTTCCCGCTCGGCCTCGACGGCCTTTATCACGGCGTCCGGATTGTGTTTGAGGACCATCAGTAATGCACAGGCCGCTTTTCGCGGGACAGACCTGCCTTGCTCCCAGTTTTGTATTGTGTCCACACTCACGCCGATCAGTGCGGCAAACCGGCTTTGAGAGACACCCATTTTGTCGCGGATTTCCTTTACTCCCAAATCCCAACGCCATACGCGAGCCGGCTTCATTTTGCCCTTACGTATCGCGTTCATCTCGCGAATGCTCTTTTTAAAGTCATTGAACAATTCTTTTTCCATTGTCAGTCCCCTTCTTTTATTAACTCTACCAAGATGTCCAATTCTGCTTACGCATTTTGCGTACATTTAGCAAGGGGAAAGTACAAAATATTTTAAACGATGAAGTGTATTTTTGACGCGGCATTATACCACGAATACATTATTCCTACCTTCACCGCGTGTGCAAAATTCTTTTGCACACCCTGCCGATCTGCTAACAAAACCGGACGTCAAACGTAAGGAACCGCTCCGCGGGATTATTTCAATAGATTCCTCGTCTGCGCTCGGAATGACCATCGTGTATTGCCGTGTTATTCATGTTTTGATCAGGTTGGGAAGGGGCCCTTGGCGCTGGCGGTGATGAGGCGGTTGCCGTCCGTCCAGCGGTCGCGGTACCAGGTCGAGGCGGGGAACGTGTCGTTCAGTTGGGCCATCTTGGTCTTTAGCATACCCCGGTACTTCTCCAGGCGGGGGCGATGGGCGGGGCGGTCTATGAGGTTCTTCATCTGGTACGGATCGGCGACGTTGTCGAACAGGACCTCTTTGCGGGGCAGGTTCTTCGGTCCGCCGCCCCGGAAGATAGCGTAGGTGAAGCGCTTGTCGCGGAGGGCGCGCCATTCGTGGCCGTCCTGCCAGACGGCGCAAGCGCCGGTATTCAGGAGAAACGCGGCTTCGGGTTCGGGGCCGGGTCGGCCTATGGCTAAGTGGCTCAGGTCCATGCCCTCGGCTTCGTTCGGGATTTGCGCGTTCAGCCCGGCCATACCCAGCAGCGTGGGCATAATATCGGGCGAGTTCAGGCAGGCGTCCGAGACGCGCCCGGCGGGGATTCGGCCTTTCCATCGCATGAGGAACGGGACGCGGGCGGCCTCCTCGTAGAAGATGTTCTTCTTCATCCGGCCGTGCCCGCCGAACATTTCGCCGTGGTCGGAGGTGAAGACGATCAGCGTTTCCTCGGCCAGGCCCGCTTGATCCACGGCCCGGAGGATGCGCCCGACGTTCCAGTCGAGATTGGCGGTCATGGCGTAGTAGTTGCGCATCCACTCGTCGATTTTTTCGGGACTCTTCTTGATGTTGGACCACCCGTCGCCATAGGGGTCCATGTCGTCGGAGTAATTCGGAGGCACATCGAATTTCACATCCTCGAACATGTCGTAATACTCCTTGGGCACATTGCTCTTCACCCAGGGATCGTGCGGCGTGCCATACGAGACCATGAGGAAGAAGGGGGCGTCGCCGGACTTCTTTTTGGCGAGGAACTCAAGGGCCAAATCGGTTTGGGCGTCCGGCTCGAAGACGTCGTCGCCGTAGAAGATTTTCTCGGGCGATTCGGTGTGATAATAGCTGCCGTAGTAGTTATGGTGGAAGTTATAAGCAGCCCAGTAGCCGTCGAAGCCCAGGCGGTGCGGGCCGCGCGGGACGAAGGAATTCTTCGGTTCGAAATGGTGGCCGAGCTGGTTGGCGTACAGGTGCCACTTGCCGATATAGCCCGTGTCGTAGCCGGCCCGGGTGAGCACGTGGCCGAGGCAGGTCTGGTTGGGATTGATTCGCAGCTCGTTGATGACCATGCCGGTGCCGGTGGTGTATTTGCCGGTAAACAGCGATGCGCGGTACGCCGAGCAGACGGGCATGTGGGAGACGGCCTGGCGGAAACTGACGCCTTCGGAGGCCAGGCGGTCGAGGTTGGGCGTTCGGGCTTTCTCGTCGCCGGCATAGCCGCAGGATGGGTAGCGGAGCTGGTCGGCCAGGAGATAGATGATGTTCGGCCGTTTAGCTCGTTCCGGTTGTTCCGCGACGGCTAAACAGCCAGAGACGGCTCCGAGTCCAAACCCTAAAGCGCTTGATTTTGCCAGGAATTCTCTTCGATTCATTCGTGTTGCTCCCAGGAATCAACCGATGCGAACGCCTGCATCGGTCTTCATCATTTTCTCAAACAACGTTATCATGGCATAATTTGGCCGATCTATCAAGGACCCAATCGGATTGGCCGTGTCGCTCTTGCCTGAAATAAGAACTCCGCCGGGCGGGCATCCGGTCGGCGGAACGGTGTGGCCGGGCATGTATTCGAGATAAAAAATCGGACAATTTTTGATTTTGTACTTTTCGATAGAGACGTTTGAACGTATGCTTAGTCTCGGATGCACTTCCACGTCGGTCTTTTTCGTTCTGCGGCAAAGGAGCGTGCAGATTCTGAGGGAATGCTTCGAACGGACTGTGATGAGGTAAGGGAATGATGAGCGGAACGGTCGTATTGGATGCGAGGCCGGGAACAAAAGTACGAGCGGCAATCTACACGAGTTTCGGTGAATTAGAGGCGAGGCAAGAGGAGTGGGATGAATTTGTCGAATCCACGGGCAGTGATATCTTTCTGACCTTCGACTGGTGCAGGATATGGTGGAAATACTATGGGAGGAACCGGGACTTAAGAGTCTTTGTTTTTCGCCGGGGCGGTGAATTGGTGGGTCTGCTCCCGCTGTTTGTCGAAAAGATATGGCTGGGTCCGCTGCCCGTCAAGATGATAAAATTTGTGGGTTCGGACTTTACAATGTCGCATTTTAGTCCGGCTATCCGAAGCGACTCTATCCCGGAGGTCATGCGCCAGTTATCGACATACCTCTCGAACGATCGCTGGAGCATTATGCACGTCGGCCCGATTGCCGGCCTTTATGCTCACGCGGAGACATTGAAAGACGCTCTGAGAGAGACCTTCGGCCGTCGTCATCACCTCATTCTTGAAGACAGGGAAGATCAGACATATTTTCAATTATATGATAGTTGGGACGAATACCTCAAATCCCTTTCCAGGCGCCAAAGACAACATATCAAAGAAAAATACAGGCGACTTCGGAAGATGTTCGGAAACGACACTCCCATCACCTCACGGTTTGCCGAAAAGGATACGTTTGAGCCATTTTTTGATGCGTTCGTCACCGCGCATCAGAATCGCTGGGAGAAAGGAGGCCGGCCGGGGCACTTTCGTGATTGGCCTGATGCTCGGGAGTTTCACCTCGAGGTGGCCCGGGAACAGCTCAAGCACCATCGATTGCGGCTGCTCGAAGTGAAGGCGGGACAACATCTTCTCGGATACAAGTATGCCTATAAATTTGCGGACAAGTATCTGGAATTCCTGGATGCGCGCACGGAAGTCGAAGCATTATTGTCGGTGAGCCTGGGCCACATTATATTTTGCGAACAGCTTAAAGACGCGACGCAAGAACGCGTCCGGTATATCGACAGTATGCGGGGGAAATACGATCATAAGATGCGGATGGGCGGGAAGGTCTTTTCGATGAGGAATTTCTATATTATCCCGAAAAAACCTCGCATCCTTATCCCGGTGATGCTGTTTCGCTGTTTCGCGTGCTTCCTGAATCTGTTCTATTATCGCCTGTGGTATAATAGGGCGGCCGTGAAGCTGCCTCTCAGACGCAAGGGATTATGGGAGATATGGATCCGCACATGTGATTTTGCATGGCGGAGATAAGGGGCCCCCGCGTGCATAAATTCGCACCTTACGTTCAAGTTTTTTCACAGGATTACAAGATCGCTCACGCCCTATCCTCTCTTCTAAAAAGAGTTTTGCAAAAGCTCAGTTCTAACATAATCGGGGCCCATACGAATTCGGTTGGTATAGGCCCCGATTCGCTCTCAAATTACGTTACCTGTTGGCCGGTGCCGACTCGGACTAAGGAGCCGCCCGATACAGCGCTATATCATCGATGTACATCGTGCCTGTGCCGCCGGGCCCAGGTCCGGCTTTGCTTCCCACGCCGATCGCGAGCTGATCGACGTTCGTCAAGTTGATTCCCTGATCGGCGAAGGCCTGCAAGGGAATCGTCCACTGCGTCCAGGTGAGCGTTTGTGCGGCGTTCGCGTCCTCGTATGCCACCAGCGCCGGCGCGCCGGTGGTGTTGGAGATTGTCGCGTACAAGGGTTCGGGTGCATTGTCCGGATTCCCCCTGAACCACAACGACAACACCCCAACGCTCTGCTCGGTCCAGTCTCGCGTCGATGTCAACGCTAACGATGCCTCTGAGAATGTTACGCCGGCCTCGTTCACGTACAGAAGCGGCATGGACTGCGAGCCGTTATGAACGATTCCCTGCTCGGCATAGGGAGGAAGCAAATAACCGACCTGCGCGCCGTTATCCGCCACGCCAAAGCCATCCGCCCACGTTTGCCAAATGGCCAGACCGGCGGTGTCATCGTCGGTATAGCCCTCAAAGTTGTCAATGATGATGGAATCAGCCGTCGTGAAACTCCAGATGGGGCCTTTGACCGTATGCGTCGCATAGACCTCATCCACACGCCAGTAATAGGTCGTATGCCATGAGAGTTTGCCGGGATCATAACTTTCCGAGCCGAGGGCCACGCTGCTTCTATGCTCCGGCGAGCCGGCGTCGGCCTGGCGTACGGTCTCTTTGTCCGAACCGAGATAGACCTCGTGCGAAGCCGCGTTGTCCGCCGGCGTCCAGCTTAATATCGTTATCATCGGCACCTCCTCGGCGGCGTTCGCCGGCTGCGGATTTCCGACGGCGCCCGGCGTCGTAAAGGTCCAGACATCGCCCTTGTGCGTTTCCGCGCTGTCGAATTCATCCACCCGCCAGTAGTACACCTTCTCTCGCTCAAGCGGGCCGGGGGCGTAGGTTGTCGTGCCCGTCATGATACCCTCCGTGGCATTGTTGATCTCGTCGAAGTCCTCACCGAAATACACCGTGTGTATTTTTGCTCCCATCCCCGCCGTCCACCTGAGCTGGGTATTGAGATCGACAAACTCGGCCCCATCCGCCGGATTGGGATGATACGCCTTCCGGGGCGCTACTGAAAAACTCCAGACATCGCCTTTCCACGGACTATTCGGATCCGCCTCGTTGACTTCATCAATTCGCCAGTAGTACGTCGTTCCCGGGACAAGGCCGTCGGGGTAAGGGAATCCGGGAAAGCCGAGGGTGGCAAATGCTGAAGCCTGGTTCCCTCGGAATGTATCGCCGGTCCCATCGAGAACGTCCTCGAAGCTCCCGCCAACGTACACATCGTGCGAAACGGCAAAATCTCCCGGCGTCCAGGAGAGAGTTTGCCACGTCTGGGTGATCAGGTCGCCATCCTCCGGATTCGGACGAGATGCTTTTCCCGGACTGACGGTTCCGCCGGGCAGAATTCCGGCGATATAATCGCCTTCATACATATACAGAAAATCCAGCCAGAAGGGCACTTCGGCAGCCGAGCACAATATCTCGAGTTTGACATCATCGATCTGGACTTCCGAGGCATAGTGATACTCCGCCCATTCGGTGGTCAATTCGAAGTCCGTCGCTCCTCAGGCGTTAATGGAATTATCCGTCGCTTTCAACTGCACGGTCAGGGGACGCGGCTCTTGCGCCTTCGCCCAGAAACTGATGGTGTAGTCTTTGCTTACATCGACCAATATGGGGAGATTGAGCACGATAAAGTACCAGTTGGTAGACCCCGTGGGGATCA
>CAYZAT010000241.1:0-6488 GCA_964476475.1 uncultured Pirellulales bacterium
ACATATGGGTGTCCATACAGCAGACATCAGAACGTAATCCAGAGGGTTATTGGGGAGCTCCGGTAAATCTCGGAGCACCCGTCAACAGTGAATATTACGAGAGCCAGCCATCTATTACAGCCGATGGGCTAATGCTTGTATTTACGTCTGATAGGCCTGGTGGATTGGGCGGCGGTGATATATGGGTAGCAACGCGCCCTTCAAAAGATGATCCCTGGGGTGAACCGGTGAATCTTGGGCCTCCCATCAACTCCGATAATCCTGAGTTTTGTCCTTGTATTTCGCCGGACGGCTGTTCACTTTATTTCTCCAAAATAGGTTATCTCTCCCCTGCAAATCCTGATATTTTTTATGGTGGTGAAATATATATGACAACGCGAGCCACAAGCCAGAGCCCTTGGGAGACGCCGGTGAAAATGGAAGTCATGTCATCTCGCCAAGGCTCTGGAAATTGGGGTGCAAACATATCAAGTGACGGACTGGCCCTCTTTTTCTATTCTGATTACGCTGATGTGTCCCTCTTACCGGATATATGGTTAGCGACACGGACGCACAATGACGATGGCTGGGGAACGCCCATACGCCTTGGACCGGAGATCAACACTCAGAACGGAGAGCAGAAACCCAGTATCTCCGCGGACGGTTCTACGCTCTATTGGTGCTGTGGAAGAGCAAATCTTAACACGTGGGATCTGTGGCAATCGACAATCTCCCCCATTGTTGACCTCAATAGCGACGGAATCGTGGACGCTGCCGACATGGTCATCATGGTCGATCATTGGGGCACGGATAATTCAATATGTGACATCGGCCCGATGCCCTGGGGCGATGGCATCGTGGATATCGAAGATCTCATCGTTCTGGCGGAGCATTTATTTGAGAAACTGCCCGGCCGGCCCATCCAACCATGAAAATGAGTATCGTGAACATTTTTGAAAGAAAAGGGACTAAACGCCCAAACTTGGCTGTCGTCAGACAAGTATCGTTGAGGGCCGGTAACCTTAGCCACTGCCGGCCCTTGTTAGATCAATCGAGCCGTAAAAATCGTTCGGCAAAGAACAATTTCACTTGATTTGGAGTAAGTAAGTTAGTATAATATATAACAATTATAGTTGATAGTTCATAGTCGTTAGTGTATGGTGATTCTCGATGCTTGATATTGGTTTGTAAGTCAGTAGTTAATCCGGTGATTCCTGTTATCCTGTCCGGCTAATAAAATGCAAAACAAAGCCAATGTACTCCTTTTGGAGGAGTCGATGTTCGACCCCGCCAGGCAGCTTGCCCTTTAGGGCACAAAGGGCATCTCATGGAGCCAATCCATGTCAAAAACTTACAAAAATGCACAAAAATTTACAAATTTTTACAAAATCGTTCATTTCTTTGCCTTAAAAGAGTGAGAAAATGTGTTTATTCGCGTTCATTCATGGTTGATCTGAAAAAACAAACCCAATTCTCAAAAAGCCAAAGAGTAAAGTGATATATCAAGATAATTTTTCACTTTTTCTTGATAATTTTCAATTTTTATCATCAACATTTTAGCCTCCGTTTTCGCCTATTAGACAGAAGGGCAGAGTCTGCGCCGTGCGGATTTGCTCGAAGAATGTGAATTTTTTGTCGTTTTTTGCTTAAAATGGCTGGGATGGAGGTAGTTTAATGAAAGCGAGATATCTTTACTGCCTGGGAATTAGTGTGTATTTCGCCGGGCTTTGTCCGGCGGAGTTTCAGGTTAATACGCATACGACCTACGATCAGAAGAATGCCGATATCGCGATGGAGCCGGATGGCAATTTCGTGGTGGTTTGGAGCAGCTATGGCCAGGATGGCAGTTCAAACGGCGTTTTCGGCCAACGATTCGATGCAAATGGTGGTCCGCTCGGACAGGAATTTCAAATCAATGCAACCTCCTCCGGAAACCAGACGGAGCCGGCCGTGGCAATGGACGCAGCGGCCGGATTCGTCGCCGCCTGGCACGGACCCGGGTTCAACGACGGCGATGAGGAAGATATCTTCGTCCAGTACTTTGATCCGGACGGCGTTGCCCTTGGCGGTGAAATCCTTGTCAATCACATAACGAGTGGTCGGCAGCTCTATCCCGATGTGGCGATGGGTAGGAACGGCGCATTTGTCGTCGTTTGGGAGAGCGAAAACACGCCTGAAGAGAGCAAAAAGGCGATATACGGCCGGATATGCGATTGCAATGGGATGGAATTGGGTGATGAGTTTTTGGTCAATGAGGAATCGGCGGAATGTCGTTATCCCGTCGTCGCGGCGGATGCGAATGGCTGTTTTGCCGTCGTTTGGTTGGATGATCGGAGCAGCAATTTGATTTTAGCCCGGTTATTCGATGCCAATGGTCTGCCGAGAACCGATACGATCGAAGTCAGCACGGTTCCACTGAGTTCCGTTACCAGGCCGTCGATTGCGATGAATGCTGATGGTTACTTTGTGGTAGCCTGGGATGGCGATCCGAACCTTGCCGGCCTGGACGATATTCATGCCCGGCTATTCGATCCGAATGGTGAGCCGTTCGGCGAACAATTTTTTGTTAATACAACTATTGATGGCCCGCAACGCTATCCTCAAGTGGCTATAAACAATGTGTACGATTTTATGATCGTATGGGAAAGTCGGATTGATCCGAATGTGAACGAACGGGACATATTCGGTCAGTGTTTCAACGGTCTTTGCGAACCGGTTGGCGAAGAATGCCTCATCAATTCATTTATCGAAGGCGACCAGCGCTATCCCTCCGTTGCGATAAGCGAAGCCGGCAATTTCGTTACGGTTTGGCAGAGCGACGACCAGGACGGCTCGCGCTACGGCATTTTTGCTGAAACCGGACAGTTTACGGGGATGCCGGATTTCAATAATGTAGGGTTTTGAACGACAATCATCTCATCGGCGATTAAGTTGTTGCGGAACTTTCCAACTGTTGAAAATCACGCTCCGATCATAAGTGATATATATTGAATTTCACATCCCTTCCGGTTATATTTTTTAATAGTTGTGAATCGGGGAGAATGAATTCATGATCGTGAAATCGTCGAAAGGGAAAGAAAAATGAAGAGGATTATCGTCGCTTTGTTATTTCTGGTGTTCGTTGTGAATTCATTGGGCTCCGAAAGCGTTTTTACGAAGTTCGTCTATCGAGAAGGTGACAAGCTGATGGATGAAAACGGCGAGCTTCGATTCATCAGCTTCAACATCCCCAATCTGCATTACAACGAAGACCATATGCCCTTCACCGAGATGAATCCATGGCGGCCGACGAACGAGTTCGAGATCGCCGATGCGCTCGAGGCCGTCAGGCAGATGGGCGGGAAGGTTGTGCGTACCTACACCTTATCCGTTCGCGTTGCAGGTGAGAATCCGGATATCCCTCGACACATCCTCGGTCCGGGGCAATTTGACGAAGAAGCTTTCAAAGCGCTCGACATGGTTTTAGCCGTGGCCAATCGCAAGGGCATACGGGTCATTTTTCCTTTCATCGATAACTGGAAATGGTGGGGTGGCATCGGAGGCGCGGCGGCGTTCAGGGGCAAGAAAGACAAGGACTTCTGGACCGATCCGGAATTGTTCGAGGATTATAAGCGAATCGTGAGCTTCGTCATCAATCGAACGAATTCGGTGACGGGTGTTAAATATCGAGATGACAAAGCGATTCTGGCCTGGGAAACGGGAAACGAGTTGGTCTGTCCCCATGCATGGACGGCGAAAGCCGCCGCGTATATCAAGAGCCTTGACCGCAATCATCTTGTTCTTGACGGCTACCACACGACAAATTTGCGTAACGAATCGATTCGAGACGAAAATATCGACTTGGTGACGACACACCATTATTCGAAGAATCCCAGAGAAACCATCGGCCAGATTAAACGAAGTATGGCTAAAGCGCGTGGTAAGAAGCCATATTTTTTGGGTGAATTCGGCTTCATTCCTACCGATGCGGTCGAAAAGGTTCTTCAAACCGTCATAGAGGAAAATGTCAGCGGCGCCCTGATCTGGTCGCTGCGGTATCGCAGCCGGGACGGCGGCTTCTATTGGCACAGCGAACCCTACGGCGGCGATTTATTCAAGTCCTATCACTGGCCCGGCTTCGCCTCCAACGCCGCGTTCGATGAGACCGGCCTGCTCGATCTGATGCGTCGGAAAGCCTTCGAGATTCGAGGACTTCCCGCCCCGGCGATTGAAAGGCCGGCTCCGCCGGTTTTGCTGGATATTGACGACGTGAGTGCGATTTCATGGCAGGGAAGCGCCGGGGCCCAGACCTACGTCGTTGAAAGAGCTCTACAGAAAAACGGCCCATGGATGGCCGCCAAATGCGGCATATCCGACGCGGCCCTTCAATATCGGCCTCTATTTAACGACGTCGGCGTCGAAATGGGTAAACGTTATTATTACCGCGTCATCGCCCAAAACTCAGCCGGCGTTTCTGCACCCTCCAACATCGTCGGTCCTGTTTTAGTTTCTTATAAAACGCTGGTGGATGAAATGCGCGACATGCAATTCATTCATAAACACAGCGCTAACTTGACGTTGGAAATCAAACAGGCGCGAAATTTCAAGGAAGACGCCCATCGGCTCAAAGGACGATCCGGAGAGTACATCGTTTATAAAGTCGAAGGACCGATCCATCCGTGGAAGGTCTTTTCATTTTTCTCGAAAGAGATTACAGATTTCAAGTTTTCCACTTCAACCGATGGTCGGGACTTTAATCCGGTCACATTCGAACGCCGGGATTACTTCGTCGGCAAGGGCGAGTACGACTATCACAAACCGGTTCTCTATCAGGGCGCCGTCCCCCGCAATGATGCAAAATATCTCAAAATCGAATACACTACCGAAGCGCAAATCTCCGCTATAGAAATAAAATACGCCCGTTAAAACAGGAATCTACTCCAAATCGACTCTAATCGATTTTCTCAGTGATTTCGGCCAAGATCAACTGCTTGGCATTTCCCATTGGGCCGGGGAGGAAGGTGCCGGCGGCCTGCTTGTGGCCTCCGCCGCCGAATTTGGCGGCGATTCGGCTGACGTCAAGTCCATCGCGGCTTCGCAGCGAGCATCGGATGCGGCCGTCCTTGAGCTCGATGAATAAGGCTGTCGTCGTAACCGTACCGATGCGCTGGGCTTCGTTGATGAGATTCTCCGTATCGCTGTATTCGGCGCCGGTTCGCTCGAAATCAAGCCGGGTAATTTGCATCACGGCGAATCGGTTATCGAAGTGCAGCTCAAGCGCGCCGAGCATAGCGATCATGAGTTTGAATCGTGCTTGTGAGAAGGTGTGATATAGCTTTTCGTAAATCATCGCCGGTTTCGCTCCGGCCTCAATTAGTTCGGCGCAGGCACGGTGCGTCCGGCTATCGGTGTTGCTGAACTGGAACCAGCCCGTGTCGGTTGCGAGAGCGACGAACAAGGCCTCGGCGATTTTCTCCGTGATCGTCCAGCCGGCGTGCCTGAACAGATCGAGAACGATCAGTCCCGTCGCGGATGCAGACGAATCGACAATCTCCACATTGCCCAGGCCGTCTGAGACCACATGGTGGTCGATAACCAGAACCGGTTTGTCATTAGATTTGAGGAGTTCGTCGAACTTCGGTAATTGACTCGTGCTGTTCGTATCGACAATCACGATCAAGTCGAAGTCACCCCGCCCCCCTGCTTTCAACTCGTCGAGCCGGATATCTTCGCCAAGAACGGGTGCTTTTTCAGTGAACAAAAACTCGTACCATGCCGGAACCGCCGAGAGTAAGAGCGGAGTTGCACTCTTACCAAGTGCCCTTAGCGCTTCAGACATCGCCACAACAGACCCGCACGCATCCCCATCCGGTCTCGTATGCGTCGTAAGCAAAATGCGTTCAGATTTACCTATCAGCTCGATAGCTTTTTGTAGAGTCTTATTCTTTGTCATTCTCATCCGCTTGTTCTTCGTTGTTCTTATCTTCTGTAAATTCCAGTAATCGGACATCTTCAAGGTCGATTTCACGACCGGCGGCACGCTTGGACAAGATTAAGTCATTCTTTGAAAGGATGTAGAAGTCCTGTCCGCGGTAATTCATGGTCTGATGTCGTCGCCATACATCTTGAAAACTAATACCAGGAGTTGAAGTCTGCACATCGATCCGGACTTTATCTTTGAAAATGGTGATCTCGTGGGCAAGAATGTCTTCAGAAGTCGTCAGAGATGCGGTTCCCAAACCCGAATCCAGAAGGGCATCAAGCAGCCGCTTGGCATTTTCCGCAGTAGCCTCGATGAGGATGTCAAGGTCAAAAGTTGCCCTCGGAACACCGTAGAGTGTTGAAGCAATGCCTCCGATAACGACATATTTGACATTATGTTTTTGAAATGATCTGAATACGTCCTGCAACCGATTGAGCATGTTTACGTTCCTGCAGACTGGGATTAACCGTTAGAGCCATATCCGTGAATGAACAGAGCATCTCCATTCGCTCGGATATCGTTAAAGACTGGAACCATCGGGCCTTAG
>CAYZAT010000242.1:0-6472 GCA_964476475.1 uncultured Pirellulales bacterium
CTGGCCGAACAGGCCGCCACAGGATCCTATTCCAGCGCGCAGCGAACCATTATGAACAACGAGTTCGACGAATTAGCCTCCGAGATCAATCGTGTTGCCGGCGCCGTCGCGTTTAACGGCAACACCCTCCTCAACAGTGCCACGGCTACCATATCGATTCAATTCGGTTCGGCCACCACCGACAAGATCGATGTTCACGGCAGCGATATGACCAGCAGCGCGCTGGGACTTAGCACGTTGAGCATCAGTACCGCCGCCAGCGCCCGGGCCGCCCTGGCCACCATAGGAACCGCCATCACAACAAAAGACGCCGCCCGGGCCGCATTCGGATATAAGATGAACCGTATGGAAAGCACCATTTCGGTCATCAATAATCAGACGGAAAACCTAATGGCCGCCGAATCCCGAATTTCAGACGTCGATGTGGCGACCGAAATGGCCACGATGACCCGGAACCAGGTTCTGGCCCAGGCCGGCGTCGCTATGTTAACACAGGCCAATGCAATGCCACAGTTGGCATTCAGCCTGCTAACTTAACGGAGTATTCTTTGACGATTGAATCAAACCCTTCAGGGGAAGATGATCGGTCTATTAATGGTGTGGGTTATCTCCTTCGGAATTGAGTGCCAAGGCGCTCATATCTTCGTACCCAAACGTAGCTCGATCCCAAGGAGCACATGCAATGCAAGGAATTAAAACCTATCAGGCCAGCGCCGTGATGACGCAAAACAAAGGCCGGCTCATCGTTCTACTCTACGACGGCGCCATCAAGTTTATGAAGCTGGCGATCAAGGAACTGGAGGTCAACAATTACGAAGCCAAGGGACGATATATCAATAAAGCTCTGGACATCATCAACGAGCTCGATGTGATCCTGGATATGAACGCCGGGGGGGAAATGGCTTCGAGCCTTCGCAAGCTCTACTGTTTCATGACAAGGCATCTTTCTGAAGCGAACATTAAATGCGATGCACAGATGATCCGAGAGGTCATTCAGTTGATGGAGGATTTGAATCAAAGCTGGAAAGCCATTTCCGGCTAATGCTTTTTCACTACGACCGGGCCGTTGATAGACATAAAACCAGATCGACTTACTGAAAGGCGAACGTTATGCTCAAGGCGCGAAATATCATGACGCAATCCGTTTATTGCGTCAAGCCGAACACCCCTGTCCACGAAGCGATGGAAATCCTGGTCGAACGTAATATCAGTGGCATCCCTGTGGTTGAGGAGGATATGACCTTAATTGCTGTTATTTCCGAAAAAGACATCCTGAGATTTAACATCGATCTTGAGGTGCTGGTGAATAAGCCTGTTTCCGACTTCATGACACAGCCGGTGATCTTCTTTGAGGAGGATGAATGCATTTTGGATGTGTGCAAATGCCTGGCCAATAATGATTTCAGGCGCGTCCCCGTCACTTCCGGAGGAAGACTCGTCGGTGTCATCAGCAGACGAGATATCATCAAAATAATGCTGAAGGCTGCGCACGGTCATACCAAATGTGTTAGACCTTCATGATTTGTCACTATTGAGCCTGTGCCTTAAGGTTTAAATTTATCTTTTCGCCGTGGGCGGGTTTTTTTTAAAGTTTTTCGCGTTCCTTTCGATAATGATTCTTGAACGTGGCCGTTTCCGTGGGACGTGTTGACTGTTTTCCACGGAGACGCGGACCTAAGTCAAAATAGGTTGCCCGATATGATGTATAAGGAAGGCTCATTGACAATACGTATTTGACAACGGATTTTTGACAAACGGGTCAAGTACAAATTAAAGGAGTGATCAGTATGTTAGCAATCAAGAATAATGTCATGTCGGCCAATGCCGCTCGGCACTTGGGTTCGAGCTATGATGCGCTGGCCCAATCGGTGGAGAGACTGTCGTCGGGCCTGCGGATCAACAGCGCCAAGGATGACGCCGCCGGCCTGGCCGTTCGCGAATTGATGCGTGCCGACATTGCCGTCCTCCAACAAGGCTCTCGGAACGCCTTGGACGGCATCAGTATGCTCCAGACATTCGAAGGCGCCATGGGGAGCATCGACGACGCGCTCGTGCGTTTGAAACAGTTGGCCGAACAGGCTGCCACCGGTTCGTATTCCAGCGCTCAGCGAACCATTATGAACAACGAATTCACCGAGATGGCGGCGGAGATCAACCGTATTTCGGGGGCCGTCGAGTTCAACGGCAACAACCTTCTCAATAGCGCCACGGCCACGATATCGATCCAGTTCGGAACGGCCACGACCGACAAGATTGACGTTTACGGAAGCGACATGACCAGCAGTGCCCTGGGGCTTTCGACGGCGAGCATCAGTTCGGCGGCCAGCGCCCGGGCAGCCCTGGCCACCTTAGGGACCGCCATCACCACCAAAGATGCCGCCCGAGCCGGGTTCGGGTATAAAATGAACCGTCTGGAAAGTACCATCGCGGTTATTAATAATCAGACGGAAAACCTGTTATCCGCCGAATCCCGTATTTCAGATGTTGATGTGGCCACGGAAATGGCCATCATGACCCGGAACCAGGTCCTGGCCCAGGCCGGCGTCGCTATGTTATCCCAGGCCAATACGATGCCGCAGTTGGCATTGAGCCTGCTGAATGGATAGCCGCAACGACGTAAGGAGATCGAATGATTCATCCGGGGAGGGATGATCGGCAAACGGATGGGCGCGATCATGTTTTAACAGGCGTGGTATTAAAAAGGGCTTAAAAACCCTTGCGTAGAGGGCGGAGCTTGGCTCCAAGGAGTCGATGTCATGCAGGGAATTAAAACATACCAGGACAATGCAGTCACAACGCAAAGCAGAGGCCGCCTCATCGTGATGCTCTACGAGGGTGCGATCAAGTTTCTCAAACAGGCGATCATCGAATTAGAGGCCAACCATCACGAAGCCAAGGGGCAATATATCAACAAGGCTTTGGATATTATCAATGAGCTCAACGCGGTGTTGGATATGAACGCGGGGGGCCAAGTCGCCTCGAATCTTCGCAAGCTCTACTTATTCATGATCAAGCACCTGTCCGAAGCCAATGCCAAGCGCGATCCGCAGATGATCCGCGAGGTCATCAAGCTGATGGAAGAGCTCAATCAAAGCTGGAGAGCCATCTCCGGCTGAGTGGATTTGTGATCCGCGACATGCGATTCAAGATGGATGATGGCGGAGGTTCAGCCTCGGAGGAACGACGTATTCTCAAGTCAATTACGGCACAAATCACGGGTAAGGCCCGCCCGCGCGCCTGCTGAGAGCGCCAACGCTTCTTTTCGGCTCCGTTCGACGGACTTTACTCGACTGCATTTTTCATTGTTTCTTTATGAACAAGGTAAATGTATTTGCCCCCGGAAAGGACAACAGGTATCATTTGAGACAACCGATTTGGGTACGCAACTTAAAACGTGTTTCAGGTGAAGATGATGATGTTTAACTCTCGACGGCACTTTTTGAAACAGACGCTGACCGGTGGGGTGATACTCAGTCTTTCAAATTTGCGTGCATTCGCAAAACGTGAAAGCGGACTGCCCAAGTGTCGCATTCAAACACTGACGCGCGGTCCGAGGCATCATTTCTTCGGCTATTATGGAATCTGCCCGTGGAATCGGTCCGGCACGCATTTGCTCTCGCTGGAGAGTCCGTTTCAGGATCATTTCCCCACGCAGGATGAGCCGGCGGCCATCGGTCTGGTCGATGCGACATCCGGCGCGTTCGAGACGATCGGCCGGACCCACGCCTGGAACCTTCAGCAAGGCGCCATGCTCCACTGGAATCCGTTGAACGACGATGAAATCCTCTATAACGACCGTCGGGGCAACCAGATTATCTCTGTGGTAATGAATATTCAGACCGGAAAGAAACGAATCCTCCCGGCCGCGATTAACGGCTTAGGCCATTCCGGCCGATACGCCCTGAGCCTGTCTTACGGCCGGCTCGGCCGCCTGCGAAAAACCGTCAGCTACCAGGGGATCGAAGACCCGACGATCGACGTCCCCCACCCCGACAACGACGGCGTCTTCGTGATGGATATGCGAACGGGCCAGCGCACGTTAGCGGTTTCAGTGCTCGATTTCTACAAACTCATCAGGGACCGTCGCCCGGAATTGAAAGATCGCCATTTGTGGTGCAATCATACCGTGTTCAACAAGAGCGACACCCGGTTCTTCTTTCTCGGCCGCTCGATGGAGAATGGAAAACTGGAAACCGGCATGTTCACCGCGGACCGTGACGGCGGCAATTTGCGCGAGGTCATCCCCTATGGAAGCAGCGTGTCCCATTTCGACTGGCGCAACGACCGGGAAATCATCGCGACCTTCAAATATCAAAGCCGGGGCCGACGGCATGTCCTTTTCACCGACGGCCAGGCCGATTACAAAGTTCTCGGCGAAGGGATGCTCGATTTCGATGGTCACTGCACCTTCGGGCCCGACGCCAACTGGCTGGCCACCGATCACAAACACGGACTGAACGAATCGCTGATCCTCTACAACGTCGAAACCAAACAGGGCAAAACGCTTGTGACCCTCGATATGAAAATTCGACGCAACATCTCCGGCCACCTGCGCTGCGATTTCCACCCCCGCTGGAATCGCACCGGCGAGGCGATCTGTTTCGACGGCATCGACCAAAAAACCGGCACCCGCCAGCTCCATATCGCCCATCTTGATTTTTCCTAATCCAACAGCTATACTCGAATCGCTTAAAGATCCGGAAGTTATTTGATTGGACATATCATGCAGCGAAGAGCGTTTCTCAAAATGTGCGGTGCGGGTGTTCTTGGATTGTCCGTACCGGTTTTCGGCGCGGCGAAGGATCGTAAACGCCGGCCTAATATCATCTTCATCTTCATCGACGACATGGGCTACGCCGATCCGAGCTGCTTTGGCAATCCCTCGATGAGGACGCCGAATATAGATCGTCTCGCCGCCGACGGCTTGCGCGTAACGCAGTTCTACACGAACTCGCCCATCTGCTCGCCTTCGCGCGTGGCGGTTATGACGGGCCAGTACCCCATCCGCTGGCGGGTTCATTCCTACCTTGAATCCCGCGCCAACAATCGCAAGCGTCAAATGGCCAACTGGCTCGATCCCAAGGCACCGATGACCGCTCGGATTCTCAAGCAGGCCGGCTACGCCACCGCCCACTTCGGTAAATGGCACATTGGCGGCGGCCGGGACGTCGGCGACGCGCCGCTGCCGCAAGAGTACGGCTTCGATGAATCCCTGGTCGCCTTCGAAGGACTCGGAGACCGTATCCTGTTCTCCAAGAAAGGCCTTTCCGGCCGGAGCGCCAAGCTCGGTCGGGGCAACATCGAATATCTGCCCAAGCACAAATCGACGCAGCGCTACGTGGATCGTACCTTGAAATTCATTCGTCACAATTCCGACCGGCCGTTTTACATTGAGCTTTTTCCCAACGACGTCCACGACGCCCACCTTCCGCCGGAAGAGGCTGTTGAAAAGTGGAAGACAGTTACGGACAATCCGTTCGAGCAGAAGTTCTTCGCCGTGTTAGAGGAGCTGGATCGCCAGATCGGCAGGCTGCTCGACGGCCTCGACGCCGCCGGGCTGGCCGAAGAGACGCTTATTGTCTTTACCAGCGACAACGGCCCGACGGACTGGCCGCACTATTATCGCAAGGGCTTCGATCCGCCCGGCTTCACCGGCCCGCTTTACGGCCGCAAATGGAGCCTCTACGAGGGCGGTATCCGCATGCCGTTTATCGCCCGATGGAAGGGTGTGATTCCGTCAGGGGCCGTCGATAACGAAAGCGTCATGTGCGGCATCGATCT
Source organism: uncultured Pirellulales bacterium (assembly GCA_964476475.1). GTDB lineage: Bacteria > Planctomycetota > Phycisphaerae > Sedimentisphaerales > Anaerobacaceae > JAFGTG01. Next base: position 5,782 of record CAYZAT010000242.1, read on the forward strand.
GGCGCCGACCTTCTGTCACGTCGCCGGCGTCAAACTGCCGGATACCGTCCGTCATGACGGCGAAAACATGCACCGCGTTTTACTCGGCCATCCTCGCCCGCGCAGCCGGCCCGTCTTCTGGCAATACGGCGAGCCCTATTCCCGTCTTCGTCCGGGTAATCCGGACTTCATCAGTCCCAGTCTGGCCGTCCGCGACGGCGACTGGAAGCTGCTTATCAATACTGATGGAACCGATGCCAGGCTATTCAACCTGGCAGACGATATCGGCGAGCGCCGCAATGTGCTGCATACAAATCCGCAGATCGCTCATGAGCTTTGGAAAAAGATCCGCACCTGGGCCGGGTCGTTCGGTCTGAACACGAAAGATGTCAAGCCCACCGGCCCAACAGCGAAGTAGTCGTTTTCAGAGGCTGACGAGGTACTTTTTTAGATTAGGGGGAGTATCTCTCTGTGTGTAAATGCTAAAGGTATCCCATATTTCCCTCGTTAACATGCGTAGTGTTCGAGTGATTTCCTATTTTGGTATTAATGGGTCTAAAAAAGCCAGATTCTAATGACTACAGAATCTGGCTTCGGAGGAGGGTGATGAAAAGCTGATAATTGCTGCTTTAAAATCCCTTTCTGTCTGATTAATCGTCCTTAATTATCATCGTGTAGACAGCAACAATTTCTTTAGAGAAAAGTAAGAAAT
>CAYZAT010000243.1:0-6466 GCA_964476475.1 uncultured Pirellulales bacterium
CAAGGCATTGACTAAGATTTATCATTCCATTGACCGAGGGATACCCAAAACAGCAGCCAGTCCAGATGCTTTGGTTAATCACCTAAACGATCTCTATAGCGAATCCGGCGAAGATCTTTCCTCAAGGGAGCTATTCACATACGATGATGTTGGCAGTCCGACAATAACGATCACCATAGATACGGATGTTGATTTTGATCCCGGAAAAGTTATGGAGACCATGCGAAAAAGATTCCAGGTAACACCGAAAAAACAGGCGGATGAAATCGGGGAAACAGGTATGGTTTGGTCTCACGGGCGTTATGATTTTATGTATAACGATGCTTCAGAACATCTACGTATATCACATCAATATAGCCATAGAAAAAGAGACACGCAATCTGTATTAAGCATTATAAAGAGAATGATCGAGTACGCTAAAGATTACCTCGAGCAAGTCAAAAAGCCCTCAGAATAAAGTACCGGGATCACATTTTCGCGTCCTTCGTCTCTCCAGAAAGGCACCGGCAGAATAAACGAAATGATTCTGAAAACTGGTCGTGAGGGGATTCAGGACTACGCATGATGATTTTACTTCAAAGCTTCGTCCCCCACTTTTACAACTGAGGTGCATTATGCAAGAGTCCTGGCAACCCCTCGGGCATGGCTTTTCCTTGAAAATCGCGACACCTTACCGTATGCTCGTTTTTTTGAGCTTGGAAATGAAGAAAATGAAACGTCCTATTACACTCTGGCCACTTCTGTTTCTGCTGATCTTCCTCGGGCTGGGAGGTCTGTACGGCGGTATGGCCATGGTGATCGATCCCACGGGCGACTTGCTCCAATTAACCGACGTTGTGCCCCTTTTGCCCGTGTCGAATTATATTCTCCCCGGCTTGTTCCTGCTCATTGTGATGGGATTGGCCCCTCTGTTTCTTATCTACGCCCTTCTGACTCGTCCAAGCTGGGCCTGGGCCGATGCCTTATCACGCTGGAGCGGCCATCACTGGGCATGGACCGGAACGCTCGCCCTCGGCATAGCTTTGGCCGTCTGGCTGATCGTCCAGGGATTGCTGATCGGCTTTAAGTGGGCTATCCAGTACATCACAGCCATCAACGGTTTTTTGATCATCGTGTTCGAGCTAACGCCGGGGATCAGAAAATTTTATGCCAATGAGACAACCGAGAAATTATGAAAAGTCAACGATCTCATCGAATTATCCAGCTTGTCATCATTCTTTGCTTGCCCGGCCTTTTGATCGGTTGCAGAAAATCGGGACCGCCGGTCGAGGAAAATGCACGAGTTCCCGTTCCTCCCGCCAAAACCGAAAGTGCGAACATGAAGGCTCCGACGTCCCCCATCGTAGCCGCAGCGCGGAATCAAATCGGTAAGACAACAGCCTATGATCCTTCATACGTTGGCCTGGAGTACCCCGGCGGCGATGTCCCTATCGACCGAGGCGTCTGTACGGACGTCGTGGTGCGGGCCTTGCGGGACTCGATCAATATGGATTTGCAGCAATTAGTTCACGAAGACATGACATCGGCTTTCTCTAAATATCCGACCACATGGGGATTGAAAAAACCCGACCGCAATATCGACCATCGGCGCGTACCCAACTTGAGATGCTATTTTGAAAGAAAAGGTTATTCATTACCCGTGACCGAAGCGAAAGAGGATTACCATCCCGGCGATCTTGTGACCTGTACGGTTCCACCGAACCGGCCCCATATCATGATCGTCAGCGACAGGAAATCAAGCGACGGTATTCCCCTCGCGATCCACAATATTGGCGCCGGAACCCGAGAAGAGAACCGACTCTTCTCGTTTCCCATCACAGGCCACTATCGAATCAAATAGAAAACCCGAGCAGCAAGAGACCCGAGAAATGAAAAATTCAGCAAAGACATATCAACGACGTGAATTCCTGAAAATCGCAGGCGGCGCAATCGGGGCCTTCTCCTTATCGGCCGGCCTCGGTTGGAGCAACCAGGAGAGAAAGCCGAACATCGTTCTGATCGTCGCCGACGACATGGCCTACACGGACCTCGGCTTCGCGGGTCATCCGCTTCTGAAAACGCCGAATTTGGACCGCCTGGCGCGAGACGGAGTGCATTTCACTCATACCTTCACGCCGAATCCGATCTGTACGCCCAGCCGGGCTGCCCTGCTTACCGGCCAGGATTGCTGGACGAACGGGTGCTGGTTCTTCGGCATGCCGATCAGGGAGCAGTCCGAACACTTCGCCCGGCTACTCTCGCAGGCCGGCTACGAAGCCTTCTACACCGGTAAATGGCACAACGACGGCTTACCTTCACAGCGCGGCTTTACTTCCGGCAAGTACATCGGCGGAGGCGGTCCCGGCGCCGGGGGACATCCCAGGCCGATGGTGAAAGACTTCGGGAAGACGAAAAGACGCCAGATCGAACGATTCGATTCCGAGTTGTTCACCGACGCGGCCGTGGAATTTCTCGATGCTCAACAACCCGGCGACAATCCATTTTTGCTCTTCGTCAGTTATATGACGCCGCACGATCCCTGGACGCCGCCCGGCAGGTTCGCAACAATGTACAAGCCGGAAGCCATCGAGTTGCCCCGTAATTTCATGCCCCGTCCGATGAACGGTTCCAAACCGTTCCGGTACTATTCGGACTGGCACGGGACGAACCTCCGGGATGAGAAACAGATGGCGCCCTTCCCCAGGACGGCTGAAGGCGTTCGCGACGTGCGCAGCCGGTATTACGGCACGATCACCCACGACGACGAACAGATCGGACGCATTCTCGATAAACTCGACGAAAAGAAGCTCTCGAACGATACGCTCGTTATTTTCTTAGCCGACCACGGTATTTCGCTCGGCGCCCACGGGATATCCGGAAAGCAAACGATGCACGAGGAAGGCATCCGCTTGCCAATGATCGTCCGCTACCCAAAACTCCAACGCGACCGCGCAAAAAATTCCAGGCTGACCAGTTTGATCGACATCTTCCCCACGATCTGCGACGCGGCGGGCGTTCCTATCCCTGAATCTGTCGAGGGCAAGAGCTTGTTGGGCTTGTATGAAGGCAAAGGCCGTTGGGACCGGGATCGCATTTTCGCGTCCTTCGTCTCTCCCGAAAGACACCGGCTCAACATCCGCTGCATTCGAACGGACCGCTACAAGTTCGCGCATCACCTGACGACGGATGAAGTCGAATTATACGACCTTGAAAAAGACCCCTACGAACTTACAAACCTGGCGGGACAACCACGGTTCGAGCAATTGCAAAATCAACTGGCCGGGGAACTGCTTGCCTGGCGAAAGAAATCCGAAAATCAGGTGGAGTAATCAATGTTTAAAGAGCTTGAAGAAATAAACGCTCGCCCCGAACCGTTTCAATACTACACGGCAAAAGAGCTCTGGACCGATGAGCACACATCAAAACAAATGCTCAAATATCATCTCAACGACTCGGTCGATCTTTCATCTCGAAACAGCGAGTTCATCCATCGTTCCGTCGAATGGATCGCCTCTCATTTCAACATCAATTCTCAAACGTCCATCGCCGACTTCGGTTGTGGTCCCGGCTTGTACGCAACGCGTTTAGCGGAGAAGGGAGCGGACATAACGGGAGTTGATTTTTCCGAAAATTCGATTCGCTATGCAAAAGAAAAGGCGGCGCAGAAAAAACTCCACATCCATTACGTTCGACGGAACTACCTTGAATTCGAGACGGACAAACGATTCGATTTGATTATCATGATTATGTGTGACTTTTGCCCTTTAAGCCCGGCGCAAAGACAAACGATGCTCCGCAAGTTCCATACGCTGTTAAAACCTGGCGGCGCGGTTCTGCTGGATGTTCATTCGTTGGCATTTTTCGACCAGCGAAAAGAAGCGGCGACCTACGAACATAATCAGTTGGACGGCTTCTGGTCGCCGGAGAGTTATTATGGCTTTCTCAATACCTTCAAATACGAGAAGGAAAAGGTCATCCTCGACAAATACACAATCGTCGAAAAAGACCGAACGCGCGTCGTCTATAACTGGCTCCAATGCTTCAGCGGGGATTCGATTACAACAGAATTCGAAAAAAACGGCCTGAAGATCGAAGAAGTCTATTCCGATGTCGCGGGCACCCCCTTCGGACCAGATTCGCCGGAATTCGCCATCGTCGCAAGAAAATAGCTGTTCGCGGCGCGGGCATCTCCTCGGCTCTGCTCGGGACAGGCTTGCCCGCGATTCGAGTCCCCCATCACGAAAAGGCGTGCGATGCGCACCCTACCCATTCACCCTAATCCGTCACATCCGGATTCGCAAAAAATACTGGAAAAAGGGGCAGAATTTCGGTATCTTTTTCATTATCTCAGGGATAACGACCTTTGATCGCGAACATTTTGCTCCGGCTGGACCGGAAAAGATGAAGAGACATGAAAGTCATTACATTTGAACGGAAAGGACAATTCATGAAACGAACAATCATCAGCGTGCTTCTCACAGTGTTGATCGCCACGTCCGCATCCTATGCCAAACGCGCCGCGCTGCTGGAGATTCCGGAGGTATCCCGTGACAAGGTCATCTGCTTCTGTCTTTACACCGTACAGGACAATATTCTGAAAATGACGGCCCAGTTATACCCGCTCGATGAGCGCGAGAGCCGGACCGTGCGCCTGCAGGTCAGGCAAGGCAGGATCTGGAAACAGATCGCCGAAGCCCCGGTGATCGAGCAGGGCTGGACGGCGCTGCTGCGCGTGGAGAAGTGGGATTCGACGAAAGACGTCGAGTACCGCGTCGCGCATGGTGAGAACGCATTCTACGAAGGCACAATCAAGAAGAACCCCGTGGACAAGGATGAGATTGTCGTCGCGGCGTTTACAGGCAACTCGATCTATCCCGGCCACGGGGGCGACATCCCGAAGACCGACATCGTGGCCAACGTCAAAAAGATCAAGCCGGACCTGCTGTTCTTCTCCGGAGACCAGGTGTACGATCACAACAAGCACTACGCCTATTGGCTCAAGTTCGGCAGGGATTTCGGTGAGATCATCCGCAACATCCCGACCGTGACCATCCCGGACGACCACGACATCGGCCAGGGCAATCTCTGGGGCCAGGGCGGGCGGCTCTCCCATACCCGCGCGGGCCATGACGGCGGATATGCCGCTCCCGTCGAATACGTCAAAGAAGTCGAACGCGCCCAGACGAGCCATCTGCCCGATCCCTACGACCCGACGCCCGTCGAGCGCGGCATCCGTGTCTATTATACGGCCCTGACCGTCGGCCGGATAAGCTTTGCGATTATCGAAGACCGCAAATTTAAATCCGGACCGGAGGGACTCGTGCCTCAACGAGGCCCAAGACCCGACCATATCAACGACCCGAACTACGATCCCAAGAGCATCGACGTGCCCGGCGCCGTACTGCTCGGCGAGCGGCAATTGAAATTTCTGCGCGACTGGGGAACCGACTGGAGCGACTGCGATATGAAATGCGTCCTATCGCAAACGGTCTTCTGCGGTGGCGCGCACCTGCATGGCAGAAGGGATAATCGCCTGGTGGCCGATCTGGATTCCAACGGGTGGCCGCAATCCGGGCGGAACCGGGCGTTGCAGGAAATCCGAAAGGCTTTCGCCTTCATGCTCGCCGGCGACCAGCACTTAGCGACGATCATCCACCACGGCATCGACAACTGGAACGACTCCGGCTACTCCTTCTGCGTCCCGTCCATTGCGAATCTGTACCTGCGGTGGTGGGTGCCGCTGGAGCCCGGCAAAAACCGCGAGCCCGGCGCGCCGGAGCATTTAGGCGAGTTCCACGACGGCATGGGCAATAAGATCACGATGCTGGCCGTGGCGAATCCGACGCCGGAGGAGAACCACGACAAGCTGACGACACGGGCCGCCGGATTCGGCGTGGCCCGGTTCAATACGAAAACCCGGAAAATCACCGTCGAATGCTGGCCCCGCAACGTGGACGTGGCTTCCCCCAGCGCCGAGCAGTATCCCGGCTGGCCCCGGACGATCGACCAGATCGACAACTACAGCCGAAAAGCCGTTGCCTACCTGCCCGCGCTGAGGGTCAGAGGCGCCGCCAATCCCGTCGTCCAGGTGATCGACCAGGACAGCGACGAGATCGTCTATACCCTGCGCATCAAGGGCAGACGATTCCAGCCGAAGGTCTTCAAGCAGGGAACCTACACGATCAAGGTGGGCGAGCCCGCCGAGGACCGCTGGAAAATCCTGCGAGACATACGGCCCCTTAGCCCCGGCCAAAAGAAAACCCTCCGTATTAAACTGCAATAAACATAGAATCCGTCTATTGATTGAAGAACATACCATAAAGAAAGGAAGAACATCATGAAAAAACTCATCATCGTCTCCGTCATTGCAGCGACGACGTTGTCCTGCGCAACGCTGTCCGGGAAAAAGTCCCAGAGCCTCTTCAACGGCAGGGACCTGACCGGCTGGCACGTCGATATCCCCAAGATGGATGAGGACCCGAACCTC
>CAYZAT010000244.1:0-6447 GCA_964476475.1 uncultured Pirellulales bacterium
AACAATCTGGCACGAAAGATCGTAGAACTGATGGAAAGGAAATGGTAGCCTCGTGAGGCGATTCACGAAATGCCAAATAACTGATTATGGATGACAACCAAGATACCAATCCAACACCGCGCCGGGGCCCGCAAAATCGGCCGGGCAAAAAGCCCCCCCTGCCGCGCTATAGCCGAGGGCCGCTCAGCTATCTCTTGCTCGCGGTGGCTATCATCACGGCAACCGTGATGCTGGGACGCTGGCAGAAAATCGACAACATCCCCTGGAGCGAATTCGTCAGCCACGTCGAGAACGGAAACGTCGAGAACGTGACGGTCAAGGATACCGAAGTCTCCGGCGAATTCAAAGCGGACTATCTCAGCGCCCATCCGGACAAGAACAAGAGATTCCTGAGCAACTACAATCCCGATGTCCACGGGCGATGGCTCGGCGACCTGTTGAAAGAGCACCCGGAAATACAGTCCGATACGGCCCCCCAGCGAATCTGGCTGCTTCTGCTGATGCAATGGGTTCTGCCGTTGCTTCTGTTGATCGGATTTTTCTACTTCATCATCGGCCGAAACCTCCGCGGCGGGGCCGGCGGCATGTTGATGTCCTTCGGTCGAAGTAAACACCGGCTTGCCGGCAAGGACAAGGTCCGAGTGACCTTCGAAGACGTTGCCGGCGTCGAGGAGGCCAAAGAGGAAGTCGCCGAGATCATCGAATTCCTGAAGAACCCGCGAAAATTTCAGCGTTTGGGCGGCCGCATTCCACGCGGTGTGTTGCTGATCGGTCCGCCCGGCTGTGGAAAGACACTCATGGCCAAGGCCATCGCCGGCCAGGCGGACGTGCCGTTCTTCAGCATTTCCGGCAGCGATTTCGTGGAAATGTTCGTTGGCGTCGGGGCCTCCCGCGTGCGCGATCTTTTCAAGCAGGCCAAAGAGAACTCGCCCTGCATCATCTTCCTCGATGAGGTTGACGCCATCGGGCGAAAACGCGGGGCCGGCTTCGCCGGCGGCGGTCACGATGAACGCGAACAAACGCTGAACGCGATTCTCGTCGAGATGGACGGTTTTGATACGAACGACCAGGTCATCGTCATCGCGGCGACGAATCGCGCCGACATCCTGGACCATGCACTGACGCGCCCGGGACGGTTCGACCGGCAAATCTTCATTCCCCTGCCGGACGTGAAGGGTCGCGTCGAGATATTGCGCGTTCACGCCAAAAAAGTCAAGATCGGGCCTAACACCAGTCTGGAAAGACTGGCGCGCGGGACACCGATGTTCAGCGGCGCGGACCTGGCGGCCATCATCAACGAAGCGGCCCTGGCCGCAACGATGGCCAACAAAGACCATATCGAGATGGCGGACCTGGAAGAGGCGAGAGACAAGGTCCGTTGGGGACGGGCCAAGAAAAGCCGCGTCATCGACCAGAAAGAAAAGGAAATCACCGCCTATCACGAGGCCGGCCACACGCTCGTGCAATCGATGCTGGAAGATGCCGATCCGCTGCATAAAGTGAGTATTATACCTCGTGGCCCGATGGGCGGCGCGACGTTTTCCTTACCGGAAAAAGACCGGACCATCTTCACAAGACGATATTGCATCGCCCTTTTACAGGTGTGTTTTGCCGGGCGAATCGCCGAGGAGATATTCTGCGACGACTTATCCAGCGGCGCCCAAAACGACATTCAAACCGCCACCAATATTGCCAAACAAATGATACTCACATGGGGGATGAGTCACGAACTCGGTCCGATTAGTTATGGGCCGGATTTGGGGGTGAAGGATCTCGTGTACGCGATGCCGGCCGAGAGAGAATATTCCGAAAGAACGGCCGAGGCGATCGACAACGAGGTCAAAAAAGTCACCGATGAGGCTTATAGCAAGGCCAGAGAGCTGATCGAAACCAACAAAGATAAACTCGAAGGAATTGCTAAAGCCCTGCTGAAATATGAAACGCTTGATGCCGACGAGGTGCAATTGATCCTGGAGGGCGGCTTCCCGGACAAACCCACTGTGACGGACTTGCTGGCCGCCGAACAGGCCAAAGGCGAACAGGCGCAGAGGGAGCCCGAGCCGCAGCAGGAACCATCGACAGACTAATTGTCGTCTATCCGGATGATCTCTAAGCATCAATGCGGACAGGAGATCTTGCGATGCTGAAAGACAATCTTTTAGTCCAGCTTGTATGCGCGATTTCTATCGTCGTGCTACCGAACCTCACTTTTGCCCAACGTTCGATCGACCCGTCCAGCGTTGAATTGGCGCGTCAGGAAGAAGAATACTCTTCCGTCCGTTTCGAGCCGGCTCGAATGAATCAGCAATCCGGCCTCGCGGTCATCTTCACCGGAACCCACGACCTGCATTATTACGCCCGCGCGGAAACCGCGCCCGCCGACGGCTTTGAACTCAAGATCTCCGCAAAATCCAACGGTATTTATTTTGGCGACGCGGTCTTTCCCAAATGGGAGATTTTCACCGATCCCGTGGGTAGCAAGGTCGAAGTGTACGCCGGAAATTTTGCCGTCTTCATTCCAATCACGGCTGCCAAAACCTCTACCGAGGCAAGCGCGGTGGACGTTGAGGTCACGATCAGTGGAATGATGTGCACGAGCATGCTCTGTCTGCCGCCGTTCGAGAAAACCCTGCAAACGCAAATCGATTATCGTGAACGTGATTCCTGGCGACAAATTGGCTTCGAAGCTCCAAGTGACACCGAGCCGACCGTCGAGGGTGAAATCGAGGGCCCGGGCTATTCCACCTGGTTTGCCCTGCTCCTGGCCTTTATCTCGGGGCTGGGTTTGAATTTAATGCCGTGCGTGTGGCCGGTCTTGCCGTTGGTGATTATGCGCATTGTGGAACAAGCCAAATCAGGTCGAAGACAATCCATTGTAATGGGTCTCGTTTTTTGCATCGGGATCCTGCTCTTCTTCGCCACTCTGGCCGGGGCGAATATCGTCTTGCAAAGCTTCTACGACCGAAGCTTAAGCTGGGGCGACCACTTGCGAAATCCCGTTATCGTAACCGCCCTGTCTCTGCTGATGATTGTCATGGCGCTGTTCATGTTCGGCATCTTCACCATCACGATCCCGGGATCCATCGCCGGCAAGTCCGGCTCCGGCAAAGGCTACGCCGGCTCCGTGGGCATGGGATTCTTGGCGGCGATCCTCAGTACGCCGTGCAGTTTCGGCATCCTGACGGTCGCCTTCGTCTGGGCACAGGGTCAATCCCTGTTTTTAGGAACACTGGCGATCATGACGATCGGACTCGGCATGGCCGCTCCGTATGCGATTTTGACATCCATGCCGGGCTGGCTACAACGCCTGCCCCGCGGGGGACGCTGGATGGAGCTTTTCAAGCAGGCGCTCGGCTTCGTCCTGCTTATCATTGCCGTCAAGCTCGTCAAGGCCGTCCCCGACGAAAACAAGATCAACCTGCTCTACTTCGCGGTCATCCTGAGCTTTTGCATTTGGGTATGGGCCGCCTGGGTTCCCTACGGCACGAAGTTCTCCCGCAAGTGGGCGGTTCGGAGTATCGCCGTACTGTTGGCCGTCTTATCCTTTGGGTTCTTCTTCAAGCCGGAACTTGTCGATTGGCAGGAGTACGATCCGGCCGTCATCGCCTCGGCCAAAGCCGAGCAGCAACCGGTCCTGATCAAATTCACCGCCGACTGGTGCACGAATTGCGAGATCGTGGACAAATTTGTTTTCAAACGCAAAGACATCGCCGAACTGATCGAGCAAAAAGGCGTCCTGGCCATAAGAGGAGACACGACAAAAACAACCCAGCCCGCCACCATCGACCTGCAAAACCTCTACAACGAGCCCGGCGTCCCGGTCACGGTCCTCCTGCTCCCCGGACAAGACGAACCGGTACGCCTGCGCGAGTTGTTCTTCCACGAAAAACTCAAAGAATTACTTGAACCTCTGCCGGATAAGAAATAAACAGTAACCCCGCGTATAAGGACATCCCGAAATTGGCGAAGAAAAAGACCAGGAAAATCAAAGTCGATAAGCAACAGGCTAAAGGACGGTTTAAGAAGATGTGGCCGATATTGAAAAGAACATATCCGAAAGCCGCAATTGCCCTTCGGTTTGGGAATCCACTTCAGCTTTTGGTTGCAACAATTCTCTCAGCGCAATGCACGGACAAACAGGTCAACAAAGTCACGCCGGACCTGTTCAAAAAATACAAAGCCGCCGCCGACTGGGCCAAACTCGATTTGAAGCAGATCGAATCGGACATCCGAACCACGGGATTCTACCGCAACAAAGCCCTCAACATCAAAGGCGCATGCACTCGCATTGTCGAGCATTACGACGGCAAGGTTCCCGATACGATGGAAGAACTCCTGACCCTGCCCGGCGTCGGGCGAAAGACGGCCAATTGCGTCCTGGGTGACGCCTTCGGCATACCCGGTATCACCTGCGATACGCACGTCATTCGCCTGTCACGCCGCCTGGGACTGTCCGATAACCGCGACCCGGTAAAGTTGGAATTCGATCTGGCCGACATAGTCCCTAAAAGGAGCTGGACGGCCTTCAGCCATGTCGTGATTACCCATGGCCGGAACGTCTGCATGGCTCGGAAGCCGAATTGTGAGAACTGTCCGATCGCCAAACATTGCCCCTCGGCGAATAATCCGGACTTGTGGTAAATTGCAGAACGGAAAACAGACTCCTATAAGGATTGTTGAAATGAGAAGATTGCTTCGTCGCTCCGCTTCTCGCAATGACAAAAAGGGCATCTATGTGTCATTGCGAGCGATTCGAAGAATCGCGCGGCAATCTCAATCTCTCCTCGCGGACCGTTTCAACAACTGCTATATATATTGTCTTTCTTGCGTTTTTCAACAGGGAGTGTCGTATGATTGATATGGTTGATCGTCCCGTAAAAGACCTTTGGCGTATTTTCAGAGTCATGGCGGAGTTTACCGAGGGCTTCGAAGAGCTGGCTTCGGTCGGCCCGGCCGTCTCGATTTTCGGCTCGGCCCGATCCAAGCCGTCCGACCGATACTACAAACTCGCCGAGCAAACCGCGTCCGAATTAGCCAAAGCCGGCTTCGCCGTCATTACGGGCGGCGGTGGCGGAATTATGGAAGCGGCCAACAAAGGCGCTACCGACGCAGGCGGCAAAAGCATCGGCCTGAACATCGAATTGCCGATGGAGCAAAAACCCAACGAATACCAGAATGTCTCATTGGACTTCCGATATTTCTTCGTCCGCAAGGTGATGTTCCTCAAATACGCACACGGCTTTATCGTCTTCCCCGGCGGCTTCGGCACCATGGACGAGCTGTTCGAGTCGCTCGTTCTGATTCAAACGCTCAAACAAGCCTTCTTCCCGGTCATCCTCATGGGCAGTGACTTCTGGGACGGCCTGATCCAATGGTTGAAAAAGGAAATGCTGGACAAGCACGCATTTATTTCCCCTGAAGATCCGGATGTGTACACCGTCGTGGACGACCCGAAAGAAGCGGTCAAAATCATCACCGAATTCAAAGAAGCCAAAGGCCCCGTCGGCATCGAACTGCCCTCCGGCATGAAAAAACCACAAGACCCACCTCGCGTCTCATGATACGCTATTGAGCGAAATGATGTTGACGACGGGAACAAACTACTTTCGTGGATTCCACACGGTCGATATTTCCAGTTCGGGTTGAAATACGGTAGCGATGGAGGCCCATGAGGTTAATAAGACAGGACATTGATTCTCCTCTGCGCTATGACAGGCAAATAAGCCGCTTGGAAAACGAGATCCCAGATTCACATTAATCACATCAAGGCCATCGGTTTCTTTAACACCCGCGATGGCGAAGGTGCCGATAAATCCATGTGTTGCCTCGCGCCGATAGACCTTGAAATTATCACGGCTCTGGTTAGACACAACCAGGAATCCCTTGCCCTGGGGCAAGTAGTAGATGGCCAATCCCTCGATGTCTCCGACTAACCCATGATTACCAAGTGTAATAACCAGCCTGCCGGGTGTAGGATCATCAGGTTCGCCGCCCACTTTCCAAACGCCTTTTTCTTCTTGTCCAATGTAGATCGAACCGACTTCGTCATCTGCAACCGCCGACTCACACTGCCCGCCAACCGTCCAGCTTCGCACTTTATTGCCCCGAACGTTTCCGTTGCCGCCATCTAATAACTCGTACTGCTCGATTAATCCGCTTTTGGACGTTACGATAAAATACAATCGCCCCGTCTTGGCACTGCGATACAGTGTACCTCCGTAGTTCTCCCCGGTTGTGATAGCGCCGTTATCGACTCGTTCCAGTTGCCGTCTCGGCACGATCATTTTATACACCAGAATCTTGGGGCCCTCTCGCTGGTTAACCGCAATAATGTCCACCTTTTCCTTACCGAGGGAAAAACCGTAGCGCACGTCGATGTTGCCTGGATGCTTCGCGGGGATTACCTGGAGGGTCCGCCCGGTCAGGTCATAGACAAACAGTCTATCC
>CAYZAT010000245.1:0-6320 GCA_964476475.1 uncultured Pirellulales bacterium
CCATCACGTCGATGTTGTATGCTTTTTCTATGACGTTGCCGATCGTCAGACCCGTCTGACGGATCATCCGTAATGTCTCATCTACCAAAACCGCCCCGGCCACACAACCCACTAAGGCTGCGACGGACTTTAGCAGACGCTCGGGCAAAGGTTTCTTCAGGGAAAGATCCGAAATGCACGCCTTACCGCCCGGCTTGAGCACGCGTGCAATCTCCCGCCAGACCTGCGCCTTATCGGGTGACAAATTGATCACGCAATTTGAGATGACGACGTCAACGCTGGCGTCCGCGACGGGAAGATGCTCGATTTGGCCCAGACGAAACTCGACATTAGATAGTCCGGTCTTCTCCGTGAATTTCGGGATGCTCGCCCTGGCTTTACCAAGCATTTCGCCAGTCATATCGACGCCGATGGATCGACCGCTCGGGCCAACCTTTTTCGCTGCAATAAAAACATCGAATCCGCCTCCACTACCCAGGTCCAGGACAATCTGGCCCGTTTTGAGATTAGCGATGACGGTTGGATTGCCACAGGATAAACCCATATTGGCCCCGTCCGGCAGAGATTCGAGGTCCTCGCTTAGATACCCGATACCCTCGGCGAGTTTGTCGGGTGACGATGAGCCGCAGCAACCCGGACGGCCCTGTGCGATCTCCGCATATCCATGACGAACGGCCTCTCTGATTTTTTCATTGGAAGCAGACATAATCAATCCCCCAAATGTTATTCCTGCAATTCTTCAAGCAATTTGTCCATTTGCCTGCCGGCGCCTTTTCGAACCATTTCACCGACGTCAATCGCCTGTCGGATATCGTCCCCTGCGATATTCATCTCGCGAGCTTTTCCAACATGATATTTAATGCACGGGTGACAATTGGCAGTAACGGAGGCTCCGATGGCGATCAGTTCCTTCGTTTTTTCGTCAACCATCTTTTTCTCCTTCTACAAGGATGTCAGGCAATTTCTCAGATCGATTCGGGTGCATCATTATGCTTGTCGAAGGGCCGCCTCGGCGACGCGAATGCCGAGTTGTTTGGCGGTTGCAATGCCGAATTCGTCTTTCATGATATCATCCTTATAGGCATTCCAAAGGGTGGCGCCCTGGTGGGCTCTGGGTTTTCCGCCGACAAGGATGACTTCATGGCACAACATCGCCGCCTGGATCTGGCTGATGACCAGTTCCTGACCGCCATTACGGTACGCTCCAACCGACAGCACGCCGACCGCTTTGTCGGCCAGCATCAGCTTGGGTGAGCGTAGGACAGCCAATCGCTCCAGAAACGCCTTACACAAAGCGCTCATCGAGCGGAAATAGCTTGGTGATCCGATGATGATTCCACCCAGGTCGGGAGCTTTAAGTGAGGGCAGGATCAACTGGAAGTCGTCCATAACTTCTTGTCCTTCACCGGGTTTGGCCCCCCCGGACCAACCTGCGATATCTTTACCCCCCAAGTCAATCAACTCAACGACGATGCGAGGATTTACCTCTTTCGCAGCGTCGAGGGCGACCTTGACCGACATGGCCGTCGTTTTGCCTTTTCGTGGGCTGCACGAGACACCGACGATCCTGATTTTTCCGGCCTGGCCGGCCTCGGCGAGTGTCGGGGCGAGCGAAGCGGCCGCCCCTGAGTACAAAGCTTTACGGACAAATTTTCTTCGATCCATGTTTTTCTTCCTTCAAAAAAAGATCATAAATCCTAGTTGCCATTCTTGGATACGGTACTTACGAAAGCATCTGTTTTATCTCTTCAACCGACGATACTTTGCCCACAACGGCGACGTTGCCGTCGATGGCGAGGGCCGGCGTCATCATCACTCCGAATTGCATAATCTCGTTGATTTGAGTCACTTTCTCGACCTCACATTCGACGCCCAGTTCTTTAATCGCGGCTTCGGCGTTCTCCGCCAGCTTCTTACACTTGGGACATCCGACGCCGAGAATCTGTATTTTCCTCATTTGAATATCCTTCTAAAGAAACGTTCCGAAAATAATACCCGAAACTGTTGCCATCGCTATGACAAGCAGAACGAAGACAACCGTTTTTTGCGTTCCCATCACCGAGCGGATGACCAGCATGTTCGGCAGAGATAGGGCGGGCCCCGCCAATAGTAACGCCAAGGCCGGTCCTTTTCCCATCCCCGCCCCCATCAAACCCTGGAGGATGGGGACCTCGGTTAGCGTCGCAAAATACATAAACGCACCCGCTATCGAGGCGAATAAATTAGCCCGGATTGAATTACCGCCCACGGCGGCATTGACCCATTCCGTGGGGATGACGCCTTCATGTCCCGGTCCCGGCCTTCCTAATAACAGGCCCGCCGCAAAGACGCCCATGAATAACAAAGGAAGCATTTGTTTCGTTAAGGCCCACGAGGCCCCGACCCACTCGGACAATTCCGGCCGGGAGAACCACAACCAAAGCATAACGGCAAAGCCGACCAGAAGCGCCGAAACGATGATCCACCGGGATCGGTGGATCAGACTGTAGAGGTTGTTTTTTTCCACTTCTTCAACCTGCTGGACCAACTCGGCGGAGAGTTCGTAGGTCTTGCCGGAAACGTCCTGAATCTTGACGGTATTCTCGTCTCTGCTCAGAAGCGTCCCTTCAACGCTAAGCTGACTCAGTCCGCCCGGACAGCATAAGAACACCGCGCGGACATCTCCGCTGCGCGCCCAGTTTGCAAAGACCAGAATCGCCACCATCGCGGCAAAATACACGGCGTTTTGCCACAGCTTTCTTTTGACTTCCGGTTGCGGCATGACCGCTTGAGCGCCGGCTTTCTCTATCTCTTCTTTGCGATAGATCAGGTGCATTGCCAGTCCGATGACGATGCTGAAAATGATGGCACCTACCGCGCGGGCGATGCCGATTTCGAGTCCGAGCACGCGTGCGGTCAGAATGATCGCCAGGATGTTGATTGCCGGGCCCGAATAGAGAAAGGTTGCTGCCGGCCCCAGTCCCGCGCCCATCTTGTAGATGCCGGCAAACAACGGCAAGACCGTACAGGAGCAAACCGCCAGGATGCTTCCGGAGACCGATGCGACCGCGTAAGCCAGGACTTTGTTGGCTTGCGCCCCGAGATATTTCATCACCGACGCCTGGCTGACGAAGACCGAGATCGCCCCGGCGATAAAGAAGGCCGGCACGAGGCAAAGCAACACGTGCTCGCGGGCGTACCACTTGACCAACTGGAGCGATTCCATGAGCGCATTATCGAATCGCGCCGTTCCGATCGGCAGAAAATAGCAGCCGATGAAGATAGCAATAATCGCCGCCAGTTTTTTCCATTCGGTCGCTTTACTCATATCGAAATCCCTGAATTATAATGATCGAAGGAGTTTCTCGTTATCCTTGGCCTGTTGTTTGATGACTTTGATGACACAGGAGAAAAAATCAAGGATGCAAACGCATTTAAGCTTATAGATCACCTTCAACCCTTCTTTTCGATACTCCAGCACGCCGGCTTTGACCATGATCGAAAGGTGCCGTGAGATATTCGAGCGTTCGGCCCCGACGTATTCTGCAATATCACAGACGCATTGCTCGCCTTCTTTCAGAAAATCGATAATGGCAATGCGCAGCGGATGAGCAATGGCTTTGGCGATCTCCGCTTGTATTTCGAACAATAATTGTCTGTTTTTATCCGGCATCTCATACCTCGTACTATATAACTATGTGATAATATACTCACATTAGAACATAGTGTTCATCTTATCTACAATTTTATTTGAAGTAGAGCCATTTTTTTTATGGGCGGCGCGATTAAGAAAGAAGATTTCTGCTTATATTATTGGGCTAAGATGCCGAAAGGGTCGGTTAAGTCTTGTAGAGTGCGCACATTCTGTTCTTGTACACGCGTAATCGATGAGGCTTAATATTTCTTGCGGTATCGTGCAGCGGGGATGTTCATGAGCTTGCGGTATTTCGCCACGGTTCGCCGGGCCAGGTTATTGATGCCCGCCTGTTGAAGTTTCTTGCGAATCTGGTCGTCGCTCAGGGGTTTGTTCTTGTCCTCTCCATCAATGATCTGCTGCAACTGGGCTCGTATCGCCTCCCAGCTTCGCCCTTCGCCGTTGACATCTTCTCGGCCGCCGCTAAAGAGCTTTCGTAGCGGCAGAATCCCCCAGGGGCACTGTATGTATTTACCTGAGACGGCCCGCGAGACGGTCGCCAAGTGCACGCCCACGTCAACGGCAACCCGGGACATCGGTAGGGGATGCAGGTGTAGATGCCCCTTGTCCAGGAAATCGGTCTGATATTTAACGATGGCCTTGGCGACTTTGAGTAATGTGTTCTTTCGCTGCTCGATGGCATCCATGATCCACTGCGCGGAACGCAGGTTGCTTTGCAGGAAGTGTCTTGTTTTTTCGCTAACCCGATCGTCTTTGGCCATTCTTGAGTAATAGTCGTTCAATTTCAGGTGGGGCAGATCGGAATCCGCCAATCTCACGATGTACCGACCCGATTCCTCATCCAATTCTACAATCACATCGGGGGTGATGGGGAGGTTTTGTTCCCTTCCCACTTGAAGGCCCGGCGACGTGTCCAGCTTGCTCATCCGCACGATAGCCCGATTGATGGTTTCGAGACTGCAATTCATCTTCTTGGCGATGTCCGGCAGATGGTTCTCGAGCAGCTCATCCATATGCTCGGAAATCAGGCGGGATTCAAAGCTCATATCTTCGCCGCTCTGGGTCATCTGGATCAGCAGGCATTCTTTTAAGTCACGCGCCCCAACGCCGGACGGCTCCAGTTTCTGCACGAGTTTCAACGCCTCGTTCAGATCGTCCACGGTGAAATCGCCCCGATCCTTGTTATACAACTGCTCCAACCTCACCGTCAGGTATCCCCTGTTGTCGAGGTAGTCGATAATCATGCTCCCGGCTGTTTTCACCGGCTCGTCGGCGTCGACTAATCGCCATTGCTCGGAGAGATATTCGTGCAGGGATTGCGGCGGGGCGGCCGTATTCTTCAATGCCTCGAGTTTTTTGTCCCGTTCTTCCGTCCGGATCCGCCTGCGGAAAGGTCCGGCTTCGGCCATGTAGTCCGAAAAACCGTCGCCCAGATTCTCCAAACGCTCGAAGTCTTCAGCCTTATTGGCGTCCGTGCTGAGCACCAGATCCTTCTCGTCCGTATCCGTTTGAGGTTCCTCTCGATCCGTTTCGATCTCATCGGGGCTTTCCGGCCCGGCCATTTCCAGAACGGGATTGTTGTTCAACTCCTGTTCGATTCGTTCCTGAAGGGCGAGAATGGGAAGCTGGAGGATCTCCATCGATTGGATCATATGCGGAGCGAGCTTCATCTTCTGCTCCATCCGCATCTGGCTTCTCATCTCCAGTTTCATCATAACACCTGAAAAAGAAAACGTTATTTCGACTGGCCACCTCAAAGGCTCCAGTCATATCATAGAGGCATTAAGAGATGTCGTCAAGATTTGAAAGGCAGTTGATAAACTTTATCGATGGAGGCCGAAAAAGTTACTCGATTTCCTGCCTGCCGATAATGGCGTCGCTCAGGATTTTGCCGCTGGCGTACTCGATCGTGCTGCCGGAAGGCAATCCTCTCGCTAAGCGGGTAATTTTCACCCCTGACGTTCTCAAAAGCGAGCTTATGTAAAGCGATGTGCCGTCGCCGGCCAGGTTCGGATTGGTCGCCATGACCAATTCTCCAATATTGCCCGCACGTACCCTCTCGACGAGCTCTTTGATCGTCAAATCGTCCGGCTCGATACCGTCGAGCGGGGCGATATGGCCGCCCAGAACGTGATAAACCCATTTGCATGTCCCTGTTTTTTCAAGACTTATGACGTCTTTGGGCTGCTCGACGACGCAAATCAGGCTCTGATCCCGACGCGGATCCGAGCAGATCTGACAGGTATCTTGTTCCGAGAGATTGTAGCAGATCCGACAGCGTTTGATCTTATGTTTCACGTCCCGAATCGCATCGGCGAGCTTCATGGCCTCCTCCGGCCGGGCCTTTAAAATATAAAAAGCCAGCCTCTCGGCCGTCTTAGGCCCCACCCCCGGCAACCTCCCAAATTCCTCGATCAGCTTATTTAGACTTTCCGTATAAGCACTACTCATCTTTTATCCTGTTATAATTGTTTGCAATCAGCCGTCCCCAAGCTTCGCTTGAGGCTGCCACCCGATGCTTCTAAATTAGTTGTTCATAACCGAGTCTGTTCATTAGTGCCGTTTGTATTACTCCAACTTTAGTCGGTGGTGTTAGCAACATAAGAAATAAGGTAATAACTGGCCAAAAGGCTGAAATTATAGCTAGTAAGTAATTGTTGTTTATCAAAAAATAGACTCCTATTCC
>CAYZAT010000246.1:0-6272 GCA_964476475.1 uncultured Pirellulales bacterium
TCTCTCGATGCTACCATAACACCATTTTACCGTCCAAAAGTACGAGTTGCCAAAGAAAAAAGCCGCGAAAAATTAAAGATGTCCGGTACGAACGGCACTGATAGAACGTTAGATTCCAATCAAGATGTTTTTTTTCTCATCTGTTGTGGACGAGGTATTATTCACTAACTGGATGGTTGACTTAGCTCCCTGATGAAAATGCGACGGAACTGCACGAAAGACGCTCCCCATTCTCCGTCTTTACGATCGCCATGATGCTGTAAGGCAATGGGTCCCCCAACCGGGATGCCCGGCAACTGAGCATTATCGATGACCCGCTTTCCGTTAAGCCTCACCGTCAGTCGGTCCCCTTTCATGACAATATAAAACGTGTTCCATTCGCCAATCGGCCGATCCGCTTTAACCCTGGGTGTCACCCCCGCGTGGACCTCGGGTGAGAACGTCGGATCCGTACGATAACCCCAGACCTCACCCGAACCGACCGGCCAGCACCAGATGTTCACCTGAGACTTGTGCCTACCTCGTAAAAAAATCCCGGAATCCGTATTCGGAACCTCAATTGACACGTCCTTGCCGGACTCGTCCTTTTTATATGTTCCATTGGGTAATATTATCTTGGCGGCCCGGTTGATATACGGACTCTTCTTAATCCGCCAATCCACCAATAACTCAAAATCGCGGTAATTCCTGGTGGTCCACAGGTTCTTATCACCCCGCCCTTCGTGAGGATCGCAGTCGATCACTCCATCGACCACTCGCCAATCGTGGTTCTCGGATTGCTTAACTGTCCAGCCATCCAGATTGATTCCATTAAACAACGACACAAATCCTTCCGGCACGGCTTTCTCATCAGTTCCTGGTTCCATGACCAGTGTGGGATTCTGGCCCAAAGCCGCTCGATGTGGTGCCGTAGCCTGAACAATTTGTTCCCGCGACTCGAACGGTACATACATGGCCCGCATCACAAATTGATACCGCTTCCCGACTTCGTATTCGGGGATAAACCACTGGAAATCCCAGGCCGGATTTCCTCTGCCTCCTCCTGAAGGAGACTGGCTCAGCCGGACTTGGTCACTGGGCCGAAACATGAGCACAAAGGCCATCCCGTGGCTGACGCCATAGTACCAGGGTTCACTATAACGATAATTTGATCTATTGAAGACGAGCGTCAAAGGAAAATCAGGATCGCGAGCAAAACTGCGATTATCATCAACCGCCGGATGTGTTGATAATTCTCCATGAGCAGGTGTTACACCTCGGACCCACTGCGGCTTTGCATCAACATCGTTAGATGGACACCCGAGGAAGTGAATATCCAGTGATTCCGGCTGATGGATATAGCTGGCGAAGAACAATCCGATGTAATCGTTCTTAAACGTACGAGCCTGGGGTATGCATTCAAGCGTCATCTCAAGAACACCATCTTCAAGTAATTGATACTTTAACCAACTTTCAAGCTGCCAGTGCGGCGTTGGCGGCTGATGAAGCTCCGCCGTATATCGATTTATCCGCTTTATTTCCATGGGGGCACGACGCGGTTCAAACAGGACATCTCTGGGCTTCACCGTCCCATCATGAATGTGCTCAAAATTAAGCCCGGCATACGATGGAACGAATAAATTCTTTTTTTGGCGATTATGAGTCAGAGACGCCACGCCGCTATATCCGCCGCGATGACCTGGAAGCACCCCATCATCGACCGGCTCGTTGTTAACAATCACGGCCTTGACGTCACGACGTTCCAGTATGGCATAGCGAATGGATCGGTCGCCGGATTTGTCCTTAGCGTGGATAGAGCCAAGGCCATAGAACAAAGTCAGAACCATTACCACAAAAATATGCTGTGTAGGACACTTCTTTTTCATAATCCATTCTCCCTCATATCCAACCATCGCTTTCAGGCAGTACGGCTGCCAGGTAATGGTACGCCGGTGAATATTATAGTGTCCGATGAAAATTCACACAATCAATTGACAAGGCTTTCACCCTCCGCAATATTTTCTTTCTCTATAAATGCCAGGGGCCGCGCATGGCGCGTTCGAGCATCCGATTGGCCTGGGCGTCATTAATGAAGCGTTCGGCGTCGGGATCCCATTGCAGTTTGCGTTTGAGCGTCATTGCAATATTGCCGAGGTGACAGATCGCGGTGGAGCGATGACCGATTTCCGCCGGCGCCGCTGTTTGGCGATGGGTTTTGACGCAATCGATGAAGTTGCGATGGTGATCGTTACTTTCGTAAAGATGGATTTCGTTCGGGCCGATCACCGAGGTTGCCAGCGATTCCGGATGGTATGTCGGCTTTTCGCCTAAGATCTCAATCCAGCCTTCGGTCCCCTCAAGACGCAGAGGCCCGCGACCGCCCTCCTGGGTCTTACAGATCAATTCGAGGCCGTTGGCGTACCGGGCGCGGAAATGCACCTTCGTGGCGGTCGTGAACAAACCATCCTCGGGAAATACCCCGCCCAGGTCTTCCACTTCGACCGGTCCGGTATCATCCGTACCGTTGGCCCACTGGATAATATCGATGGCATGCGCCCCCAAGTTGGTCGTCTGGCCGCCGGAATAATCCAGCCCGAAGCGGAATGTATAGAGACATCGATCCTTGTGATAGGGCACCCAGGGGGCCGGCCCCAGCCACATATCGTAGTCCAGCCAATCCGGTACGGGCATCGGTTGCCAGTCTTTTGACGGAGCCTCTTTGTTATTCGGCCCTATGTTCGCGACGGCCTTCTTGAGCCGGCCGATCCGACCGTTGCGAATCAGCTCGCAGATAAATCTGTACTGCCGGCTCGAACGCCGCTGGGTTCCCGTCTGAAAGATAACGCCATGCCGGCGTGCGGCTTCAACCATGGCCCGACCCTCGGGAATCGTGAGGCTCAGCGGCTTCTCACAGTAGATATGCCGGCCGGTCTCTGCGGCCCGAATAGCCGGGATGGCGTGCCAATGGTCGGGCGTCGTGATACACACGGCGTCGATATCATCCCTCGCCAGCAGGTCGCGAAAATCAATATAGGCTCCACACCCTTTGTATTGGCCGGATGGAGCTTTCTGAGCATAATGATCGTCAACGATTTTGCGCGCCGGCTCCCGACCGAACCACGCCCCTTGCCACCCTTTCTTGTACCAGTGCCCGTACTCCTCGCTGGCTTCCGTCACATCGCAGACAGCGACGACCTGAACATCCGAATGCGTCAGGAACGCCCTCATATTATTCGTGCCCATGCCGCCGACGCCGATGGACCCCATCGCAATCCGGCCGCTCGGAGGCACATGGCCGGCCTTGCCCAGGGCCGATGAGGATACAATATAAGGAAAACTCCCCACGCCCGCGGCGACGGTTAGTGACTTTCTCAGGAATCCACGACGATTGATCTTTGCATTCTCAAACATAAAACCTCCGGTTTCCAAATAGCTACCTGATATCTGCCTGATTCTCCTGTGCGTCATGGGGATATTGTATTTCCTTAAAATGATAAAGGCAACGTTTAAATTCGCGTGACAACGCCCTGCATCAAAAAAGATAACAGAAAGACTCAGTATGAGTTTGTCATGGCGACTATGATCGCAACGACACACCTTCCGCGAATCATCCGCGAATCATCCGCGAATCTGCTTTGGTCCACCGACAGACATTTAGCGGCACCACCGATGAAATGATACTGTATCGGTGAGTATGCTTCTTAACGATCTATCGATTCAAAAATGAGAATTCGATTTTATGGTTTGACTTTGCCGGTAGCCGCCCATTCGACGCCGCGTGCGATGATCTTTTGGACGTTCGGGGTCATCAGGGCTTTGCGGTCGTGGCCGAAGGCGTTATGGACGACGCGGCCCTTGCCGTAGCTCTTGGTGAAGACCAACGGCTCGGTTTTATGGCTCCAGTCGGAATCGGCGGTCACGAGTACGTCGATCTTGCCGCTGCCCTGGAGCTTGGCGTACAACTCATCGTCCACTTTAAATTCGCTCAGCCCCTTGGTGATGGGATGTTCTTTGTTGGCAATGTCGCACTTAAAGACCGAACGCGGGCCGTGGCCCGAGGTGCCCATCACCCAATGCCGGCCGCAGAGCTTGCCGAACTCCTCCCATTTGGGGAATGAGGCGCTGGCTAAATGCTGAACGAAGAAGCCCTTGCCGCTTTTGACGAAGTCGAGCAGGTTCTCCTGGGCCTGGCCGGGGAGCATTTTGACGCGCCGGCTGAAAATCAGGAAAACGACCACATCGTACGCTTTCAGGGCGGTTTCCGATTCGAGGATATGCGGATCTTCACACACCTTAACGTCGAACCGTCCCGACTTGACTAAAATCTCCCGCGTCGTCTCGGACATCTCTCGCCAGGGATGCACGCCCACATCATCACCGGTAATGAGCAACGCCTTAATCGGGGCGGGCTTTTCAGCCGCCTGGGCCGGAACGCAAAAACTCGATACGACTACACACATCAATGCGAAAACACACGCCGAACGCCACATCTGGTTTCTCCTTTCTATGAGAAAAAAACGAGTTCCATAAAATTAAAGGTTAGGCACCCTCAAGGGACCTCCCCCATAGGATAGGTTAAAATAAGGATTTGTCAACGCTTCTCTAACGTCGAGAGATATTTATTCAGGTGATACAACCGTCTCGGCCGCTCCGAAGATATCAACAGAAGGACCATATTGTCGCAGGTAATACAGCGAGTAGGACCGCTGAAAAACGAAAATCGGTAATAGCAACACGGTTCCAATAAAGGGAATGGCAAGGATACACGCCGCGCAACAGCACGTCAAACACATCAACGCCACGATTAAGAACATAACTACAATCCAAATCGCGATCTGGAACAGCACATAGAGGATAAAACGTCCCGAATTCGCTGTAAGGACGCCGAGGAATTCCCGCCAGGCCGCCGAGCAACTCGTCGAGCGGAGAAACATGATGGGTACGACGAAATCGGTCGTAAATTTCTGGATGAGGAACAAGACAATCCCAAGCGCGATCATTAAGATGAAAACGGAAACGACAATCAGAACGGCCGCCGCACCGGATCCGGCCATCGCCGCTCCGGCAAAAAGCATAATCCCAGCGAACATAGCCGCGATGACGGCCACGAGATTGATCAGACCCACGACGATTCTAAACACAAAAAGACTGTTCGCATGACGGCTGAATTTGTTCCAGGGCACACCCACCTCCCCTTTATTCTCAACCACGCAATGCAGAAACATAAACCGGCCCCGGCTGCTCAGCCACATTACGAGCAACCAGATAATAATCACGATCACGGCTCCAACGATGGCAACCGGAACAATCCAGTGCATATTATCCTCGATGAATATCCTCGCTTCTGCGAAGAAATCTCTCGCCCTTTCCACCATTTCTTCAAGGTCGGGGCGTCCGCTATATGAGAATGGAGAGCCGCCGTCTCCCCCGTCTCCGCCCCCCGCGTTCCCACTTCCTTTGGGCTTTCCAAGCTCGGCCAGCCACGCGCAGAATCCGATGACGAACCACTTGCCCAGATCGAAGGGCCTAAACAGGATTGTCTTAACCCGTTCGATGGCGGGTGTCAGAGGTTCGACGACACTCACATGAGGCTGCTCGCCGTTCATTAGATAAGCCCTCCAAGATAAACCAACCAGTTAATCAGGAGTCCCCCTAAAAGCCCGACCGCCAAATAAAGTCCGACCCGCCGTAACAGCCTATTGACTTTGCGGGTTTTCCATAGAGTGTGGATTCTATACGGAATCTGTAAACAGACAAAGACAAAAATAGCCGGACCGAAAAGGTGAAAACGCGCCGCGGATGACAACTCGCCCACGGCCATCGCACAAAACGAGCGAGTCAAGCCGCACAGAGCGCATTTCACGCCAAAGGTTTCATATAAAGCGCAGCGTACCGGCCAACGGATTCCAAATACCCGAAGCCCGTCTCCGTCCTGCCGAAGCAGCAGTGACACCGTTACGGCCAGCACGCACAGAATCATTACGATCCAATGGAACGCTTTTTCAGGTTCACATAGGCGCCCCATCCCAGACGGCCGATCAATCGATAGACTTATACACTGCTGAGACATTCTCATTTCCGACAAGACACCGTTATCGCATTTGTTTGAGCTGGCGTAGTTCCCTCCTGACGGGCCAGTCCCCGAAAGCCAGGACAAAGATCATGATGATATTGGCGATGGGAACGAGCATGAGCAAGCCCATGGCCCACGAATAGCCGGCCTTGTGAAAAATCATACAGCTAATCAATAGCTTAATCGGGACGATAACCAACAAAGCTAAAATAATGATAAA
>CAYZAT010000247.1:0-6260 GCA_964476475.1 uncultured Pirellulales bacterium
ATTTCCAGCCAATAATTTCTTTCGTCAGGAGCCAGGGACTGACTCAGAGATAAAAACTTTCTGCACGACAAAATTCAATGTTACTTTTCCAATGTTTTCAAAGATATCCGTCAAGGGAAAAGATATTCACCCTCTGTATCAATATCTGACCAGCCCTGAGGAAAATCGAGAGTTTGGCAAGCCCATCAAATGGAATTTTAACAAATTCTTAATTGGGAAAGATGGAGAAACCCTTGCTCGTTTCCCATCAAAGGTTGCTCCCATGGATGCCCCACTGTTAGAAGCTCTTAATGAGGCAGTGGGAAAGTAGATTGCCTTGTGCGGCATTTAGGCACACCAGTGAGTTGGTACAATTTACACCTACGTCATAAGTGGTTATCTGGGGACAGCACACTTATTTCTTTTTAGTCTTTGGCTTCCTACCCGGCGTTTTTTTTCGAAGGATGCGTACGAGTCTGGCCTCCAATCGTTTAAGGAACGCCGTACCGCCCAGAGGCCGATGCCATTAGGGGCATCATACTTATTTCCGGGTATCCCGGGATTCAAGATCATCGGGCGGGCGCTTCCTCAATCGGCATCGAAAGCGTGGTTATATTTTTGCTGGACAGGCGGTATTCATTCGAGGACAATTTGCAGAGGAATCTATGCTGACGAGTGTTTCATGAAAGCTATTGAGATCGAGACATTGACGAAACGGTACGGCTCGGCTCGCGGCGTCGAGGATTTGTCCTTCGACGTCGAGGAAGGCGAGATTTTCGGTTATCTCGGTCCGAACGGCTCGGGCAAAACGACGACCATCCGCTGTATGATGGGCCTGCTCAGGCCCACGAGCGGTCAATGCCGGATATTAGGCGAACGCGTCGTCGACGGGAAAGCGACCCAGCACAATCGCATCGGCTATCTGCCCGGCGACTTTCGCACCTGGCCGGGCCTGACGCCGCGAAAACTGCTCAGACTCTTAGCCCGATTGGGTCAGGGCAATGAAGTCAACGAACGACAAGAGGAACTGGCCGAAAAGCTCGATCTAAGCCTGGACCGGCGGATGCGCGCCTTGTCGAAGGGCAACCGCCAAAAAGTGGGCATCATTTATGCCTTTCAGCACCGGCCCGAGGTGCTCATTCTGGATGAGCCGACGATCGGGCTCGATCCGCTTATCCGCCAAACGGTGCTCGATATCATTCGCGAAACGGCCCAGGCTGGGGCGACGGTCCTGCTGTCCAGCCACGACCTCAGCGAAGTGGCGGCTATTTGCGGCCGGGCCGCTATTTTGCGCGAAGGACGCCTTGTCGAACTGGCGCCGATCTCAAAAATCGCTCAGCAAGGCGAGCGACGGATCAAGGTCTGGTTCGCCGAAGGGACTCACGTTCCCGCCCTGCCGGCCGACGCACTTCCGGGCGTACGCGTCATCCAGCAAAATTCGAATACATTGCACGTCGCCTACCAGGGGACCGTCGATGCCCTGCTGAAATGGCTCGCCCAATTCCCGGTCGATCGCATCGCCACGCCCGAGACCTCACTGGAAGAAGCGTTTATTCATTATTATCGAAAGGAGGCCGGTCATGCACGCTAAAACCCGCTCTCCATTTCCATGGCCGCTCCTGCGATTCTGGACGCTCCGCACCTTGCTGTGGTGGTTCCTCATTGCCTTGATACTTTTCCTTTTCCAGATCGCGATCTGCGGGATCGTGCACGATAACGACCGCGTCAAAGCGCTCATTCAGTATATCGACATGCTTCCCTCTTTTCTCAAGACGTTCATCGGCGGCGAGGCCGTACAAGTCGGAAATATTGCCGGCTTGATTGCCATCGGGTACCAGGATCCCTTTATTTTGCTGTTGTATATGCTTTTCGCCGTCGGCGTTCCGACCACCCTGCTCGGCGGCGAGGTCCAGAGAGGGACGATGGAGCTGATTCTCAGCCGGCAAACCACGAAAACGCAAATCTACATCTGCGCCGGACTTATCACGATCGTCGGTATGTATGCGCTTGTCATTGTGATGTTTCTGGGCACGGTCGCCGCGGTGAATCTATACGACTTCGATCAGGACGTCCCGCTCTCTAACTTTTTCATACTGGCGATCAACGGGGGCATTCTCGCCAGTACCGTCGGGGGAGTGACTTTGCTCGCAGCGGCGTATTTTCGCCGGAGCACGGCGGTCTCACTAACGGTGACGTATCTTGTGCTGAGCTATTTCGCGGTGATCGTTGCCGAATGGTGGCCCCGCATGAAATGGCTCGAACCCATCACCCTCTACAGTTACGTTGACGACGCGAAAATCTTCATCGAGTCCACATGGCCTATTAGGGATATATCCGTCCTGTTAACGGTTCTCGTTCTCACCACCGTCGCCGGCGGCGTTATCTGGTCCCGGCGGGACCTGCCGCTCTGAAGCAGAACACATGGAAAAACAACGAAGCGCCTATCTTTGTGCCTTTGCCGCCATTTTGTTCTGGAGTACGTCGGCGTCGGCGTTCAAGATATGCCTGGCGCCAGAGCGTCTGAACGTCCCCGTTTTGCTTCTTCTTTTCGGCGCTTCTTTGGTATCCAGTGCCGTACTACTCATTCATTTGCTGATATCCGGCAAAGCACGACTGCTCAAAACGCTTTCACGCGAAGATATGGCCCGTTCGGCATTTCTGGGTTTCCTGAATCCCTTTCTGTATTATACCGTTCTTTTCAAAGCCTACTCGATATTACCCGCCCAGCAGGCCCAGCCGCTCAATTTCGTCTGGCCTCTGACATTGGTCTTGCTGTCGATTCCGATCCTCAAGCAGAAAATCAAACGAAGGGACATTCTCGCTATACTCATCAGCTTCGCCGGCGTTCTGGTTATCTCAACCAAGGGACATATTTTGAGCTTCAAGCTTACTGATCCGCTCGGTGTCGCCTTAGCCACAGGCAGCTCCATCCCCTGGGCGTTGTATTGGATTTACAACATCAAAAACAAACGAGACGAGGTCCTCACCTTATTCCTGAACTTCACCTGGGCGAGTGTGTATGTTTTGGCCCTTATACTGGTCACCGGCGAGCTTCAAACCCTAAGCTTCAGAGGCATCCTTGGCGTGACCTACGTCGGCCTTTTTGAAATGGGAATCACCTTCCTGCTCTGGCTCAAAGCCTTGAAACGGTCCCAAACGACGGCCCACGTCGCGGGCCTGATCTACCTGGTTCCTTTCGTCTCATTGATCGTAATCCACTTCGTGCTCGGCGAAACGATCCTGCCCTCGACCATCGCCGGCGCCGTCCTTATCGTCGGCGGCATCCTGTTGCAAAGGCATTGAGTATTGGCGTCTGATCCGAAAAATGAATGGGCCGGATGCGGCGATCTTGACAATTATCAGGGCCCGTATCGTTGACCGATACGGGCCCCGTCTGACATCCATCAATCGCTATGGTTTGGGTTTATTGCTCAAGCCGGTACAATGCGATATCGTCGATGAAGATTGTCCCCGACCCGCCGGAGCTTGCCCCGCCGGATTTGCTGCCCAGACCGATCGCGATCTTGGCCACATTGGCCAGATTAATGCCCTGATCAGCAAAAGCCTGCAAAGGAATCTCCCATTGTGTCCAGGTGTTTCTCCCGGCGGCGTTCGGATTATCGTTGGCTACGATCCCCGGCGCGCCGGCGGCGTTGGATAACGCCACATAGAGCGGTTCGGTCGCATTGGCCGAATTGCCCAGGAACCACAAAGACAGCTCTCCGACGCCTTCGGTCGTCCAGTCGCGGAGTGCCGTCAGCGATAGAGAGGCCTCTGAATTCGATACGCCGGCCTCGTTCGTATAGAGCAGAGGCATGGACTGGATGCCGCTGTGGACGTTCGTCTGTTCGGCGTACGGGGGCAGGAGATACCCCACCTGCGCACCGTTGTCGGCGATGCCAAAACCATCGATCCAGGTCTGCCAGATGGCCTGACCGGCTGGGTCGTCGTCGGTATAGCTCTCGAAGTCATCGACCACCAGGAAATCGGCGGTCGTAAAAGTCCAGACAAGCCCCTTGACGCTATCCGCACCGTAAACCGCATCCACGCGCCAGTAATAGGTCGCACCCCAGTCGAGTTTGCCGGGTACGTAGCTTTCGCTACCGAGCGCCTTATTGCCCTTATACTCCGGCGATGCGGTCGTGGCATTCGCAACGGCCTCCCGATCCATGCCGAAATACACCTGATGCGAGGCGGCGTTCTCCGCCGGGATCCAGGTCAAAATCGGCGCCAGTTCGATCCCCGCGGCGCCGTTAGCCGGCGACAGCGACCCGGCGGCGCCCGGCGTTGTAAAGGCCCAGATATCGCCTTGATGGCCAGCGAGGCCGTCGAACTCATCCACCCGCCAGTAATAGATCTTCTCCCGCTCGAGCGGGCCGGGGCTATAGCTGGGATTACCGGCCGGCACGCCGACGGTAGCGCTGCCGACCTCGTCATAATCGTCGCCAATAAAGACCGTATGCAGCTTGGCTCCGAAACCCGGCGTCCAGCTAAGGGTCACATTGTCCGGCCCCACGAATTCGGCGCCGTCGGCCGGATCGGGATTATTGGCCTTGCTGGAAGGAACCGAGAAGCTCCAGATATCACCTTTCCACGGACTATTCGGATCGGCGTTGTTAATTTCGTCGATGCGCCAGTAATAGGTCGTGCCCGGCACCAGTCCGTCCGGATAGGCAAACCCGGGAAAGCCGGCCACATAAAACGTCAAATCCTGATTGCCGCGGAATTCTTCCGAATCGAGCGTCGCATTTTCGACGGCGTCGAAATCGTCGCCTAAATACACATCATGTGAAACAGCGGATTTGCCCGGCGACCAGCTCAGGTTCACCCAGGTGTCTTCGTGGATCGCGCCGTCGGCGGGTACGGGCCGGGTGGCGATATCAGGAACGACCGTCAGGGCCGAGAGACTAAACGTATCGTGCCCGGACGCCGTAATGCGTACGCCTTTGACCGGCACGTCCGTCGTGAAAACCACGCCGAAGGCATTCTGACCGTTGACATTGACGCCCGTATCGGCGTAATTTGCCGCACCGCTGAACTGAACCGGCGCCCCGAGCGAACCGTCGGCCAGGATCGCCCGCCAGGTCCCGGTGTCGTTGCCGCCCCGCTCGAAGTGGAAGAACGTCTTGGTCAGGAACGGAAAAACGGTCTCCTGAAAATCAATCCCGTCGATGGATGATATGTTGGTGCTCCCGTCCAACGTGAACAGGAAGTTGTCGGCTTTCGAGCCGACATCCCCCACCTTGGCGTTCGACGTTCCATCCACCGTCGGCGCCGCCGCGGGGACGGGGTCCCCTTCCAGCCACAACGTCTCAACGCCCGCATCAACATACCACCGGGTCGTCGTGCCGAGCGCCAGAAGGCCATCGGCAATGACGTATTCGACGCCCTCATACCGAAGACTGATGATCTCGCCGTCCACGACAGTCACATCGGACAATCCGGTAAGTTTGTCGGCGTGAGCCGACGAAACCGTGAGCGCCGCTACAAACAACATAAGAAAAACACTTCTCTTGTACATAATACTTTCCCTTCTCAAGAATTACATGAAACAATGTGTGATGGTGAAGACTATAGAATGTGGTTTACCCGCCTCGATAGAGGATATAATCATATGATCCGACATGTCCTCCTCTCAAAAAATGGAGCCGGAGCAACTCAACTTCAATGCTGCCCAAAAGAGTTCTATAACTAAATTTTCGTCCTTTCCTCCTTATACCAAATCGGCCGACCGGGGTCAAGTGAAATTTCCAACCCATTTGACGTCCATTTATACAAGTATTTTATTGCGATTTAGGATTCGTCTTCATCCCGACGGCCTTTGAGCTTCATCGGTTGCCCGCAACAGGTGATATTACATTCACCGCATGAGTCGCAATTTCTGATCACCTGAAGTTCGACGCCGCATCGCTCGCAACACAATATCTGATCCGCCTTGACAGGTTCCATAACAAACGCTCCTTCTGTTTTCACCTTTAGAACAGTCGAACGAACATATGGTGTATATAAGAAAAAATTGCCGGTGCGCCAAGAATGAAAAAGGCAATAGCGACACCGACAACGATTCTCCAGCGAAATGCTGATTTTTCCGCCTGCTCCTTTACCGTGCGTTGAACCTCTTCAAGCAGTCTCATAATTTGATCGTTATCCGCCATAGGCTCAGTCTCCGTCAATCCTGTGCCTGAACAATATCAAGCTTAAGATTTGGTGGGGTGTGCACTGCACACCGTAAAAAACTCTTTTTCGAAAATAGAAAGGAGTTCGGTCATTCTATCGCTTTG
>CAYZAT010000248.1:0-6205 GCA_964476475.1 uncultured Pirellulales bacterium
GCGCGCTTGAGAAGGAAACAACCTATTACTGGCGGATCGATGAGTTCGACGGCTTTACGACGCACAAGGGCGATGTCTGGAGCTTCTCGACAAAGCCCGACATTCCGATCGCCGATCCCGAGCTGCTCTGCTGGTGGACGCT
This sequence comes from uncultured Pirellulales bacterium, assembly GCA_964476475.1. Classification (GTDB taxonomy): domain Bacteria; phylum Planctomycetota; class Phycisphaerae; order Sedimentisphaerales; family Anaerobacaceae; genus JAFGTG01. The sequence continues at coordinate 143 of CAYZAT010000248.1, forward strand.
TGAGGAAGGGGACGGGACCGTTGTTCTCGACTGGTCCGGCCATGGCGCCGACGGCGATTTCGTCGGAAACCCGGAATGGACCCAGGGCTATGACGGCGGCGGGCTCAACTTCAACGGCGCCGGCGACAGCGTTGTCCATAGTTTCCCTGATGAGACCTGGACGGCCTATACACTGGCTATATGGGCCAAATCGGATATGTTATGGCAATCCAACAACAGCTCCATATGTGCCACTTATCTGACGACCGACGGCGGTTTCCAGCTTTCTTACGACGATCTGAACAATTACCGTTACCACGCCGACGTGGATCAGGTGCTTGGACCGGCTTCGCTGGGTTGGGTCCATCTGGCGGTGACGTATGACGGCACGACCGCGACGGGCTATTATAACGGCGAGTTTGCCGCGACCTTTACGCCGGCGGCGGATGATCTGGTTCAAAACAAGTTCGCTATCGGCGTTAACCGGGCCGAAGATAACTGGTTCGCCGGGACGGTGGACGAGTTCCGCGTGTATAGCCGGGCGCTGAGCCAGGAAGACATTCAATATATCATGCGAGGCGATCCGTTGGTGGCCTGGAATCCAAGCCCGCCGGATGGCACAAATCCGGATATCGACGCCGCCCTGCCTTTGAGCTGGTCGGCGGGCGATAATGCCTCGCAACATGACGTGTACTTCGGCCTGGACAAAGCCGCGTTGGATATTGCCGACAGCTCCGATACGACCGGCATCTATCGCGGGCGTCAGAATGCCACCACCTACACGCCTGCCGAAGGCCTCGAATGGGGCGGCGGTCCGTATTACTGGCGCATCGACGAAGTCAATACGGACGGCACGATCACCCAGGGACGAATCTGGAGCTTCACCGTCGCCGACTTCATTCTCGTGGACGATTTCGAGAGCTATACCGACGACGATGCGAACGGCGAGGCGATCTGGCAGCACTGGATCGACGGCTTCGGCGTGGCGACCAACGGCGCCCAGGTCGGCTATCTGCTGCCTCCGTACGCCGAGCAGGTGATTGTGAACAACGGCAATCAATCCATGCCGCTGCTTTATGCCAACACCGCCGGTGTGTCGAATTCCGAGGCCGTGCGGGCCTTGACCGCTCCGCGCGATTGGACCCGGCGCGGCCTGACGGACCTGGTCGTCTGGTTCCGCGGGTATCCGGGTTCCGTCGGCAGCTTCGTAGAAGCCCCGGCCGGCACCTATACGATGACCGGTTCCGGCACCGATATTACAGGAGCCGCCGATGAATTCCACTATGCGTTCAAGACGCTCACCGGCCCCGGCTCGATTGTCGCACGCGTCAACAGCATCACGAACACGAACCAGTGGGCGAAGGCCGGCGTGATGATCCGTGAGACGCTGAATCCGGATTCCACGCATGCCATGACGTTCGTCACCCCCGGCCAGGGCGTGGTTTTCGAGTATCGCACCGGCACGGGCCTGAACAACGTGGGCGCTGCGGGCCAGGAAACCGGGATCACGGCACCGCACTGGGTGAAGTTAGAACGTGATACGGCCGGTAACTTCATCGCTTCGCGTTCAGCAAATGGTACGACCTGGGAGTCGGTCGGGGGGGCCATCCACCAGAATATCCCGATGACGTCGAACGTCTATATTGGTCTGGCGCTGACCAGCCATGACGCCGCTCAGACGTGCCAGGCGGTCTTCTCGAACGTCACGACGACCGGCAACGTGAGCGGACAATGGACGCATCAGGACGTCGGGATCACCAGCAATGCGGCCGAGCCGATGTACGTGGAAATCGCGAATGCCAACGGAACATCGGGCCTCGTCGCTCAGGACGATCCCGCCGCGGCGACGATCGACGTCTGGACCGAGTGGCGGATTCCGCTCCAGGCCTTCGCCGATCAGGGCGTCAATCTGGGCAATGTGGACAGCATTGCAATTGGCTTAGGCTCTAAGTCCGGCCTGGCCGCCTCCGGCGGCTCGGGGACGGTGTTCTTCGACGATATCCGTCTCTATCCTCCGGCAACGCAGCCACAACCGTAAGCTGTAAACATGAGTGAATACGAATTCGGGGCCTATATTCACGAATATAGGCCCCGTTTCTTTTTCGAATAGACTCTTCAATCTCCAACGCGATATGAAGACTTTTTTATCGCCACGCCGCCATGCCTCGTCGTTAAATGCGAACAAGAAAAAAGCCCGCTATCACTAAAGCGGGCTCGATAAGATATCATGTTATATCGCTGCGGCCGTACAAGAGAACGACAGGATTTACATCGTATACAGTCTCTTTGGATGACGGTGTGCGGTGTACACCCTACCGATTTCCGTTCTACGAACCGCCCTGTTGGCGTCTTTTTCTGGTTTCCTCTGTTTCGCTCTGGTTACACTTGGGACAACGATCCGCAAAATCGTTTGGCACGCTGCCGGCTCGAAAGACGTTCCCACATTCAGGATTGGCACATTTCACCGCTTTGTAAACGCTCGGTTCGCCGCACTTTTCACAGATCAATGCCGGCGTGGCGAGCGCCCGGGGATCCATACGCTCCTGGACCGTTTTATAGTACTCCTTCTCGCTCATTTCGTATGTGGCCTTGCACTTGGGATTCATGCATATAACCCAGGTCATCTTCTCGTCCGGTATGTCGTCGATGGACCCGCTGCCGCCGCCGCTTTTTAAAAAGGTAACGGCCCCGGCCACGCCCAGGCACACGAGGATCACGGCGATCATAATCGGTTTCTTCTTGCTGTCATCCATTGTAAAATCTCCAAAACACTGATTACCATATCGTTACGCCATCACCCCAACAGCCTATAACCTGATCTCAGCTTTGTCAAACAGTTATTTTTACATTATTTCCGACCCTAATCCGCCGGTGGTGCGTCGGTCGGCACCGGCGCCATCTTAAGCATCCGGCCCGGCTCCTCCGGAAAGCCCGTCCGCGTGGAAAGATACGCTGACTCGATAACGGCCATGTTCTTCAGGTTATCCCGGCCGCTGCTGGTAACCTTATTCTCCTCGGGTGACAGGAGGCTCCCGGCAAAGCTCTCCAGCGATTGTCTGTAGCATTCCCGCTCGTCATCGTCAAAGTCCAATGCCTCTATCACCCGGCCGGAACCGTCATTCAACGTCACACGTTTCTCGCTTAGCGTCAGGATTCGATCCTTCCCATAGAGCTTTAAAAACACCTCCTCCGGCCCGGTCCCTTCCCGCCGGACCGCCACAAAGTTGGCGATGAACGTATCGCTGAATTTCATCGTCAGGACCGTCGTATCCTCCGTCAGGTACGACCGTTGTTGCTTATCCCGGGCCTGATTCGTACTCAGCGCATAGACCTGTTGCGGCATCCCGAAATTCCACACCACCTGATCGACGATCCGGTAGCAATCATGGAGCAGCACGCCGCCGCCGGCCAGTTTCGGGTCCGTCTGCCAGCCGGACCGCTCGTGATCCCCGGCATTGCAGAAAACATCCATTAAAAAAATCTGCTCGATCTTGCCTTCCTGCAGCAATCGCCGGAGCGCCAAAAAACACGGCGCAAACCGGCTCGGATTGGCAACCGCAAACTGTATCGCCTGTTCGTCGGCCAGGCGCACGAATTTCGTCGCCTCCTCAAAATCCCTCGCCGCCGGCGCCATTTTCAGCACATTGAACCGCTTTTTCATGGCCATCCGCACATACTCATCGCACGAATGTATCGGGGCGGCCACCAACAGGCAATCGAGCTGATTCTGGATAATCAACTGACGGTAATCGTCGAGAAAATCACACTGCGCCTCCGCGGCGACCTTCTCGGCCACCGTCGTCTCCTTATCCGCCACGGCCGTAATGTCCAGACTCTCCACCTCCTTGGCCGCTTCCAACACAAGCAACCCCCGCTCCGAGAGCCCCAACACCGCCGTCTTCAACCGTCCAACACTCATCATAAATTAGATGCCCGAAATAGACCCAACTGTTCCCCGTAATTTTACATTTCTTTCATTAAAACACAACCGGCGGTTTACAAGAAACACACATGACATAAAGAACGGAGCCCTGACAGAAAGGTCTTCCATCAGGGCTCACGTCATTGTCGCGATATTCTGGATTGCTTCGTGGCTAACCTCAAAGAGCAACGGTGTTAGCCAATCGACGTTTTGTGCTATCCTCCAAAATTAAACGAGTATTCCGTCGGTTCATATTTAAACATCTTGCCCGTGGCCAGATCGATAATCAGGCCGGGCCAGAACAGGATATTAACCCAGTAAACCGGTTCAATACTCTTGTTTAGGTTCGCCGTTTTCGTCTTGCCTTCATACTCTGCCGTAATAACATAGTCTTTACCTCTCGGGAGCGATACCTGGTACGGCGTCGTTCCTTGATGAGGGCCAACCTTAACTTCCGCGCCCGGCGGTTTGGAATCTACCGAAACGGTCTGCGGATCGGCCGTAAAAATACTACAGCATCCCTGAGTGAAGATTAACGCGATGAGTGATACACACAAAATGGACTTTTTCATTTGTTACTCCTTTCAATGAATTCCCTTATGCTTAATTTTCCAATGACAATATGTTAGTCGTTGGTTAACGGACTGTCTATCATGACGACGACATTTTTTTGGAAAAATCGAAATAAAAAATAACGAACACATCAACCCATCGAGAACGTAGCGTGAACACTGCAAAATGGAAAGATTCGATGGAAAAACGTCTTGTTAAGACGGGCAGCTTTCCAAGCACAACAGAACCATCGCCAATTTATAAGAACAGAATAGATCCGCTAACAAGGTTCGTTCCTATTATCCCCCGGACAGCCTGCTCCCTCGACCGCTTCCAGCACAAGCTTAAGAGGAAAAGCACGGTAACATCCAAAGAGACAAGAATGAAGAGTCATCATAGGCCTACATATGGCTGTATATCGTTTTTGCCGCACAATTTAGGCTTCAAATCACGCTCACCGGCGTTTTATGGGCCATCGACGGGAAAATTTATTTTTATTTCTGTAGAACTGGAGCGCGTGTTGCCGGTATAATAGGGATAAAATAGCGAAGTATATTCTCATGTCTCTCAAGAATATTCTCCCCTAAAAAATCGAGAGACACCGTTTACGCCCGATTTTGGGCATAAGGAGTCTTATTGTGACTACAGGAACAGTAAAATGGTTTAACGAAAAGAAAGGCTTTGGATTCATCACGCCGGACGGTGGCGATGAGGATGTCTTCGTCCACCACTCAGAGGTCCGGATGGACGGCTACGCCTCGCTCGCCGAGGGCCAAAAGGTTCAGTTCGATATGGGCCAGGGTCAAAAAGGCCGGTCCTGCGCGACGAACGTCGTCCCCGCCTAATCCAAAGCAGCACGCCGTAAAACCAAGGGCTCCGACGAAAATCGGGGCCTTTTATATTTGACCTGATCAACAAAGGTCAGACCGGTGCCATTCGTACCGGCCACCTTTCATTTCACCAGCCATTATCGCCGTTACCTTGTGTATTGAATGTGCCTTACTTATATGGATGAGGATATCTTTGAAAAACAATGGACCTCGCAACAAAAAGGAAGAAAAAGGAGTTGAAAATGGATACGCAAAAAGAAATATCGCACACGGCTATCAGCCTCGACGCCAGTCCACACAACCGCCCGAAGTCCATGCGAGAGGCCCACAGGGAGAAATGGCTTCAAAGGTATGCTTACCGGATTCTCATGGTCTGGTCCCACCGGCAAACGCCTCTGGGGGTAGCAGGGGCATATATGCACAAAATCAAGATGGATCTCGGACGATTCTACGATGATCCGTTGAAGAGAATGTTTATCGAAACCACCTACTACACGCATTCGGATTCATTCTCGTGCGCCACACGCCCTGCAAAAGAACTATGTGCTCTGGATTAACGAATAGGATCTGTGATTTCCGTCAAGTGCAGATCGGTCGTTATTATATGAGTGGTCGGGATTTGATTTTTGCAATGAATCAGCGAAAGCATATTCTTTATGCACAAATTAAATCCTGATCCCCCGGAACCTCTCTTGATCCTTTTATCTCCCCCCGTTATTTCTTGCTCAACTCAGCAACAGCATTTATAATTCTCTGTAGAGGATAGTACAACTGTGAAGC
>CAYZAT010000249.1:0-6200 GCA_964476475.1 uncultured Pirellulales bacterium
CGTCATGATATGTTCTGCTGCCCGCAAATCATGATCGGCTTTATCGATCCATCGAAAGACTTGCTTCGCCAATTCATGCTGCTCTTTCATAGAGCACCTTTCCTTCGTGAACCGCTTCACGAATGATGGAGCCGATCGTATCTCTATAAGCCCTCAACTCCTTCGGAGTTGTGACAATAATGTCGGCCGGTAGGGGTATGCCTTCGAGCGATAAGTCAATCTCAACGGCCTGGCGGCGTTTCGAGTCGTTTACGTTCATCACGATAAGCAAATCCACATCGCTGTCGACCGTACCGTCGCCCCGGGCGTGCGAACCGAACAAAATGATCTTTTCAGGCTGAAACTGAGTCGTAATACGTTCGACCATCTCCTGGATATGTTTGTTGACCGAATCTTGAATTCTAAGCATAATATATAATCCTATCGCGGTTCGTCGAATAGCTTCATATCGATGGTATGCTTCGCTATTCATCCGGTATTATATATTATACCCCGTCCAAGAGCATAGAACAAATTGAATCCGCGAAATCCGGTTTCGTTAATATAGCTACGTCAAGACATATTATAGCTACGCCGAGACAGGTTCGCGGTTAAGACTCGTCGTTGGTCGTTCGTATGTAGTATGTCGTTGAACGAATGCGGTTTCTCAGTGTGCTCCTTCGATTACGCTCAAAGTCTGCCCCGAACCTGTCGAAGGGACGGTGTCCGCGCTTAACTTTAATTTTTATGAGTGGGGGGGGATTAGTAGCGTCGTCCGCCGCGGCCACCGTGACCGCCGCGGTCGCTACGGTCAAAACGGTCCCGCCGGTCCCTGTCGCCCCGGCCGGAACCGAAACCGTTTGATTGGTCCGGAGCGCGGCGATGGTCGATTTTCCGCTTGCCCTCTTCAACCTTAATGGTGCTTCCCTGCAAAATTTTGCCGTTGAGTGTGCCGATGGCGGTTTGGGCCTCTTCCGATTCCGCCATACCCACGAACCCGACCCGGTTGGATTTGCCCGTCACCCGGTCTCTTAGGAGCTTGACGGACATGACCTGGCCAAACGTTTCAAATTCCTGACGCAAATCGTCTTCCGTTGTATCGGGTGACAGATTGCCTACATAAATATTCATATCGTTTTCCTTATTCTAACCTTTCGGTAACAAGCTTAATGTGAAGACGCATCGCCTATTACCGATGACTCTACACGGCCACGAGGCACTTTGCAAACAATAAACAAAAATTCCAGCTATTTGGGCGGGGCACAGCCGCACACCTAAAACGGCCGGAATATCCAATATCGAAGAGCGAATATCAAATGTTGAAGGAATAAAATAGCGTCAATTCGCGGTTACTTGCTCAGCAGTTTGGGTTCCATTCTTTGGAGCCAATCGGGTAATTGGTCACGGGCGGCGTTTTGCCAGAGACCTTTATGGCCGGAGCGGGCGCGGGACTCTAATTGTTTATATTTATTGAAGAAGCTATGGCGAAAGCGCCGGTCGGCGTAGGCGCAGCCTTCGGCGAGCAAGACTTCGTTGAGAAACCGGCCGTCCGGCAACTGGACGTAGGCCAGGAGCCGGCCATACTTGCCCCGTGTGGGATTCGGGGCATCGAGGTAAACCGTGACGGATTGGCCCTGAGCCAATTCAATCGCGAATTCGGTCGCTTGCGGGGCGAAGACCCTGGGCGGGGATTGCTCGCCGGCGGTTTCCGGGGCGTCAATCCCTAATAGCCGGACTCGGGTATAATCGTCCCGGCCGTCGGGGATGTCGATATCGAGCGTGTCGCCGTCGATGACGCGGGCGATGGTGAAGATTTTGCCGTGGTATGTGTCAAGATCGTCAGTGGTGGTAGGGGGGGCGGATAGATGTCGGCGCGGCCATCGGCCTTCGATCGTGCTGTGGTCCAGCCAGACGAGCAGGGCGAATCCGAGAACGCAAAGCAGGAGAACGCCGGCCTTGCGACGCCGGCTCATCGGTTGCGTCGGTTTGTTGCGTTTGGTCGGCATGTCGGCCTCCGCGAGGGGTTAGCCGGGCCGGGATGCGCGTTATTCGCTGCGGAGTCGGGCCGGCTTGTCCAGATCGAACGCCCGGCAGACGGCCTCGAGGGCCTTGTCGGCCTGGTCTTCATCCACGGCGCAACTGATGCGAATCTCGCTGGTCGTGATCGAGTCGATATTGACTTTCGCCTGGGCCAGGGCGCCGAACATTGCCTCCGCGACGCCGTAATGGCTGCGCATGCCGACGCCGACGACGGAGACCTCGGCGATATCCTCGCGCACGAAGACGCTTTCGCATTTCAGCTCGGCTCTGATTTCTTCGATGGCCCGCTTGGCCTCATCCAGATCCGAGATGCCGATCATAAACGACAGATTGGCTTTTTCCGGACTGATCTCCGTTTGAACAATATCGTTGACCACCACCTGGGCCTTCGCCATGTGGGCGAAGACTTTCGCCGCGTTGCCCGGAACGTTTTCAACGCCGATAAGACCAATTTTCGCCAAGTCTCTCTGTATGGTTGCGCCCGAAACGACTACACCTTCCATTTGCGGTACCTCGTGCATTATTCGCGTGCCCTCTGTTTCTTCGCTGCTGCTTCTGACGTGAATTTTGACGTCGTATTTCTTGCCGAACTCGATGGAGCGGGGATGCATGACGCCGGCCCCGAGACTGGCCATTTCGAGCATTTCGTCGTAGCTGATCTCGTCCATCTTCGCGGCGTCTTTAAAAATCCTCGGATCGGCCGTGTAGATGCCATCGACGTCGGTATAGATTTCGCATTCGTCGGCGCCCAGCGCCGCGGCGATCGCGACGGCGGTCGTATCCGAGCCGCCCCGGCCGAGGGTCGTGATGTTCTCGTGCTCGTCGATCCCCTGAAAGCCCGCGACGATCACGATCTTGCCCTGGTCGAGCTGCTTGTGAATCCGGTCCGCCTCGATGCTCTGGATCCGCGCTTTAGTGTACATGCTGTCAGTTTTCATGCGGATCTGGCCGCCGGTGAAGCTGATCGCATCCCGGCCCATCGCGTCGAGGGCCATTGCAAACAGTGAGACGGTTTGCTGTTCGCCGGTACTGAGCAATTGATCCATCTCCCGCTTCGGGGGATTCGGATTCAGTTCGAGGGCATCGGCCACGAGCTGGTCGGTCTGCTTGCCGCGGGCCGATGCCACGACCACGACGCCGTGTCCCTTTTCTGCGGTTTGAATCACCCGCTTGGCGGCGTGTCGAATCTTGGCTGCATCGGCCACCGATGTCCCGCCGTATTTCTGTACGATTATTCCCATTTTCTGCCTGTCTTAACTCTGCTTAGTGATACCTATACAACCTGTACTTTGAGAAATTTCACATTATATGGAAATGAACCCCGTTTGTCAAGCCCTTAGCTCTTTAAAAAATACTCCATGAGCTCAAAGCCGTTTTCGATCCGGAAGCCGGACCTGGCGGCGTTGGTCTCGCCGAACGTGGTCTGCAAGATGCCGCTGATGCTGTCGCCCGCCATCGCGAAGGGAACCGGCTCCGGCGAGTGCGCGCAGGTCCGGACCGGTGTGGGATGGTCCGGCATCACGAGGATCCGCCAGCTCTCAAAACGCTGCAACGCCTCGAACACAGGCCCGACGATGTGTTCGTCGATCAGTTCGATGGCTTGCTTTTTCATCTCGGCGTTGCCCGTGTGAGAGGCTTCATCCGGGGCCTCCACGTGCACGAAGACGATATCGTACGTGTCGAGCGCTTCAATCGCGGCGGACGCCTTGCCCTGGTAATTCGTGTCGATGAATCCGGTCGCGCCCGGCACGTCGATCAAATCGAAACCGATCAGCCGGGCCAGCCCCCGGACGAGGTCCACGGCGGTAATAGCGGCTCCCTTAATCCCATGCCGGCTCTCGAAACGTTCCATCTGGGCCTGTTTGCCCTGCCCCCACAGCCAGATCGAGCTCACCTGGTTTTCGCCCAGGTCCATCCGGACTTTGTTAATATCGTGGTCCGCGAAAAGCCGCTGCGAGCGGGCCATCAGGTCGATCAGCAGGTCGGCCCCTTTTCCCCGCGGCAGAAGTTTATCGATGAGCGCGCCGATATGGTCGTGCGGAGGGTATGTCCGGACGTCGAAATCCATGCCCTTGCAAACCAAAAGATGCCGATAGCTGACGCCGACGTGAAAACAGATATGCTTCGTGCCAACCTGATCGTTTAATTCATTGATCAAATTGGAAGCCTCCGCCGAGGAGATATGTCCGGCACTATGATCGACCATTTTGCCGTCGGCGATCGTGACGAGGTTGCACCGGAACACCCAGTCGTCCAGCCCCAGCTTGATACGCCGCGCTACGGCTTCAATCGGCGCCCGGCCGGTGTAATACCGACGCGGATCGTAACCCAACAAACACATCTGGGCCACGTCGCTGCCGGCCTCCATCCCTTCGGGGATGGTATGAACCAAACCCTGCCGGCCCACCGTGCTGATCTGGTCCATGTGGGGCGTCTCGGCGGCTTCGAGGGCGGTCTGCCCATCGAATTGATCGAGCGGTTCGTCGGCCGCACCGTCGGGAATGATAATAACGTACTTTCCAGTCAATCCTTATCCTCCGGGATATCCACAATTCTAATACACACCGGCGTGCCGTGAATCACGTCCAGTCTCTCCATGTCCTCCAGCGCGTTGGTCATATTCTTTTGCCGGGTCGGATGCGTCGCAATCACGACCGGGACGGTATTGTCCGGGCCGGTGCCTTCATGCTGGATGGCGCCGGAGATGCTGATCTCGTGATCGGCAAGCACGCGGCTCCACCGGGCGATGACGCCGGGGCGGTCCTTGCACATGATCCGGATGTAAAAACGACTGACAATATTGTCGATGCGTTCGATCAGCCCGGCTGTTCGTTCCCTGGGCAGTTGACGCAAATGACGGAAGGTCGTGCAGGAATTGCCCAGCGCCATGTCAATGATATCGGCGACAATCGCGCTGGCCGTGGGCATCATCCCCGCCCCGCGGCCGTAGAACGTCACCTGGCCGACCGCGCTGCCGAAGACGCTGATCGCGTTGAACGGGCCCTCCACCAAGGCCAGGGAATTATCCGTAGCAATAAAAGAAGGATGTACCCTCAGGGAAACTCTGCCGTCTTGATCTTTTTGCCCAATCGCCAATAATTTCAGGCAATAGCCCATCTCGCCGCCGTAGCGAATGTCGTCCTGCGAGATTCCTTCAATGCCCTCGACATAGATATCGTCGAGGGTGATTTGGTAGCCGAACGCAAACGAGCTTAGGATCGCAAGTTTATGGGCGCTGTCGCCCCCGCTGATATCCAGCGTTGGATCGGCTTCGGCATAGCCTTTTTCCTGCGCCTGGGCCAGAACCGCATCAAAATGCTCGCCCTTCGACGTCATATTCGAGAGGATATAGTTGCACGTTCCGTTGACGATCCCGTACATAGCCGTGATATTGTTGGCCGTCAATCCCGTCCGAATCGCCGAGACAATCGGTATCCCGCCGGCACAGCTCGCCTCGAAGGCGATACAGCGACCGTTTTGATGGGCCGCCTGATACAGCTCGTTGCCATGCTCGGCCAGAAGGGCCTTGTTAGCCGTCACGACGTTCTTGCCCGATTGAAGCATCCGAAGCTGAACGTCCTTGGCAAACTCGGTTCCGCCAATCGTTTCAACCCCAATGTCAATCGTTTCGTCGTTCAATAACTTGTCCATATCGTCCGTCAGGATACCCTCGGGAAGCGTTACCGGACGTGGAGACGTCGTATCGATATCGACCACACAGGCCAGTTCCAGACGTATCCCCGTCTTGGCGGCGATGGCTTCTACATCTTCGAGGATCAGCTTGGCAACCCCGCTACCGACCGTCCCAAAGCCGGCGATGCCAATTTTTACGGTCCGTTCATCCATACAACCTCGTTTCTCATCAAATTTCAGCCCTGAAAATGGAAATAGCCCGTTTCTTCACCTTCCCCACTTCTCAGGAATAATTCTCTTTTATACATTATCCACTCGGTCAGGAACCGTCGTGAATTTAATAGAAATCAGCCTCTTTGGTCAAGCAAAATCCGCGAGCGGGGCTTTTCAATCAAGTTGAAAGCATCGTCCTGAGGTATAGAAACACCGTCACCCCGAGCGCAGTCGAGGGGTCTATTTAAACAGATTCCTCCACTCGGTTGAACCTCGGTCGGAATGACACGCCCTTTTTGTTGCCTAACCTTTGGAATGAACTTGAAATTGAGATG
>CAYZAT010000250.1:0-6190 GCA_964476475.1 uncultured Pirellulales bacterium
AACGATGAAATCCCATTATTCATGCCGTAAGGCCACGATCGGGTCCACTTTCGCGGCATGGATGGCCGGGTATAATCCGAAAAGGATACCGATGCTCATGCTGATCAGAAGCGGTAGCAGAATCCCTTTCAAGGTCATTACCGTAACCATCCCCGAAAAGTATGTGATGAGGAATGGGATGAGTGTGCCCATTCCCAGGCCGATGATCCCTCCCATGGTCGAAAGAACCACCGTTTCAATCAGGAATTGAAGGACAATCTGTCTCCGTTTAGCTCCTATGGCGCGCCTGATGCCTATTTCGCGTGTACGTTCCGTGACCGAGGCCAGCATGATGTTCATAATGCCGATCCCGCCGACCAGCAGGCTGATGCCCGCGATTGAGCCTAAGACGATGCTAAATGTTCGCTTCGTGGCCTCGGCCTGCTTGAGCAATGCCAGGGGGACGCTCACGACGTAATCCTTCTTTTTATGAAATCGCTCCAACATGCGTTCGATGCCTGCGGCCACGGCCTCCACTTTTTTCGGATCATCAACTTGCACGATAACCTGGTGCAACTCGACCAGTTCTCGCTCATCACCCCCGGAGGTGCGTTTCGTGAACATATCGCCGAAGTAACGGCGCGCCACCTCGATGGGAATATAAGCATCCACATTTTGGTCGGGAATCTGGATATTTCCGGCCTGGCCGCTTTCGCTTTTGACGATGCCGACGACCTCGAATTGATCGCTTCCAAGGCGGACGGTTTGGCCGATCGTACTCTCGGTGGCTAAGATTTTACGGGCCCCGAATTCCGTCAGTACGGCCACCGGCGCACTATTGCGCGAGTCGCTTTCGAGGAGAACCCGCCCGGCCAGAACCTCACGAGGCACCAGCTTAAACCATGCGGGGGTTGTTCCCACGATGCGCAATTCCAGGACCCTCTGAAGCAGACGCGAATCCTTTCGGGTAATCTTCACCGGCGCTGTTTGCTTGATATGTTTGAAACTCATAGCGATTCTGCGATAATCATTGTGAGTCAAACCATAGATGCTCATGTGAGAATGTTGCGTACTTGTCGCTTCCTCTTCGGCTGATTTCATCGACGAGATGATGATATTATTGCTGCCGAGTTTCCTGATTTGCTCGAGCGCTTCTTTGCTGGCGCCTTCACCGACGGAGAGCATGGCCACTACGCTGCCGACGCCAAAGACGACGCCCAACATGGTTAGAAACGAGCGCAGTTTATGGAGCAACAAGTTCTCGATGCCGAGCCATATATTTCGCGCGATCCTAGTCTGCCTCATCGCTGTCTCCTTCGATTCGGTCAATCAAGCCATCCAGCATATGCAATTGTTTATGGGCGTGCGCTGCGATGTCCGGTTCATGTGTGACGATGATGATCGTTTTGCCGAGCTTGTTCAGGTTGATCAGCATCTCAATGATTTGTTCCCCGGTTACTGAATCCAGGTTTCCGGTGGGTTCGTCTGCGAAAATAACTTGAGGATCATTTGACAACGCTCTGGCAATCGCCACCCTCTGCATCTGGCCGCCGGAAAGCTCCGTCGGCCGGTGACCCAGTCTGTCCCCGAGTCCGACTTGCTCGGCAAGCTCCCTCGCTCGCTCGGCGCTTTGCCTTGCGTCCCACCCCAGATAATAGAGCGGCAATTCAATATTTCTTTGGACGGTTAGTTGGGGGATCAGGTTGAAACTCTGGAAGATGAAGCCGAGGTACCGGAGCCGAAACTCACTGAGTGAATCATCGTCGAGCCGGCTAACGTCCCGACCGTCAAGCAGATAAGAGCCGGACGTCAGGCGGTCGAGACATCCGAGGACATTCATCATCGTGCTTTTACCGGAGCCGCTCGGTCCCATGATCGCCCAGAAGCTCCCCTTGTTGAACGCAATATCAATTCCGGCCAGCGCGTTGACCTGCTCGGTCCCCATCTGGTAGATTTTCCGCGCGTCTTCCAGCCTGATGATTTCCTGATGGTTTGTGGACAAAGCCGGTTCATTCATTTATTGAGTTCCTTCCGATCCGCGAGGTCTCTGGCCGCCACCCTGGCCCGGACCGCCACCTTGCCTTTGACCGCCTCCCTGTCTTTGACCGCCTCCCTGTCTCTGGCCGCCGCCTTGCCTCTGGCCTCTACCTTGACCTGGGAATCCTCCTTGTTGACGCAATCGTTCAATTTCCTTTTTACGTTCTTCCGGCGTCATATTTTGGAATCGTTGACGCATTTGTTCCATTTGTTTACGTTGTTCGGGCGTCATATTCTCCATGAACTGCCGCCTTCGTTCCGTATCGCCGGACGCAGGAGCCTGCGGTTCTCCGGGCCCCATGCCTTGCGGTCCCTGTTGCGGCCCGCCTTGTTCGGTTCCGTTGGCTTCTTCGAGTTTCCGATTGACCCTGTCCTCCATGGAATCCCCGACACCGTTAGCGTCGAGGGCTTCCGTACGCGAGCTGGCCGACATGGTTGCGGATTCGAGTGGAGGCGCCATTAAGACAACTTCTCCTTCCTCAAGACCGCCGGCGATTCTGATCATATTGTTATCATCCAGGCCCACCTCCACGTTTCGCTCCTCGATCGATCCATCCTTGAGAACGAAAACGGCGTGTTTGCCTCCGACGCGCAATACCGCCTGAACCGGTACGTACACGGTATCGTCATATTGCGCAATGATGATCTCAACCTTGCAACTCATACCCGTACGCAACGTTCTGCTGGTGTCTTCCAGCTTGATGTCCGCGGGATAGATTTTCAGGTCCGGGTTCATCCACATACTTCGCGCGTCCGGCAAGGGAGCGATTGAGGTTACTTTTCCCAAAAACTTCTTGCCGGCCAGCGCATCGATCGTGATGACGGCCGGAAGCCCCAATCGGATTTTTTCTAGACTCGTTTCGTGAATATCCACCTGGGCTTTCATCGCATCGGCGGTGGGTAAGCTGATCAAGTCCTGCCGTTCCTGCACCTCAACGCCGATATCCATCGGTTCTCGACGGTCGAACATGCGTCTTCCACCGGAACCGGCAGTCGTGGCATAGAGTACCATCCCATCCATCGGGGCTTTGATGACCGTCTTCGCAAGCTGATCCTCTGTCTTCCTATACTTTTCCTTCTGACGTTTAAGCTCGAGTTCCTTGGCCCGCAGGTCTGCCTCCGCCTGGATCACACTCGCGGAAGCCCTGCGCTCCGTACGCTCCAAAGCCATCTCCGCCTGATTGACATCACTGGTTAACTGATCGATCTGACGATGGTAGGTATAGTTTTTCAACAGATCGAGATCACTTTTCGATACATCTCGTTCGAGCTTTCTGCGCTGCACGGAGAGCTTGTCCGCAAGATATTCGGTCTCCGACAGGTATTTTTCTTCGTAGAGTCTTTTCGACCAGTCATTGACATCCTCGGCGCGTTTGAGATCCTCTTCGGCAAGACGAATTCTGGCCTGTTGCTCATTCACGTCTTTGGGATAAATTCCCTCCAGATACTGCGTTAAATCCTGTCTGGCGAATTTCAGGGTGAGTTGGGCAAGCTCGATGTCGCTCCGGGCCTGATTTTTGATGACCTCGAGATTCTCGTTGGCGTCAACAAAGGAGGCATTCGCCTTCTGGACGGTGATGTCCTGGTCGATGATTCTGTCTCGAAGAGTACTGGCATCCAGCTCGACCAGCAAATCACCCTTCTTGACCATCGAGCCGTCCGGAACGAGGCGTATGATCGATGTTCTTCCCTCGACTTCGTTCCTGAGCGTGATTTGTTCTTGAGGTTGTATCGTGCCGGATTCCAGCACGCTGATTCTCAAGGGGCCCCGTTTGGCAACGAAGGTCGCCAAATGGGTTGAGGAATCTTCGGCGCCGCGAACCACTTTGATCCAGATCACGATGACGGCGATGGAAACAACGGCGATGAGAATCCCGACGGTCTTAAAAGACCAGAATCCACGACTCTCTTGTTCTACAGTGTTATTTTGCATCCTTCATTACCTCCGGCGTAAATTCGCGCCATAAACCGCGTTCGTTCACATCGAGCAGGCCCAGATCACGTTGAAGCTCTAATTCGGCAATACGGTAATCTACGACCGCTCGGGTTAAACTGTTCTGGGCCGCAAGTAGTGAATCCTGGGCATCCAGCAGGTCACGGATTTCCGCTCGTCCGGCCTCGAGGAAAAACGTCGTGCTTCGCACACGCTTTTCCGCCACGACCACCGATTGGGCCTGAATCTTAAGACTCTCACGAGACTCAAGCAAATTGCGTAATTCGTCGCGAAGGGCCAGCTTGATCTGGTCTTCGAGTGATTGTACACTCCTTGTGGATCGTTCCAGGTCGATCAGGCTGTTGCGATAATCATTTCGCTCCCGGGTTCTCTCGATCGGCAGATCGAGGGTGAGCAGGGCGGCGTATCTTCCGCGGTCGAATCGTATATCGCCCACGTCGTCGTTGTCCGTGATGCGGGCCGTTCCGCCTAAGGTCAACCCGGCCCGAAGAGAATCGGCCGCGACGACGACCTGTCTCTGGCTGTCATAGACCCTTCCGTTGGCAACTTTCAAATCCAGCCGGTTCACAAAAGCCAAATTTACGGCCACAGTCTCATCGATTTCCAACGGCCCGGCATCTTCATAACTGGCCGGAACCAGATCGATCGGGGCGTCGGCGGGCGGGGCGGTCACGGATGCTTCATATCCCGTAGAGGTTCTCATCTGTTCGAGAATTTCTTCGGCCCGGCCGCGCATTTGCACCAGATCATTCGGATCGACTTCAATCCAGGCATCAACGGGAAGACCCAGCGTGTTCTTTAAGGAGTCGAGAGTGCTTTTAAGCTGCTCCTGGGCCGATATCCAGTTATTGCGAGCCCCCAGTTCTCGCTGGGTCGCCTGGTCGACTTCGATTTCGCGTATTCGGCCGGCGTCCGCCCGTCTTCGGGACCAGCGGGCCGATGAGACCGAGCTGCGGTAGTTGTCTTCGGCGTTGGATACGTTGTCCATTTGCCGCAAAACATTAAAGTAGCTCCGGGCAATACTGACGGCGAATGTCCGTTTGTATCGCTCGAATTCCCATAATTCGTAGATGACGTTTCGCTCGGCCTGGGTCAGAGGCTCGGCAGCGATATGTTCGCCGGCTCCTCGCATGAGGGGAATCGAAATGCTGGCGTCAGTCGTCAGACCCAGTGTCGAGGCCCCGCGCTGCGATAACAGTCGCACAAGACTGATCGCCATAGCCCCGCTGAGGTCGATTCCGCTCTTAAGGCGTCGACTTGCCCCCACCACAGCGCCGGAATCCAGGAAAGTGTCTGACGTTTCCGCGCTAAGCTGGCTGTCGGCTCCGGCGTCAAAGATCGTCCGGAAGTTGTTTCGAGTTAGATCGAGAGATAAGGCCGTTTGAAAGACATCTTCTTTGCGGGATTGATAATCAAGACTGTTGCTGGCGCCCACCTGGAGGGCTTGGATGAGCGAGAGCCGAACCGGCTTATTGGGCTCGACGGTCAACTCGTGAAGATTTTGGGCGGATGTCGCCTCCGGGTAATTGGGCTCGGGCCAGTGGTCGATCGGCCTCAGGCGGTCCGTCCCGAACGACGCTTCCGACGAGGTGGCCAGTTTCTGTTGCTCTAAAAGCCGGCGCCGAAGAATATCGCTGGGCCGTTCGACGCGAAGGGACTCGGTTTTGCCCAGCGCCTCTTTTTGTTTTCCGGCGATGATGATCGACGCAACCTGGTCAGCCGTCTGGCGGTGTTTAGTAGGAGTTCGGCATCCCGTAAGCAGTAAAAAAACCAACAGTAACCCTATGAAGCCATACGTCCTCCGGTATGCCTTGAGTTTGATGGATTTCTTGATATAAACCTGCTTGTTAAGCTCCTCCATATAAATCTGTATCCCACATCTGTTAAAGAGCATCATACCTTCCCATCCACCCGTCGCAGGCACAAACTCAGTTCCGCTGGACAGGTGTTCACCAAGTCGTCTTTTAGCATTCCTTCTTCTAAAGTGGCCAGAGAATATTACTTGGTAACAAAAAATACGTTTTCCATTGTTTAATTATACACGATTTAGACGTTTTAGAGTATTCAAATTATTGCGAAAAAATCTGCCAATATTGGGTGGCAAGGGGCAAATTCTTATTGCAAGATGGATCAGAAGACGGTAAACTCACGGCCAAATTTCATCGTGGCGGCGTAGCCAAGAGGCCTAAGGCGACGGTTTGCAAAACCGTTATTCGCCGG
>CAYZAT010000251.1:0-6185 GCA_964476475.1 uncultured Pirellulales bacterium
CAGACATCATAGCCGTCCACTTCGTCGAACTTGTAGCCGCTCACGCCGATGTCCAAATGGTTCTTCTGGTGGTGATCGAGCAATATCTTCCGGGCGGCTTCGAGCGTGTAATCGGGCACCTCGCCCAGCCAGACCGTATGACTTCCCGTATACGGCTTGAGCGCCTTAGAAACCGTCGATATGGGGGCCACATAAGGATTCTCCCAGAGATTTACCCGGATTCCTTTTCTTGATAATTGATCCAGAAAGCGTTTCGGGGCGGGAAAGCGGGTTTGGTCCCAGTCGAAAGAACATGGGTAGGCAAAGCTTTGCCAGCCGGGCTCCAGCCCGATGACGTCGAGGGGAAAATCGTACTTTTCGAAATCGGCGACTTCTTTAAGCACGTCCGCATCCGAGCTTCGCGTGTGCATCCGATGCCAGAATCCCAGTCCCCAGCGGGGGGGCAGAACGCCGCCGCCGCAATAGAGATTGTATCGCCGGACGGCTTCGAGCGGATTCTTCCCGCCGAAGACATAGACGTCGAGGCCCCGGCCGTTGACGCTGACTTCGACGGCATCGGAAATCGGGCGTGCGCTCCATTTCGAGCCGCCGGTTGTTCTATCGACGTAGGGGGGCAGCTTGCTGTCTTTGCGATTGCCGATACCGACGTAAAACGAGGGGCGAAGGGCCGTCGAGACAAAAACGCCATAGCCTTTGCTCGAAACGTAGAAGGGGACCGGGGCATGGGTATAACCTTTAACGCCGCCATAATGATCGACCTTCAGGTGGTACACATTACTCCGGCGGTTCATCCCTTGGAACTCCAGACCGAGGCCATAAATTTTCTCAGAGGCGTCCAGCGGCAGCCTGATATTAACGCCGGAGGCATTGATCTGACCACGGGTGTCCTTGGGCTCGAAGGGAAACGTCGCTTGCCCCATTTCGGATAGGGCTTTTAGCTTCGGCGGCGCTGCATAATCCATCGACGCCAGTTCCTTCGTACCCATTGACGCTTTCCAGACGCCCTCGGCGACTTTTTCCCACTGGAGAGTGTCCATTGAAGAGATAAACGTGACATCCGATCCAGCTTGGAGGGCGCTTGCGAAGACGCATAACAAAACAATCGACAACCTGGCTCTGTTCATAAGATCTGATACTCCTCTAATTCTTTACTCAAACTGACCGATTCGCCCCGTCATCCCTTCGAAACCAGATTTCTCCGCTCACTGCGCTCGGTCGAAATGACACGAGCGCGCACGGCGGTTCGGTCGCAATGATAGGTCATTGTTTAGCCGGATATTACTTCGATACATCGTCTGCACAGGTCGGGATGCGTTTCGTCGGCGCCGACGCTGGGCCAGTAGTTCCAGCAGCGCTGGCATTTGGCGTAGGAGCTTTTCTGGGCCGAGACGCTTGTTTCGCCGGAGGTTTTTTGCAATTTGACCTCGCTAACGATGCACAGAGCAGCGAATGCTTTGAGCCCGAATGCATTGATAAATTCCGTATCATCTTCGTCGCAATTGAATGTGACGCATGCCTGCTGGTTACTGGCGATAGTCTTGCTCTGGCGCAACCCTTCGAGTGTGCGTAGCGTTTCGTCGCGCAGCGCCATGACTTTCTGCCACCGCGGCTCGTCGCCTTTGCAGTCAATCGAATCATCGACCTTCGGCATGTGCGCCAGATGCACGCTGTCCACGTCCTGAGATTTGAATGTCATCGCCGCCCAGGCCTCTTCGGCCGTGTGGGCCAAAATCGGCGCCAACATCCGCACGAGGGCGTCTAAGATATTGTACATCGCCGTCTGGGCACTTCGTCGGGATAGGCTATCGGCGGCGTCGCAATACATCCGGTCCTTGAGCACGTCCATGTAGATGCTGCTCATCTCGACCGTGCAGAAATTATAGAGCAGCGAGAAGACCCGGTGGAAAATGAAATTGTCGTACGCCTCGGTGACATTGGCGGTCAGCTTCTGCAATTGCTGCATGGCCCACTTGTCGATCTCGAACATCTCACTATAGGGGACGCTCTTTTGGCTCGGATCGAAATCGTTAATGTTGCCGAAGAGGTAACGCAGCGTATTTCTGATCTTGCGATAGGCGTCCTGCGTTCGCCCGATGATCTCGTCGTTACAGCGGACGTCCTCCTGGTAATTGACGCTGGAGACCCACAGCCGGAGGATGTCGGAGCCGTATTTCGCGATTTCCTCCTGGGCGTTGATATAGTTGCCCAGCGATTTCGACTGCTTCATGCCTTTTTCATCGACGGTGAAACCGTGCGTCAGGACGCTCTTGAAGGGCGGCTTGCCCGTCGCGCCTAAGCCGGGTAGCAAAGATAGTTGGAACCAGCCGCGATGCTGGTCCGAGCCTTCCAGATATAAATCCACCGGTACGGGCCAGCCGGACTCCTTCACGCAGACGCTGAACCAGCTACAGCCCGACTCGAACCAGACGTCGAAGATGTTCTCTTCCTTCTGAAGCTCGTCGAGGCTAAATCCTCCGGGCAGTTCGAAATCATCGCCCAGGATCTCGCGGGGCGAATGGGTGAACCAGCTATCCGAGCCGTTCTCGGCGACGTGTTTCGCCACGGCCATCACGGAGTCTTTCGTCAGCAGTGTTTCGCCCTGCGGATTGAGGAAGACCGGGATCGGCAGTCCCCAGCTACGCTGGCGGCTGATGCACCAGTCCGGCCGGGATTCGAGCATCCCGGCGATGCGCTTCTGGCCCCAGCCGGGAATCCACCTGACATCCTGAACGCTTTGGAGCGCCATATCGCGAAGGCACTTGCCCGTTTCCGGCAGTTCCTTATCGACACTGACAAACCACTGCTCCGTGGCGCGGAAGATGACCGGGCCTTTGCTCCGCCAGCAATGGGGATAACTGTGCGTGATCTCGCCGACGGCATAGAGTAAGCCCCTTCGTTTTAAATCGTCGTTAACAACGGGATCGACTTGCAGCACGCTCTTGCCCTTGAGCCATTCCGGCACGGTATTGTCGTAGCGCCCATCGTCCATGACGGGTGAATAGACGGCCAGGCCGTACTTTTGACCCGACATATAGTCCTCGACGCCGTGGCCGGGGGCCGTATGGACGAGGCCCGTGCCGTCCTCGGTCGTCACGTATTCGGCGAGGATGACCATGTAGGCGTCTTTATCCGTGGGATTGTTTTCGACGAACGGATGAAGATAGCGCAGCCCTTCGAGGTCGCTGCCTTTGACGATTTTTTCACCGATGGTGTATTGCCCCTCTTGAAGCTCACCGGCGGCGATGATGGCTTCCGTTCGATCCGTACCGATGATGGAGGTATATCGTGTGTCGTCCTTCTCGTACTGTAACGTCGTATAGTCGAGGTGGGGATGCACGGCAATCGCCAGGTTGGCCGCCAGCGTCCAGGGCGTCGTCGTCCAGATCATAAAACTGACCTTCGAGCTATCGATATCGGCTTGCTCGATCAGGCCCAGCTCGATGAGCTTATCGAGGCTTTCGACAGCAACGGGGAAATTCACAAAGATACTCGGCGAGGAGATATCTTTGTATTCCAACTCGGCCTCAGCTAAAGCTGTCTCGCATCCGATCGACCAGTGAATCGGCTTGAGTTGTTTATAGACCAGGCCTTTGCCGACCAGATCGGCGAAGACTTCCAGAATCCCGGCTTCGTAAGACGGTTTGAATGTGAGATACGGATGATCGAAATCGCCGAGGACGCCAAGCTCCCGGAACTGCTTGCTCTGGATTTTGACGTATCTGCCGGCATATTTGTAGCAAAGCTTGCGGATGTCGCGTTTGCTCATTTCGCGAATCTTGTCGCCGAGTTCCGTCACGACCTTCGATTCGATGGGTAAGCCGTGACAATCCCAGCCGGGCACGTACGGCGCATCGAAGCCGGACATCGTCTTATACTTAACGACGAAATCCTTCAGGACCTTGTTGATGACGTGGCCCATATGAATGTCGCCGTTGGCGTAGGGCGGCCCATCGTGCAGCGTGTACAAATCCGCACCGTGCCGCGCGGCCCTGATTTTCGCGTAAAGGTCCGATTTCGCCCATTCTTTGCGCATCTGCGGCTCGCGCTGCACCAGGTTGGCCTTCATCGAGAAGCCCGTCTTGGGCAGATTCAGGGTATCGCGATAACCTTTATTTTTCTTATCCGACATCTATTCATTCCTCATATGCATTAAATTAAACGTTGCAGCATAAGCAAATCGGTCTTATCTGTCAAGCAAACCGCCTTCATTTTCGAGCCCGTACGTTGATCCTTCGAAACAATTCAAGACACGTGCCATCGGCTTGTTGTGTCCGGGCTAACATCCGTTCGACTACGGCGTTTCGGAAAGCACGCTTATCCCGTTCGGCGAGACAACCTAAAAACGGGACGAGACAAGGCTGATCAATCCAACCTGTCATCGCCTCGGACGTCTCAAAGAATTTATCGCCATCAGTACACCAGATCTTCTTTTCCCTGAAAGGCATCTCATCCATAAGCGTCTGATACTCCCGGCATGTCGGCATGTACCACGGCCATTCGAAATCGCAGAAAGTATCGACATACGAATTCTCGGCCATCACCTCACGGACGATCTGTATGAAATTCGGGCAGTTTCCATCGCCGGCAAACTGAAAACGCACATTGCCTCGATCCCTCAGACACTCAAATACTTTTCTTAAAAGCCTTTTATGATCTTTGATCCAGTGCAGCGTAGCGTTGGAAAAGACTACGTCGAAACCGGGCTCGAAGTCCATTTCATTCATATCCAACCGTTCGAATCGCAAATTCGCCCCGGAGTGGTCTTTCCTTGCTGTGGCGATCATACTCTTCGATGCGTCGATACCCAGCACACATCCGCTCGGTACAAGTTCCGCCAATTCGGCGGTCAGCGCACCGTCGCCGCTGCCAAGGTCCAGAATTCTTTCGTGTCCCGCAAGCTCCAACTCGGAAATCAGCCCCTTACCCCATGTTTTCTGCTGGCCCGATGCTCGTTTATACTTTTCACCGTCGAATTCGAATGTCATGCTTCTACTCCAATGTTACGGAGTTCATCATAAAAAAAGCCTTCCGGAGTGGGCTGCTCTGGAAGGCTTCTCATTTCATAGTATGATCGCTTTCTCAGGGCAGCTTGAGCGTCTCCGCAATAATGAAAATAATCGCGATGTCTATGTTTCTCATCATCATATTCAAGCCACACCTTTCAAAAGCTACAGTATCCATCTTTATCATATTATTCGGTCCATGTCAAGCAAAGGTTTAGAAAATTCCCGGCTTTTACATTATCTGCAACCGAGTACCGTAAGCCGATTCGCCTTCAGGTCATAGGGCGATCCGTCCAGGCCGCCAAAGGTTTCCATCGCCTTAAAGCCGCACCGGCTGAACATCTCAATCAACTCAACGGCCGAGTAAAGCTTCGTGAAGAAGGTCTGTTCGTGCTTTTGACCGCCCTTGAAGAGAATCCAGCGGGCTTCGATGAATTCCCAGTTCTTCCCGACTTTTCGCTCTTCCAGAAGGATAGTATCGTCCTCTTGCCGCCAATCCCGCTCCTGGAAGATTCGCGCGAGCACCTCTTTGCCCATCAATTCCATGAGCAGTTTACCGCCGGGCTTAAGAGACGCGTTAATATTCTCCAGCACAGCAATGTTCTCGCCCGGGTCTTTAAAGTAACCGAATGAGGTGTATAAATTGATGACCGCGTCGAACGCAACCGGCCGGCGAAAGTTCCTCGCATCCTGGTGGACGAATTCGATGTCCAATCTCTCCGCTTTGGCTTTGGCCTTCGCTCGTTCGAGATAGTGTATGGTCCGGTCCACGCTCGTGACCTGAAAGCCTCTTTTCGCCAGTTCCACGCTATGCCGGCCGATACCGCAGCACAAATCGCAAATTCGCGCGCCCGGCTCCAGCTTCATCATCGTAATTGCATGCTCGATGTCCTGAGGCGCCGCTTCAATGATCTTGCTCGTGAAGATGAGCGGTCCGATGGTTTTCCAGAAGTCGTCTCGTTCGTGCCAGGGTGTTTCGTCTGTTTCTTTCATGACAGGCCCTTTCTAAAATGCACATAGCCATAAAAAAAGCCTTCCAAAGTGTGCTGCTCTGGAAGGCTTTTACATTTCTGATGGGATCGCTTTCTCAAAGCAGCTTGAATTCCTCCATAATGATAATCATCATCACCGGCAGCGCAGCAAAAGTACCCAGCGGCATAACCTTTCCGCGTTGGTCACATT
>CAYZAT010000252.1:0-1756 GCA_964476475.1 uncultured Pirellulales bacterium
CGGTAGAAGCTTTCGAGCACGTCGTCGTTTTCGGGCTTCGTGAGGAGGCACACGATGACCGAGGCGAGCGTGCTGACGAGGAGGCTGAAAGGGAGGACGTACATTTTGTTCATATCGGGCCAGATCAGGAGCGGCACGAGGGAGGCGATGATCCCGCCGATCATGCCGGCGAAGTAGCCGTAGCCGTTGAAGCGCCACCAGTGCCATTTGAGGATATTCGGGGCGACGTAGCCGCCGTAGAGGCCGAACGTGATCCATGTGGTGATGTCGTGGATGGACTCGATTTTGAAAACGCCGATGAGTATAGCGAGGAGGACGAGAAAAATGGAACAGAAATAGCCGAAATGCACGTAGCGCTTGGCGGGCGCGTCCGGTTTGATGTAGCGTTTGTAGATGTCGTTGACGATGTAGGCGGCTCCGGCGTTCACCGTCGAATCGAACGTGCTCATAAACGCGGCCAGCAGCCCGGCCAGCAATACGCCTACAAGACCGACCGGGACGAAATCCCGGATGACCAGCGGCAGAATCTTCTCGAAATCGAAGGATTCACCCGCGGCGAGCATCTCGTTGACCTGGGGGCTGAAGTAAACCAGGCCCAGGATGGCGATGCCGGTAATCATCAGGAATCGCGGTACGAGCTGCACGATGGACATCCACCAGTTCTCCAGCGCGGCTTCGCGCGGATTGCGCGTCGAGAGGACGTGTTGCATTCCGTAGCCCGGCGTCGGCCCGGCCATGCTCACGAGCAGGCCCTTGAGCAACATCATCATGATGAGGACGCCGAAGAGGGAGTAGCCGTCGTTGACGATTTTGTCGTTAAGCTGGGCGATCAGGTTACTCCAGTCCAGGTCGAGCCTGGCGCCGAGACGGAGCTGGTTCCAGCCCTCCGGCACGACTTTGGCGAGGGCGTCGGGGCTGACCTTATCAATGGCGACCGCGGCGATGAATACCGAAGCGACCGTCAGCAGGAGAAATTGAATCAGGTCGGTTAGCACGACGCTATACCAGCCGCCCAGGAGAAGATAGGCGGTGGTGACGATCAGGATGAGGATGGCGTAAACGTCGGCGGAGGAGAGCGGGCCGACGGCGAGGTTCCACGGGAAGAAGACTTCCGCGAATTTCCCGATGCCGATGAAGGCGTATCCGAGGAAACCGACCGTCGCGACCAGGGCGTAGAGGACGACGCTGATGTGCGAGAGGTTGCCGCCTGAGCCGGTGCCGAAGCGGGTCTTCATCCACTCGGCGCCGGTCAGGACGTTGGATCGCCTGATCCAGGGGCCGAGATAGACCTGGCGAAAAACGCGGTCGAAGAGCGGCCAGATCCACGGGATGAACGCGGCCTTGACGCCGTAGGTGAAGAGCATTGCGACGAACCACATCGTGCCGGTGATGTCGAAGCCGCTGGCGCCGTGCGAGGTGCCGATGACGTACCAGGGTAGGGACCGGCCGCCGAGGAAGTAGGCGCTGAGGTTCTTCGAGGCCCGCTTGGAGAGCAACCAGCCGAGCGCGATAACGACAAGCAAATAACCGGCGATGATGAGAATATCGATGGTGTGAAGTTGCAGCTTCATTGAGATTCCTTTCGTTTAAGCCGGGCACGAAAGTAGATAGTCCAAAAGCTCGTCGAGCGGACACGTGGCAACGCCCACGTACTTATCAGCGGCGCCGTAATAGACGAAGAGCGTTCCGTCGATGATGACCTTGCCGCATGGAAAAACACAGCCTTGATAGTAGCCATCAATTTCATAGTTTTCTT
>CAYZAT010000252.1:1766-6145 GCA_964476475.1 uncultured Pirellulales bacterium
GGCTGCAGGATCCAGTCGGTCGTGCGGTGCAAGACCTTCGTCGGATCGTCGAGGTCCAGGAGTAGTGCCCCGATGCGATAGTACGTGTCGGAACCGACGGCGTGGTAGAGGGTCAGCCAGCCGTGCTCGGTCTTGACGGGCGGCGTGTTGACGCCCATTTTGCCCGCTTCCCAATCGTATTTCTGTTTAATGAGCAGGCTCGATTTGCGGAATCCGAGCAGATCATCGGCCGAGGATATCCACGCCGCGGCCTGTTCGACGCCGTACTCGGGACCGACCCATTCGAGCGGGCGATGGATCATCCAGTATTGGCCGTTGATCTTCTCCGGGAAGAGAATCACGTCGCGGTCGTCGAGCAGGGGATCGGTGATCCGCCCGGCGCGGATGAAGGTCTTGAAATCCTTCGTGAGTAGAAGACCGGTGCTCGTGGCGTTGTTGCGAATCACGCGAGGGACATCCGGCGGGCAGACGGGATGTTTGACTTGTTGCTCTTTGGGTATCCAGAACTGGCCGAACGGGAAAAATCGGCAGGCATAGGTGATATAAAACCACTCGCCAATTTTTACCATGCGCGGGTCCTGGATCGTACTTGCGTCGAAGCCGTCCACGCTGGGCCCGATCATCGGTTCGTCACTGACCCGCTCGAAATGGTAGCCGTCATTGCTTATAGCCAGACCGAAATAGCATTTATATTCAGGATCCGCCTCAGCGGCTCTGTACAGTAGCAAAACCTGCTTTTTGTCCTCGTCGTACCAGGCGGCCGCGTTGAAGACGGCCAGGTTCTCCCACGCGTTCGTCGGATGTGGAGAGAGGATCGGATTGCCTTCGTAGCGTTTCAGTTTCACTCATTCTTCTCCAACACGGCGGATCGATGTCACTTTGGCAGTTTTATATTCCGCTTTTTTGCCGTCACCAGTTGCACGGGTCCCAGCAAACCGGATTCGAGGAGCGGCGTTTCCTTCCAGGGCTTCTCCCAGGTCAGTGAGTTCGTCATATTCGTCCGGCAATACCTCTGGCCTTCAGGACCGTTGGCGTCGCCGACGAGGCGGTTCGACCAGGTGTTCGCGACCTCGACGACGAGTTCGTTCCCGCCGACTTTGGCTGCGTCGGTGATCTCTATGCGGAAAGGCGGTTTCCAGAGGATGCCGAGATGCTTGCCGTTGAGATGAACGTCGGCGACGAATCGGACGCAGCCAAGATCGAGATAAACCGCTTTGTTGCTCCGCAACTGTCTGGCGGAAAGCGTGAACTCTTTATGGTACGTTGCAATGCCCGAAAAATATTTAACGCCTTCATCGGAAGCTTCCGTCCATGAAATAAGTTCGGGGAACGTCTTTGCCGTAGGAGCGCCCCAGCCTTCCGGGAATCGAACGTCCCAGGAGCCTGTAATTTCATGAGACGCCGGGACAATTTTCACCTCGGCTTTCTTCTGTTTTCCACGAGCCGTTTTGAAGACGTAGGATCCGCGTCGGAAGACTCGCAACTCCAGGTTGGCGGATGGCCCGGGGAGGATTTCAATGTCTGAGTTCGGTATGATTGGGCGGCTATCTCGCGTGACGGAGACGAGATGATTTCTCGGCGCATCTTTACGAAATACGACAAAGACCGACCCGGCGGGGGACAGTCGCAGGGGGACTTGTGTCCCGCCTTCTACGGAACGATAAACACCGAGCGGGTGCATTTTGCCGCTTACCGGGTCCCACATTTCCGGAATCTTATCAAAGACGCGGAAGGTACACTCGACGTCTTGCCATTGCATGGTTCTGTTACTGACGAAATAGATATCGGCCTCCGGCGTTCGGCGGTGGATGTAGTCGATATCGGCTTTCTCCCCATTGGCGCTGTTAAATCCAAAATCCGGCCCCGTGCCCCGGCTCTGCAAAATCTCGCGGAGGCCGCGATTGCAGATGATCGTGCCTTCTCCGTATCGATGCTCTGTGACCGTCTGGCCGTCGCACGGTCCCCAGAGGGTGCCGGCGAGTGTTTTGACTTTCTCATCTCGCTGCGGATAGCCAGTCAGGCCGTTGGCTTTTGTCGGCTTGCGGCCAACGACGGTGGCGCCCGCTTTTACGAGCTTTTCGATCTTTTTCAGAACCGCCAGGTCCATATCCTCCCGCTCGGGAAGGACCAGGATCGCATAACTCATCCCGTCCGGTAAAACCAGCCGGCCGTTCTCGACGCTCATGCGGGTCAGAATCACTTCGGCATTGGTGACATCGTAATCGTAGCCGTACCCTAAAGACGGATCGACATGCTTGGGCGGCACGAAGTTGAATCCCTGGTCGCCGTAGTAATAGCAGACGTCGGCGACGAACAGCCCTTCTTGCAGCAGATAACTACATCGTGACAGGTAGTCGATAAACGCTCCGGCTTTCGGCCACCAGGCCAGGGATGGATTCATATGCGTTCCGGCGTGATACACCCAGCCCGGCAAACCCGCGTCCGGCGGATTGTGAGCGGACGTATGGAAGGTAAAATGATTGGTTCCGCCGCACATCGCGCGATCGGCGATCGGCTTGAGATCGAACGGCCCGTCCTGCCAGTGCCGCCAGCTTGTGAAGGCTTCCATGTCCACGACCTTCTTGCCGTAGATATGCGCGGCGCACGCCGTTTCCTTAACGACCCAGACGTTATGCTCTTTCCAGAATTCGCCGCGTGGAATGTCCAGTGCACCGAGCGCCTTTAAGGCGTCGACGGGTACCTGATGCAAAGGCGGTCCGGGTCCGCCCGCCTCGGCGCAGAGCAGTAAACCATTTTCGTTGGATATCTCTCTGGCCGGTTTGTAGAAAGCGTCAACCAAGAGATCGCCCAGCGTTTTGCGGAAGTCATAACGAAATCGCTCGGTCGTCTCATGATCGCAAACGACCGAACCCAACAGGACCGGCAGGTATGGCGTCATATCATAACCCCGGCGTGTCTCGAACTGCTGCAACAAATCCGGCGTCCACGTCGAGCCGCTTAGCTCATAGCTGCATACATAGGTATGCTTCAACGCCGTCTCTTCTAAATTTCCAAGTTCTTTCTCCAAGAGATCGATCAGGTAATTGAAATGCATCCGGGTCGCTTCGGCATTGAAATGATCCATGGCAAGCCCACCGGATTTGGGACTGGGCAGGACCAGTTTCGCTCCCGTGTTGGCGCAGACGAACCGCATAATCGTCCATTTGCCCGGCGGGACATCCCAGGTTAACCGTCCTTGTTTATCCAGATACCCGGTCACATTGACAATAGAGTGGATATTTTCAATCACGGGCCGCGGGGCCCCGGCCGAGCACCAGCTTCCTTCTGCGCCGGATGTCTTCCCGTCGTGAATATTCGCGGCGGTCCATTCCCGCTCCTGGCCCAGTGCCGAGCTGTAATGCAACAGATTGGCCGCCGTCTTGCTGCCGTCCGCATGGTAGGCCCCGACGACGTTCGTGCCCTGCGTTGAATAAACCTCGAATTCACCCAATTGAATCTTGTCATCTTTGGTGTTATAGCCGGAGAGTATGATGAGCTTGACATATCGCGCTTGAACCGGCTCGAAGCGGAAGGTTTGCGCTTCTGCGTTCGGTTTCAGTGTTGTGCGGGTGATTTCTCTAAAGGCTTCCGGATCGGTGTTCGTTGTCGAAGCCAAGACGGCAAAATCCTTCGTGAACAAGTGCATTGGACCGTATTGCTCTTCATCGCCGCTTGGCGTGTTGGTCAGGACCGCCCGGTCAATACGATGGATTCCCGGCGGCGCCAGCTCAAAAATGAATTCGTGGCCGGCCAGTCGTTGGGCCTCGGGTGTGGCCAGGACCGCGACATCTTTGTAATACAGGGGCAAACCGTCGGGACCTTTAGGCGTTCGTTTGGGAAGGGTCGGAAACGGAAGGATTTCGGAAAATTTAAGCGGGCCTTCGACGGTTTGCGTGTGGTGGTATAGACCCATGCTCGCGTATTCAGGCTCGATCCAGGGACCGCCGCAGTTCCAACTGCTCGACGTCACGAGACCGACTTCCAGACCCAGTCGTGTGGCTTCTCTGACGGCATGCCCGATGGCCTTGACGGATTCCGGTCCCATGAAAGCCGGTCCGGCCGGAACGATTTTTTGCAGGTCCCGGGCGCCGACGTCGAAGATATAGACCCTGCGGACTCCTTTGGCCTTATATTGTTCGAGCTCATAGGTCATCTGTTGTCGATCGGACAATCCGTTGACCCAGACCCAATAAACCGCCGGCCGGGCGCAGGAGGGCGGATTTTGAAAGCTGTCGGCTAAATCCGCCTGAGATTGATTCTGAATACACAGTGAGAAGGTCAAGATCAGTGACATCGAAATAAGCCATGATTTGCGTGACATAACGATTCTCCTATCCGGCATTTCCAATTCGTAAGGTAGTGTGTGTCCACCTCTGGCG